>JAWVFN010000094.1:0-3546 GCA_033855935.1 Solirubrobacterales bacterium | reverse complement strand
TTGCCGACGACCGTGGTCCCGGCCGGCACGTCCTCGATGACGACCGTGTTGGCGCCGATCTTGGCGCCGCGGCCGATGGTCACCGGGCCGAGCAGCTTGGCGCCGGAGCCGACGGTGACGTTGTCCTCGACCGTCGGGTGGCGCTTGCCGCGCTGAAAACCGGTGCCGCCGAGGGTGACGCCCTGGTAGAGGGTGACGCTGTCGCCGATCTCGGCCGTCTCGCCGATGACGACGCCGGCGCCGTGGTCGATGAAGAAGTCCTTGCCGATGTTGACCGCCGGGTGGATCTCGATTCCGGTCACGGCGCGGGTTGTGTACGAGATCGTTCTCGGCGCCAGCGGCACCTTCGCCTCATAGAGCGCATGCGAGACCCGGTGCGCGAGCAGCGCCTGCACCCCCGCCCAGCCGGTGAGGATCTCGAGCGTGCCGACGCCGCGGGCGGCCGGATCGCGGTCGCGGGCCGAGCTGACGTCGGTCGTGACCTCTCCGAGCACGCGCTTGAGAGTTCCGAGGCCGAGCATCAGGGGAAGAAAGGAAGCGACATGTAGCGCTCCCCACTGTCGGGGACGATGACGGCGATCCGCTTGCCCTTCATCTCGCCGCGGGCGGCGAGCTCGAGCGCGGCGGCGATCGCCGCCCCGGCCGAGAAGCCGACCAGCAGCCCCTCCTCGCGCGCGGCGCGGCGCGCCATCTCCAGCGCGTCCTCGTCATCGACCGTGATCACCTCGTCGATCACGTCCTGGTCGAGAACCTCGGGGATGAAGCCGGCGCCGATCCCCTGGATCTTGTGGGCGCCCGGCGAGCCGCCAGAGAGCACGGCCGAGAGCTTCGGCTCGACCGCGACGACCTTGCACTCCGGCCGGCGCTCCTTCAGCAGCTGGCCGACGCCGGTGATCGTGCCGCCGGTGCCGACGCCGGCGACGAAGGCGTCGATCTCGCCGTCGAGATCGGCCCAGATCTCCTCGGCGGTCGTCCGCTTGTGGATCTCTGGGTTGGCCGGGTTTGAGAACTGCTGGGGCATGTAGCCGTCGTGCTTCTCCTTGAGCTGGCGGGCGAGCTCGACCGCTTCGTTCATGCCGCCCATCGACGGCGTCTCGTAGACCTCGGCGCCGTAGACACGCAGCAGCGAGGAGCGCTCGCGCGTCATGCCCTCCGGAAGCGTCAGGATCAGACGGTAGCCGCGGACCGCGCAGACCAGCGCCAGCGCGATGCCGGTGTTGCCGGAGGTCGGCTCGACGATCACCGAGCGGCCGCGCTCGATCTCCCCCGCCTCCTCGGCGGCATCGATCATCGCCACGCCGATTCGGTCCTTGACCGAGCCACCCGGATTGAAGTACTCGAGCTTGGCGACGACCTCGCCGCCCAGCCCCTCGCCGAGGCGCCCGAGGCGGACCATCGGCGTGTTGCCGACGGTCGCCGATGCCTCATCGCCGATTTGCGGCGCGGTTCCCTCTGCGGGCGTCATTCGCGCAAGGTAGCCTGCCGCGGCCATGAACCGCGTTTTCCCGCTTGCAGTAGTCGCTCTGGTCGCGTCCCTCGGCCTCGTTGCCTGCGGCGGAGGCTCGGGCTCCAGCGACACGGACCAGATCCGCTCGGTAGCCGACCGGGCTCTGACCGGCAACGACCCCGCGAGCTGCGACGAGCTCCTCACCGGTCACTTCGTCCAGGTCTACTACCGCGGCTCGATCGCCCAGTGCAAGAAGAACGCCGAGGAGACCAGCACCAACCCCGACTCGGTCGACGTGACGAACATCTCCGTCAACGGCGACAAGGCGAGCGGCGACATCAAGCTGATCGGAGGCGCCGGCGACGGCGAGGTCCTGAGCACCATCTTCCTCAAGCAGGGCGGCAAGTGGAAGATCGACAGCGTCTCGATGAGCTCGCCGCACACCACGACCACGCCCGGGTCCTCGACCGGCACGAACGCGACCGGGACCACACCGAGCAGCACCGGCGACCCCGTTATCGACCTGTTCTTCGCGACGATCAGCTCTCAGCTGAAGAAACAGGGTGTGCCCGACCAGGCGGCGGCCTGCATCGTCAACAAGCTCCACACGGTGATCACCCCCGCAGACCTCGCCGCGCTCAAGGCCGGCAAGAGGCCCGCGGACCTCAACGCCAAGGTGCGCCAGGTCGGCACCGAGTGCGGCCAGCAGGCCCTGTCGCCCTAGGCGCCGCGTAACTAGATGTAATACATCCGAGGCCCGGCCTGTTCGGCCTGGCGCTCGGCGATGTCGGCGATCGTCGTCTCGCGGAAGATCGAGCGCAGGGCCTCTACGCCCTCGGCCCAGATGCCCCCGGCCTCCTTGCCCTCCTCGCCGATGACGCCGTCGAGGGCCTGGACGACCTCCAAGACGGTGATCTCCTCGGCCGGGCGGGCCAAGCGGTAGCCGCCCTTGGCGCCGCGCTGGCTGACCAGCAGGCCGGAGCGGCGCAGGGTCGAAAACAGCTGCTCGAGGAACTGGACCGGCATGTTGCGGCGCTCGGCGACCTGGCTGATCGGCACCGGGTCGGGGCCGGACTGTGCCAGCTCGGCCATCGCGACGACGGCGTAGCGCGACTTTGAGGTGATCGAGATCATCGGCTCGCACCTCTTGTACAAGAATCCGCGGTCGTTGTGAGCCCCGCGTACTCCAGATCGCTGCGCCGGTCGCTCGCGCCGGTGGCGCTGATGGCGCTGATCTTCGCGCTCTCGGCGCAGTCAGACCTCAACAGCGGCCTCGGCACTCTGGACCTGATCGGCCGCAAGATCGTCCACGCCTCGAGCTACGCGCTGCTGACCTGGCTTTGGTTCCGGGCGCTGCGCGGGACGGTCCCGCGGCCGATGCTCTCAGCCGTGGTCATCTCGGTCCTCTACGCGATCAGCGACGAGTACCACCAGCACTTCGTCCACGGCCGCCACGGAACGCCGATCGACGTCCTCATCGACTCGATCGGGATATTCGGGATCGTCGTCTGGGAGAGCCGAAGGCGACGCTAGAGCCAGCCGTGCTCGGTCGCCATCAGGACCGCTTGAGCGCGGTCGAGGGCCCCGAGCTTGCCGTAGACGTTGTGCAGGTGGCTGCGCACGGTGCTGGCGGAGAGGTTGAGCTCGAGGGCGATCTGCTTGTAGACCTTGCCCTCGGCGAGGCCGCGGAGAACCTCGAGCTCGCGGGCGGACAGCGGGCAGGGTGTGCTCGAGCGGCGCCGCTGGGGGCCGCCGCGCGGCAGGCGGTAGATCAGCTCGCGCAGCCCGGACTCGTCGAGGCCACAGGCGGCGGCGGTGCGGAGCATGCGCTGAAGGCTCGTCGGGGTGCCCTCGAGGTGCGCGGCGAGCATGTCGGCGAGGCGGACCATGCCGGCGACGCCGCCCTCGTCGGAGTGGTGGCGCTCGATCGCCGTCGCCATCGCCGGCGCCAGGCGCCAGCGCCGGGCGAGAACTCCGCCGACGAGGGCGTGGTCGATGCCGAGCTCGCGGCGCTCGGAGGCGATCCGCTCCTCGGGCGAGCCCAGGCGGCGGTCGAAGCGCTCGGCGTAGCCGGCGTGCAGGCGGGCGAGGACGAGGCG
>JAWVFN010000093.1:0-4952 GCA_033855935.1 Solirubrobacterales bacterium | reverse complement strand
GCGAGCTCCTCGCCGACGGGATGGGAGAGGCCGAGCATCGTCGAGTGCGCGACGCGGTCCATCTGCTCGCGGATCGCCGCGTCGATCGACGGATGGCGGTGGCCGTGGACGTTGCACCACAACGAGGAGACCCCATCGAGATAGCTGCGGCCCTCGTCATCGATCAGTTCAGTGCCCTCGGCGCGCTCGATCCGCAAATGGGGCTCCGCTTCCCAATCGCGCATCTGCGTAAAGGGGTGCCAGACGTGAGTGTCAGGCTGAATTTGTCTTGCCATCCCTGAGCTGAGGAGAAAACTAGATCCGCCCTCGGTCGGAATGTTCTATCTCGCTCTGTGACGCTCCTCACACAAGCTTTCACTTGCGAAATACTTTCTTGTCTGTAACCTTTTCATCACCGCATGGAACCGACCGCGACCAAGAAAGCCGAGCAAGGGGGGGCGAGTGCCGCCGAGGATCGCGAATTGGCGCTCCGCCTCGGCACCCTGATGATGTGCACGATGGGCTCCGACGGCGGCGGCGCGATCCGCGCCATCGACGAGAGCGGCCTCAGCTTCGTGCAGATGAAGGCGCTTGTCACCGTCGCCGGCGATGACGACGGCGAGCCCTCAGCGATCAACTTCGTCGCCGAGCGCCTCGGTATCTCGCTGCCGTCGGCGAGTCGTGCGGTCGACGGCCTCGTCAAGAAGGGGCTCGTTACCCGGATCGAGGACATCAGCGACCGCCGGGTGCGCCGCGTGTCCTTGACGCCGGACGGCCGCGAGGTATCCGACCGGCTGATCGCCGCCCGCCTCGAAGGCCTCGAGAGCTTCGTCGCGGATCTCAACCCCGCCGAGCGCCGCAAGCTCGACGCGGCCCTTGAGCTGCTGCTCGAGCGGCCGGAGATCGCCAAGACCTACGAACTTCAAGCAAGGAGAGCTTCGAAATGACCCGCTACAAGCAACTGATCACGGACGACAACCGCAAGTGGTGGACGCTCGGGGCGATGTGCTTCGCGCTGTTCATGGTGATGCTCGACAACACCGTCGTCAATGTCGCCCTGCCCTCGATCCAGCGCGACCTCCACGCGCAGATCTCGCAGCTCGAGTGGGTCATCAACGGCTACACGCTCACCTTCGCCGTCCTGATCGCCACAGGCGGGCGGCTCGGCGACATCTTCGGCCGCCGCCGGATGTTCCTCGCCGGCGTGATCATCTTCGCCCTTACCTCGGCGACGGCGGGGCTTGCCCAGGACAGCACGATGCTGATCGGCTCGCGCGCGATCCAGGGAATCGGCGCGGCACTGATGATGCCGGCCACGCTTTCGATCATCACCCACGCCTTTCCGGCCGAGGAGCGCGGCAAGGCGATCGGCACCTGGGCCGGCGTTTCGGCTCTGGCGCTCTCGATCGGCCCGGTCGTCGGCGGCTTCCTCACCGAGTACGTGAGCTGGCGGGCGATCTTCTTCATCAACCTTCCGGTCGCTGTCGGCGCCGTGGCAGCGACCCTCTTCGCCGTCCGTGAGTCGCGCGACGACAGCGTCGGCCGCACGGTCGACTACCCGGGTGTGGTCGCCCTCACCGCCGGTCTGACGGCGATCGTCCTCGCCCTGATCGAGGGCAACAAGTGGGGCTGGGGGTCCGCCCAGATCTTCGCCCTACTCGCCGGCGGCGCCGCCGCTCTGGCCATCTTCGTCGCGATCGAGCTGCGCTCGAAGGCGCCGATGGTCGAGTTCGCCCTCTTCAAGACGCGACACTTCATCGGCTCCAACATCGTCGCTTTCATCATCACCTTCGCGATGATGGGCACCTTCTTCTTCATGGCGCTCTACCTCCAGGACATCCTCGGGTACGGCGCGCTCGAGGCCGGGATCCGGTTCCTGCCGACGACGCTCGTCGTTGCCACGGTGGCGCCGATTGCCGGCCGGCTCTCGGACCGCTTTGGCCCGGTATGGCCGATGAGCTCCGGTCTCGCGGTGCTGGCGACCTCGATGTTCATGTTCTCGTCGATCACCGCGAGCACCACCTACAGCGGCCTGCTCGTCCCATTCATCCTCATGGGAGGCGGCATCGCCCTGGTCATGTCACCGATGTCGACCGCGGCGATGAACGCGGTTCGCGTCCAGAAGGCGGGTGTCGCCTCCGGCGTTCTGCAGATGTCGCGGATGATCGGCGCCAGCGTCGGCGTCGCCGCGACCGGCGCCATCTTCCAGAGCAAGCTCGGCTCGAGCTTCAATCCAGCGGGGCTCGCGACCGGCTCAGAACAGGCGCGATCGACCTTCGTCGACGCGCTCGCGAGCGCGATGCTGCTCTCCGCCGTGATCGTCGCCATCGGCTTCGTCGTCTCGGTGACGCTGTTGCGCGGCGCCAAGGCGAAGCGGCCGAGCGACGAGCGGCGCGAGGCCGGCGTCACCGTCACGCCCGCCGCCGAAGTCGGTTAACCCAGCGCCGGCCAGGTTCCGGGCTCGGCGAGGTCGAGCTCGGGGAGGGTCAGCACCCGAACTTCGCCCGTGGTGTCGATCGTTGCGCGGTTGCTCTCCTGCATCGGGGAGGGCCGGCTCGGCCACGGCGTGAGCACGACATAGGCGACCTCCAGGCCCGCGCCGCGGACCGCCTCGATCGTGAGCAGCGTGTGGTTGATCGTGCCCAGCCCCGGCGTCGCCGCGATCGCCACCGGTAGCCCGACGTCGCAGGCGAAGTCGCGGACGAGGTATTCGCGCGTCAGCGGCACGAGGAAGCCGCCGACGCCCTCGCAGACGAGGAAGCCCGATGCCGCGGCCTTGTGGACCGCGGCGACCAGGCGATCGCGGTCGATCTCCTCGCCGGCCATATCCGCGGCGAGGTGGGGGGAAACGGGCGGGTCGTAGCGGTAGGGAGCGATCTCGTCGTCGGACTGCCGCGAATTCGCCGCCCTCCGCAGCAGCTCGTGGTCGGCCTCGCCATCCTCGTCGAGGCCGCTGACCACAGGCTTGAAGACTGCGACGCGCTCTCCCGCCGCGGCGTGGGCGCGTGCAATAGCCGCCGCGGCGACGGTCTTGCCGACCTCGGTGCCGGTCCCGGTGACGAAGACCCCGTTCAAGCCGCGAGCTTGAGCGCCGGCGGCTCGGTTGCTGCGGGAAGGTCTCTAGCCGCGGCGCCGATGATCTTCGCCGCCTTACGAAGTTCGGTGACCCGGTGTGTCGCCATCGCCGTCAGGCGCAGGCGGCAGGTGCCTTCGGGCACCGTCGGCGGGCGGATCGCCTGGGCGAAGACGCCTCGCTCGAGCGCGCGTTCGCAGAGCGTCATCGCGCTCTCGGCATCGCCGACTATCACGGGCACGATCTGGGTCTGCGAGGCGCCGACCTCGAGCCCCTCGTCGGCGAGCGCCTCGCGCAGCGCCGCCGCGTTGGCCGCCAGCCGCTCGACTCGCTTCGGCCGGGCCGCGAGCAGATCGAGGGCCGCGGTCGCCGCAGCAACGGCGCTCGGGGGGAGGGCGGTCGAGAAGATGAACGGCCTCGCGGTGTTGAGCAGGTACTCGGTGAGTGGCTCGGAGCCGCAGACGTAGGCCCCGTAGCCGCCGAGGGCCTTGCCGAGAGTGCCGACGACGACGTCGACCTCGCCGGAGAGACCCGCAGCGGCGACAGCGCCGCGCCCTCCCGGTCCGATTGCGCCGGTGCCATGGGCCTCATCGACCAGCAGCCGCGCCCCGTGCTCGCGCGCCAGCTCGTGCAGCTCGGGCAGCGGCGCGATGTCGCCGTCCATCGAGAAGACGCCGTCGGTCGCGATCAGCGAGGCGCGCGGCCCGGCTTTGCGCAGTCCCCAGGCGAGGTGCTCGACGTCGGCGTGTCGGTAGACGAAGGTCTCGGCCCTGGCGAGGCGGCAGCCGTCGATGATCGAGGCGTGGTTCAGCTCGTCGGAGAAGACGACTTCGCCCTCGCCGGCGAGGGCGGCGACGGCGCCGGTGTTGGCGAGGTACCCCGAGCCGAAGAGCAGCGCCGATTCGGTCCCCTTGAACTCGGCGAGACGCTGCTCGAGCCGACCGTGGAGTGTCATGTTCCCCGAGATCAGGCGCGAGGCGCCGGCGCTCGTTCCGAGCCGCATCGCGGCCTCGGCAGCGGCACCCCGAACCCGCGGGTGGTCGGCGAGCCCGAGGTAGTTGTTGGAGCAGAGCAGCAGCACCGGGCGGCCGTCGAGCAGCACCCGTGGGCCCTGGGGACCCTCGATCACCCTCATCCTTCGTCGCAGCCCCGACTCTTCGAGCTCGGCGAGCCGAGCCTCGATGTCGAGCACTAGTCCCCCCAGCCTGCCGGCGCCTTCTCCTCAGAGGGGTAGGGAGGCGTCTTGCCCTTGGTCTTGATCACGCGGAGCTGCGTGGAGGGATCCCAGAAGTTGGCGTCCGCCTGGCTGTCGATCAGCTCGTCGATCGGCGTCTCGGGCGTCTCTCCCTCGAGCCAGCCGGAGCGGTTGTCGGGGCGGGGGTTGGCGCCGTTGTCTTCCTGGCGGGCGACGTTCAAGCCGAGCTCCTCGAACATCTCGCGGTCCTCGGCGGGCTCGACGCCGAGTGTGGTCAGGAAGTTGCCCATCATCACGCCGTTGAGGCCGGCCTTGACGGCGAGCGGCTGCAAGTCGCCGAGGTTCTCGACCCGGCCCCCACACAACCTGAATAGGGCATTGGGCAGGATCAGGCGGAAGATCGCGACCCACTGGACGACCTCCCAGGGATCCATCATCTCGCGGTCGCCGAACTTGGTGCCGGAGCGCGGGTTGAGCAGGTTGATCGGCACCGAGTCGGGGTCGATCTCGGTCAGCTCGAAGGCCATCTCGACCCGCTGGCGCTTGCTCTCGCCGAGGTTGAGGATGCCGCCGACGCAGGTCTCGAGCCCGGCCTCCTTGACGGCGTCGATCGTCCACACTCGGCCTTCGTAGCGGACGGTCGAGGAGACCTCGGGGGAGTAGGACTGCGAGGTCTCGACGGTGTGGTGGACGCGCTGGATGCCG
>JAWVFN010000092.1:0-14788 GCA_033855935.1 Solirubrobacterales bacterium | reverse complement strand
ACGCCGGCGTGGGCCTTGTAGCGGACGTTGATGCCGATCAGCATCGGCGTCAGCTGCTCGACGTACCTCGACGCCTCGAGGCCGCCGGCGTTGACCGGCCGCAGCCCCTCGATCTCGCCGACCAGCTTCGCGACGCGCGCCTTGTCGGCTTTCTTCTCGCCGCAGATCAGCACGTCTTCGTCGAGGGGCTCGCCCTCCGTCAGCGCCTTGGCGCTCACCGTGTGGAGGGCCGAGACGACGGTGACGCCCTCGGGGACCATCTCCTGCGCCTGTTGGGCGGCGGAGCCCTGCCAGACGCCGAGCGTACGGGTCGCCTTGCCGCCGACGGCGGCGGCAGTCGGGACCGTGCAATCGACGAGGAGCTGCCCGGGCTCGAGCGCCTCGCGCAGGTTGTTGAGGGTCTCGGACTGGGCGCGAAAGGGGACGGTGAGGAAGACGATTGGGCCCCGCTTGGCGGCCTCCTCGTTGACGAGGCCCTCGATCTTGGCCTCGGGCGCGGCCGCGGCGAGCCCGACCGCTGCCTGCTCGGCGCGCTCGGCGCTGCGCGAGCCGATCGCGATCGCATGGCCTTGCCTGGCGAGGCGCAGCGCCAGTCCGTAGCCCAAGGCGCCGGTGGCGCCGATGATCGGGATCGTCTCGTCGGCCATGCGCGCGCCAGTGTAGGACCGGGCCAAATATGCTGCCGCAGCGACGATGAGGATGGAGGGGCGAAAAGCACTTGTCACCGGCGGTGCCCAGGGCATCGGCGCCGCGATCTCGCGGCGGCTCGCCGCCGAGGGCGCCGATGTCGTCATCGGCGACCTCAAGGTCGACGTCGCCAAGGAGGTCGCGGGCGAGATCGACGCCGAGGTTGTCGAGCTCGACGTCACCAGCCTCGACTCGGCCAACGCCGCCGCCGAAGCCGCGGGGCCGTTCGACATCCTCGTCAACAACGCCGGCACCGACCAGTTCGGCTTCTTCCACCAGACCACGCCCGAGCAGTGGGACATCGTGCTCGACGTCAACCTCAAGGGCGTTCTGCACTGCACCTCAGCCGTTCTCCCGGGGATGCAGCAGGCCGGCTACGGGCGAATCGTCAACATCGCCTCGGAGGCGGGGCGCGTCGGCTCCAAGGGCTCGGCCGTCTATTCGGCAGCCAAAGGTGGCGTGATCGCCTTCACCAAGGTCATGGCCCGCGAGGGCGCCCGCTTCAACATCAACGTCAACGGCATCGCCCCGGGCCCGATAGAGACGCCGCTGTTGATGCAGGCGCTCGAGTTCGGCGAGATCGGCGAGAAGATCATCGACAACATGAAGGCCGGTACCCAGCTGCGCCGCATGGGCCAGCCGGAGGAGGTCGCCGCGGCCGTCGCCTTTTTCGCCTCAGACGACGCTTCCTACGTCACCGGAGAGATTCTCGGGGTCTCGGGCGGGATGGGGATGGTCGGATGAGCGTCGAGATCGGTGCCGAGCGAGTCGACGACTTCACGGCCGAGGACCGGCTGCTGACCGACGTAGGCGGGACGCTCGGCTCGGCAGTCCTCTCGACGCCGGGAATGATCGGGATGATGGAGCGCACCGCGGCGATCCTCTCGCTCGAGCAGCTCCCCGAGGGACAGGTCACCGTCGGCTTCGAGGTCTGCATCAAGCACGTCGGCGCGGCCGCCGAAGGGGCCGAGTGCAAAGCCCGCGCGACGCTGAAGGAGTTCCTCGACGACCGCAAGCTCCGCTTCGAGGTCGAGGTGACCGAGGGCGACCGCACGATCGGCGTCGGCACCCACGAGCGCAGGGTCATCAACCCCTCCGGCTAGCCTGAAGGCATGTCCGCGGCTTTGCCCAAGAACGTCCGAATCCGCGAGGTCGGGCCTCGCGACGGGTTCCAGAACGAGCCCGAGGTGATCGAGACCGTCGACAAGCTGCGGCTGATCGGCCTGCTCGCGGACTCGGGGCTGAAGCGGATGGAGGTGACCTCGTTCGTCCGCGCCGACGTCATCCCCCAGCTCGCCGACGCCGACGCGGTTCTGGACGGCCTCGAGCCACGCGACGACGTCGCCTACTCGGTGCTGATCCCCAACGAAAAGGGGCTCGAGAACGCATTGCCTCATAGGGACCGCTTCGACGAGGTCAATCTCTTCCTCTCGGCCTCGGAGACCCACAACCAGAAGAACGTCAACCGCTCAGTCGAAGAATCCCTCGATGGATTGGGTCGGGTGATCGCGAGGGCGAAAGGGGAGGGGCTGCGCTGCGAGGGGGTGATCTCGACCTCGTTCGGCTGTCCCTACGAGGGCGACGTGCCCCGGGAGCGCGTGTTCGAGATAGCCGAGCGGCTCGCAGGCGCCGGCTGTGAGGAGATCGCCTTCGGCGACACCACCGGGATGGCGAACCCGGTTCAGGTCCGCGAGTTCTTCCCGGCCGCCCGTGAGCGCCTCGGCGACTCGGAGCTGACCGCCCACTTCCACAACACCCGCGGCCAGGGCCTCGCCAACGTCCTCGCCGCGCTCGAGGCAGGCATCGACTCTTTCGAATCCAGCTTCGGCGAGCTGGGCGGCTGCCCGGTTCCACCGGGCGCGACCGGCAACATCTCGACCGAGGACCTGGTCTCGATGCTCGAGGAGATGGGGGTCGCGACCGGTGTCGAGCTGCCGAAGCTGATCGAGGCCTCGGCCGAGGCCCAGAAGGTTCTCGGGCGGCCGCTCGGGGCGCACGTCCTGGTCGCCGGGCCAGTCGATTGGCATCGCTGACCGGCTCCCCCGTAGACTCCCGCCGCGTGAAGAGCGACGCCTTCAGAAAGGCCGCAGAGGCCAAGGATTTCTCGGCCGTCGACGAGCTGTTCAGCGACGAGCCGCGGTTCGTCAGCCCGGCGGTCTTCAAGCCCTACGAGGGCCGCGATGCGATGCGTGTCGTGCTCGGCGCCGTCGTCCAGATCTTCGAGGACTTCCGCTACACGGACCAGATCGAGGACGGCGACACCGCAACACTGATTTTCGAAGCGCGTGTCGGCGACCGCGACCTGAACGGCGTCGACATCCTTCGCTTCGACGGCGACGGCAGGATCCGCGAGTTGATGGTCATGATCCGCCCGCTGAGCGCGCTCAACGCCGTTGTCGAAGGCATGGCCGAGAAGCTCGGCGTCACCCCTAACTGACTAAGGAGAGAAGAGACTTGGCGATCAACAAGGTTGGAGTGCTCGGCTGCGGTTTGATGGGCCATGGAATCGCCCAGATCTGCGCCCAGAACGGCTGGGAGGTCGTCGTTCGCGAAGTCGATCAGGACACCCTCGACAAGGGCCTGGCGCGGATCGACAAGCAGCTGGGCAAGGCCGTTTCGAAGGAGAAGCTGACCCAGGACGACGCCGACGCCGTCAGGGGCCGGATTCAGGGCACGCTCGACTACGCCGACCTCGCCGACTGCGACCTCGTGATCGAGGCGATCACCGAGGACCTCGACTCCAAGCTCGAGATGTGGAAGGAGGTCGATGACATCGTCAAAGACGACTCGACCTTCGCCACCAACACCTCCTCGCTCTCGGTCGCCGACCAGGCCGCGGCGACAAAGCGCCCCCAGCAGTTCCTCGGGCTCCACTTCTTCAACCCGCCGCAGGTGATGCCGCTGCTCGAGGTCGTCAAGGCCGAGGGCACCGGGGATGCCGCCTATGACCTCGGCTTCGAGGTCGGCAACGAGCTCGGCAAGACCAACGTCGCCGCCGGCGACAACCGCGGCTTCATCGTCAACCGCCTGCTGGTGCCCTACATGCTCGACGCGATTCGCGCCTACGAGCAGGGAGTCGGATCGATCGAAGACATCGACGCCGGGATGATGGCCGGCGCCAGCCACCCGATGGGTCCGCTGACCCTCGCCGACTTCGTCGGCCTCGACACCCTCGCGGCGATCGCCGATGTCATGGTCGACGCCTACGGCGAGGAGCGGTTCGCCCAGCCGGAAACCTTGAAGAAGTTGGTAGGTGCAGGCAACTACGGCAAGAAAACGGGTAGAGGGTTCTACGATTACTCGGGTGATAAGCCGGTTGCAGCCGAGGTGGGCTGATGGCCGGACAAGGCTGAAACCGGCAAACTGCGGAGGGATCCATGGCGGTTGACGAGACATCACTTGAACGGATTCGCAAAGCGACCTTCCCGGACGAGCGTCGCGGCTACGACAAGCGCGAGGTCGAGAAGTTCCTAAACCGGCTGGCCGACTGGCTCGAGACCGGGGGAGGCGACCAGGCACGCTCCGACACCGTGCGCCGCGAGCTCGAGCGCGTCGGACAGCGCACCGGCGCGATTCTTGCCGAGGCGGAGCAGAGCGCCCAGGAGATTCGCGGCGAGGCCGAGCAGGAGGCGCAGGAGCTGCGCGCCCAGGCCGCGGCCGACGCCGATCAGACTCGCAAGGAAGCAGACGCCTATGCGGCCGAGGCCCGCGCGGGCGCCGACGCCTACGCCAAGGAGACTCGGGAGAAGGCCGACGCCTACGCCACCGAGACCCGCCAGGGCGCCGCCGACCATTCGGCCGAGTCCAAGGCCCAGGCCGAGCAGCAGTCTCGCGAGACGATCGCCGCCGGCGAGGCCCAGGCCCAGCGCACGATCGCCGAGGGCGTCAGCCGCCGCAGCGACGTCGAGTCTTTGATCAGCGATTTGGCAGGCAACCGCGACAAGGTGATCGCCGAGATGGAGGAGCTCGGCGGCGCCCTCGCGGATGCTGTCGGCCGCTACAAGCCCAGCGCGGGCAACGATGCCTTCGCCACCCCCGAGGAGCTCGATCCCCTCGCCCGCGACGGCGAGGGCGAGGTCGAGGAGCTCGCGCAGACCGAGCTGGTCGACATCGAGGCAAACGGTGACAGCGAGGAGGTCTTCGACGCCGAGCCCGATGACGAGGCCGACCTCGACGGGAACGAGGCCGCCGAAGAGATCGAAGACGAGAAGTCGCAGTCAAAGCGCGGTCGGCGTCGCAAGACCAGCTCCTCGAAGTCCAAGGGGTAGCCCTTGACCGACATCAAGCCAGCCCTCGAGGCGGCTCTGGAGGGCGGGCCGGAGCGCCACCGCAGCAAGGTCATCGAGCAGGAGAAGCTGCCGGTCCGGGACCGCGTCGCCAAGCTCGTCGACGCCGGCTCGTTCGCCGAGGAAGGGCTGCTCGCGAACTGGGAGCAGGAGGGGCTCGGCGCCGACGGTGTCGTCACCGGCATGGCCACCGTCGGCGGCCGGACCGTGGCGCTGATGGCCAACGATCCCGCCGTCAAGGCCGGTTCGTGGGGTCCGAAGACCGTCGAGAAGATCCTCCGCGTCCAGGAGCGCGCCCTCGAGCACCAGGTCCCGATCATCTATCTCGTCGACTCCGCCGGCGCCCGGATCACCGACCAGGTCCAGATGTTCCCCGGCCGCCGCGGCGCGGGCAAGATCTTCCACAACCAGGTGCGGCTCTCGGGCCAGGTGCCCCAGGTTTGCCTGCTGTTCGGGCCGAGCGCCGCCGGCGGCGCCTACATCCCGGCGTTCTGCGACATCGTGATCATGCGCGACGGCAACGCCTCGATGTACCTGGGCTCGCCGCGGATGGCCCAGATGGTGATCGGCGAGGAGGTGACGCTCGAGGAGATGGGCGGCGCCCGGATGCACACAAGCGTCTCGGGCTGCGGGCACTTCCTGGCGAAGTCCGACGAGGACGCGATCGACACCGCCCAGCG
Organism: Solirubrobacterales bacterium; assembly: GCA_033855935.1. Classification (GTDB taxonomy): domain Bacteria; phylum Actinomycetota; class Thermoleophilia; order Solirubrobacterales; family 70-9; genus JAWVFN01. The sequence goes on along the minus strand of JAWVFN010000092.1, from coordinate 9,135 downwards.
CTATCTCTCCTATCTGCCTGAGAACTGGCGCGAGGCGCCGCCGACGGCGCCCCCGGCAGCTCCGGCGTCGACTACCCCGATCTCCGAGATCGTGCCCGCCGACGAGAAGGCCTCGTACGACGTCAAGGAGCTGATCGACACCGTCGTCGACGAGGGCACCTTCTTCGAGGTCCACGCCCGTTGGGCGAAGGAGATCGTCGTCGGCTACGCGCGGCTCGAGGGCCGGGCGATCGGCATCGTCGCCAACCAGCCCAAACACAAGGGCGGCGTCCTGTTCGTCGACTCGGCCGACAAGGCCGCCCGCTTCATCTGGAACTGCAACGCCTTCAACGTGCCGTTGCTCTTCCTGGCCGACGTGCCGGGATTCATGATCGGTACCGACGTCGAGCGCCAGGGAATCATCCGCCACGGGGCCAAGATGATCAGCGCCGTCTCCGAGGCGACGGTGCCGAAGATCTCGGTGATAGTCCGCAAGGCCTACGGCGCAGGCCTCTATGCGATGGCGGGCCCAGCGTTCGATCCCGACTGCTGCCTGGCGTTGCCGACCGCGTCGATCGCGGTCATGGGGCCCGAGGCGGCGATCAACGCCGTTTTCTTCAACCAGATCCAGGAGATCGAAGACGAGGCTGAGCGCGCCAGGTTCATCGAGGAGAAGCGCGCCGAGTACTCGGAGGACATCGACATTCTCCATTTGGCTTCGGAACTTGTCGTCGACGCGGTGATCGAGCCCGACCGCCTGCGTGACGAGCTCGTTCAGCGCTACGCCCTCGTCGAGCACAAGGACCGCCGTTTCGCCGAGCGTCACAACCCCGTGACGCCGGTCTGAACACCCTGTTCCAGTGTTGAAACCACGATGAAGGCCATCGCCAAGGCGGGGCTGCTGGTTACCGCGGCGCTTGCCCTCGCCACCGGTTCAGCCTCCGCGAGCTCCTACGTGAGCGCGAAGCACAGCGGTCTCGACTCGTTCGTTCCCGGCGAGGCGCTGGTGCGCTTCAAGCCGAGCCTGCCGGGAGCCGAGGTACGCTCTCTGCTGGGTGCCGATGGCGCCTCGGTCGAGCAGGCGCTGCCGGCGGTATCGGGGCTGCGCCTCGTCGACCTGCCGGCTGGCACTTCCGTCTCCCGGGGCATCGATCAGTTGGAGCAGCAGCCGGACGTGCTCTACGCCGAGCCCAACTGGCGCCGCGAGATGTTCTCGATCCCGAGCGACCCGCTCCTTCGCGAGCAGTGGAGCTTGCGCAACACCGGCCAGGCGGTGTTCGGCCAGCACGGCCTTCCGGGGGCGGACGAGAGCGCGACCGGCGCTTGGGACCTCGCCACCGGAAGCGCCGGCGTCAAGGTCGCGGTCGTCGACACGGGAATCTCGTTCACGCATCCCGATCTCGCCGGCAACATCTGGACCAATCCTGGTGAGATCCCCGGCAACGGGATCGACGATGACCTCAACGGCTACGTGGACGACGTCCACGGCTGGGACTTCGCCAACCACGACGACAACCCGTCGGACACGATCGACCCCGACCAGGGCCACGGCACCTTCATCTCGGGGATCATCGGCGCCGAGGGCAACAACGGGCTCGGCATCGCCGGCGTCAACTGGGACGTCTCGCTGATGCCGCTGCGCGCGCCGCTGACGCTCGCCGGCGAGGTCGCGGCCTTCGACTACGCAAAGGCCGAGGGCGCCAGGGTCGTCAACTACAGCGCCGGGTCGAACCAGCTCTCGGCGTCGGAGAAGGCCGCGATCGACGGCGCCCCCGACGTCCTCTTCGTCGCGGCCGCCGGCAACGAGCACATCAACGTCGACGCCGACCCGATCTATCCCTGTGCCTACCCGTCGCCGAATCTGATTTGCGTGGCCTCGACCGACCAGCGCGACCGGCTCTCGACTTTCTCCAACATCGGCCCCGCCTCGGTCGACCTGGCGGCGCCCGGGGAGAACATCCTCAGTACCTACCCGCCGGGCGGCGAATCGTCATCGCTGCGCGACTCGTTCGGCGCATTGCCGCTGCGCGAGCGCTGGAAGACCGGCGGTCAGGGTCGCAGGTGGCGGCTGACGCGGCGGCTGAAGCGAGGCCTCTCGATCGCGGACTCTCCGCACGGCCGCTACCAGAACAACACCAACAGCTGGATTCGTTCCCAGCCGATCGACCTCAGCGAGCGCAAGGGATGCGCACTCGAGTACTTCCTCAAGGTGAGGACGCAGAAGGGCCACGACCGGCTAGTGGTCGAGGCCTCTGTCGACGGCAAGCGCTACACGAACCTCCACCACTACAGCGGCCGCCGCCGTGGCAACCGCTTCTCCTTCCTGCCGGCGCGCTTCAGCGGCCACAACCCGGTGTTCCTTCGTTTCCGCCTCAAGACCGACGGCTCGGTCCGCGGGGACGGCGCCTATGTGGACAACGTCAATCTCACCTGCGAGGCGAGCACCAACACCTATACGTACCTCGACGGCACCTCGTTCTCGGCGCCGCAGGTGAGCGGCGCCGCGGCGCTGGTCTGGGCCCGGCATCCGCTGGATTCCGTCGCCGAGGTGCGCGACGCGATCCTCGGCGGCGTCACCCAGCTGCCGGCGTTGAGCGGCAAAGTCGCGACCGGCGGACGGCTCAACATCGCCGCCGCGCTCGCTCCTTAGCTGGGCGCCTTGGCCGCCAGCTCGACGAAGTAGTCGAGCGCGGCGGGGTTGGCGAGCGAGTCGCGGCTCGCCGCCTTCTCGATCGGCGTGCCCATGAGGATCTTCTTGACCGGGACCTCGAGCACCTTGCCGCTCAGCGTCCGCGGCACCTCGGCGATCGCGAAGACCTCGTTTGGGACGTGGCGGGGGGAGCAGTCGTTGCGGATTCCCGTGGCGATGCGCTTGATCAACTCGTCGTCGAGCGCGGCGCCGTTGCGGAGGACGACGAACAGCGGCATCCAGTTCTCGGCGCCGTCGCGGGGAACGTCGACGACGAGCGCGTCGGTGATCTCGTCGATCGCCAGCACCGAGCGGTAGATCTCGCTGGTGCCCATGCGGATGCCGCCGCGGTTGATGGTCGAGTCGGAGCGGCCGTAGATGATCGCGGTGCCGCGCTCGGTGATCTCGATCCAATCGCCGTGGCGCCATTTGCCGGGGAAGAACTCGAAGTAGGCGGCGCGCAGGCGCGACCCGTCCTCGTCGTTCCAGAAGAAGACCGGCATCGAGGGCATCGGCTCGGTGATCACCAGCTCGCCGACCTCGCCGACGACGCTGTTGCCCTCCTCGTCCCAGGACTCGACCCGGCAGCCCAGCGCGCGGCCCTGGAGCTCGCCGCGGTAGACGGGGAGGGTCGGGACGCCGCCGACGAAGGCGGTGCAGACGTCGGTGCCGCCGCTGGTCGAGAACAGCCAGGTGCCGGCGCCGAGGTGCTCGTAGACCCAGTCGAAGCCCTCGGGGGCGAGGGGGGAGCCGGTCGAGCCGACGGCGCGCAGGCGCGAGAGGTCGCGGCCCTCGCCGGGCTCGACCCCGTCCTTCATGCAGGCGGCGACGAAGGCTGCGCTGGTGCCGAAGGTCGTGATGCCCGCTTTCTCGGCGAGGTCCCAGAGCACGCCCATATCCGGCGAGCCCGGGTTGCCGTCGTAGAGGACGATCGCCGCCGGGGTCAGCAGCCCGCCGACGAGGAAGTTCCACATCATCCATCCCGTCGTCGTGAACCAGAACAGGCGGTCGCCCTCGTGCGTGTCGACGTGGAGGTTGAGCTTCTTCAGCTGCTCGAGCAGGATGCCGCCGTGACCATGGACGATCGCCTTCGGCAGGCCGGTGGTGCCCGATGAGTAGAGGACCCAGAGCGGGTGATCGAAGGGCACGGGCTCGAACACGAGCTCGGCGTTTTCCTGCTGGAGCTCGTCCCAGGCGATCGCGTCGCTGAGCGGCGTGAGGTCGGGCTCGGGGTCGAGGTAGGGGAGGACGACTGTCTTGAAGAGGGTGGGCATCTCCGCCTGTAGCCCGGCGACGACCTCGCGGCGGTCGAAGTCCTTGCCGCCGTAGCGGTAGCCGTCGACCGCGAACAGGACCTTGGGCTCGATCTGGGCGAAGCGGTCGACGACCGAGCGGGCGCCGAAGTCGGGGGAGCAGCTCGACCAGATCGCTCCGATCGAGGCCGTCGCGAGGAATGCGATCACCGCCTCGGGGATGTTGGGGAGATAGGCGACGACGCAGTCGCCCTTGGCGACGCCGAGCTCGCGCAGGCCGCCAGCGGTCGCCGTGACCTGCGCGCGCAGCTCGTCCCAGCTCAGCTCGCCGAGGTCGCGCAGCTCCGAGGCGTGGAGGATCGCCGGCTCGTCACCGGAGCGGCCGCGAAACAGGTGCTCGGCGTAGTTGAGCTCGGCGCCCTCGAACCACTTCGTCCCCGGCATCTCGTGTGAGGCAAGGACGGTCTGTTCGGCGGCCGGGCCACCCACCTCGAAGTAGTCCCAGATCGACCCCCAGAAGGCCTCGATCTCGGTCGATGACCAGTCCCAGAGCTCGTCGTAGGAGCCGAAGGCGAGCCCGCGCTCGGCTTCGAGCCAGCGACTGTAGGCGGTCAGGGCGGAGGCGTCTATGGCCTCGGGAGTCGGCTCCCAGAGCTTTTCCGGTTCGGGCATGGCCCGCCTATTCTTTCGCGCCGCGCCCGACCTCGCGGTCGAGCAGGCGGACAAGGGAGACGACGAAGCCGGTGGCCTTGGTCAGGGAGTCGGCGTCGACGTTCTCGGGCGTGTCGCTGGGCAGGTGGTGGTGCGGGGGCAGGAAGCCATCGCGGATCGTGATCGCCGGGATCTTGCGGACGATCGCCGGCATGGCGTCGTCGACGAGTGCCGTGCGCACCGGCTCGGCTCCGAAGCCGCTTTTTTCGTCATCGGCGTCCGCGAGCGCGACGGCGAGCTCGATCAGGCGCCGGTCCAGCGGGATGCTGGCAAAGGCGCCCTCGCTGACTTCGAACCGCGGCGGTCCCGATCCGACCGCCGTGACGTTGACGATCGCCGTGCGCTCGCGGTCGAGCTGGGCTCGGGGGTCGCGGACGAAGGCGCGCATCCCCTCGGCTATGCAGGTCTCGGCGCCGGGCAGCACGACCCAGACGTCGAGGTTCGCCGGGGAGTCGGCGTCGAGCTCCTCGGCGGCCGAGAGGACCGCGGCGACGCCCGAGGCGTTGTCGTTGGCGCCGGGGACGTGTTCGGAGAGCGCGACGTCGACGAGGGCGAAGACGGCGACGATCAGCCCGGCGGTCGGCAGCAGCTGGAGGATTTTGATCCACCCGGGGTCGAACTTCGCCATCTGAGCGCCGAGGATCGGCAGCAGGGCGGCAATGCCGCCCCAGAAGAGGAGGCGGAGGGGCGAGAAGATGACCCGCGTGCGCGGCGCCAGCGAGTTGAGGAGCCTCGTCGGGGCGCCATAGATCCAGCCGGTCCGGGCCGTGTCGTAGTGGGCGACGAGGATCAGCCGCAACGGCGCCTCCGGCCGCTGGCCGGGCGAGACGATGTTCTGCGAGCCGCGGCGGAAGAAGAGCCGGCGCAGGAGGTAGAAGCGGGTGTTGGCGTCGAGATACAGCGAGGTCGCCGCGATCAGCACGAGCGCAAACCCGATCCCCGGGGATTTTGTGCCGACGACGCTGCCCGCGACGGCGAGCGCCGCGTGAGCGGCGAAGACCAGGGCGTGTTGGGGATGGACGAAGGTCGGCACGACCTCGGCCTGGCGGCCGCCTTTGCGCAGGCGGGCCGCCAGGAAGTTGCCCGCGCGCCGCTCCGCGTCCGTGGCCGGTCCCCGTCCCTTGAACTCGCACAGCTCGGCGATCAGCTGCTGGCGGGCGGCGGCGTCCACGGGCGAGGATTATGTCCGTCGGCGGGCGTGCACGAGCCAGCGGTGTGCGGCTCTATCGTTCGCTCTGCGCCGGAGTGGTGGAACGGTAGACACGCGCGACTCAAAATCGCGTGCTCGCAAGGGCGTGTGGGTTCGACTCCCACCTCCGGCATCGGCGCCTCGCTAGCCTCGCTTCCATGTGCGGCCGCTACACGCTCACCGACCCCGACCCGCGGTATCTGAAGATGCGCTTCGACGTGTCCGAGTCGGTGACGCTCGAGGAGAAGCCGCGCTTCAATATCGCCCCGACTGACCCGGTGCTCGCGATCCGCGCCCACGACGGCGAGCGCGACCTCGGGCGGCTGCGCTGGGGGCTGGTGCCGCCGGGGAAGACGCCGAAGGAGGTCGGGCGGCCGATCATCAACCTGCGAGCGGAGACCGTGCGCAAGGGGGCCTTCAAGTCGGCCTTCGAGGAGCGGCGCTGCCTGGTCCCGGCAGACGGGTTCTACGAATGGCACAAGAAGGAGGACGGCAAACGGCCGGTGTGGATCACCCTCCCCGACCACGAGCTGTTCGCATTCGCCGGCCTCTGGTCGCAGTCGCTCGACGACGACGGCAACGAGCTGATCAGCTGCACGATCATCACGACCGAGCCGAGCGAGCAGATCAGGCCGATCCACAACCGGCAGCCGGTGATCCTGCCCCGCGAGGCCGAAGCGACCTGGCTGGCGCCCGACGCCGACCCGGATGTCCTCGGCAAGCTGCTCGGCCCGGGCCCCGATGGACTCGAGATCCGCGAGGTCGGCGATTTCGTCAACGACGTCCGTAACGACGCGCCCGAGCTGATCGAGCCTTACGTCCCCGAACCGAAGCTGTTCTAGTCGTCGAAGTCGGGGTCGGCGCCGCCGATCGGGCGCTCTTCCTCGACGTGCCAGTTCTGGTTGAAGGCGTACATCGCGACTGCGATCAGGAGGATCTGCAGCGGCACGATCAGCAGCGTCAAAAGGCCCAGAAGGTTCTCGGGCAGGGCCGGGCTCGTGAGCCCGGCCTTGGCGCGGTCGAACCAGGCCGGCGCCGAGATGCCGGCGAAGATCGCGAGGATGATCGCCAGCGCCGAGGCGACGGGGAGGACCCCGCGCTGCCAGCGCCAGACGTAATAGGCGAAGAGCACGTAGATCGCGGCGTAGACGATCGAGAACAGCGGGCTTCCCTGGAGCCGGGTCCAGCCACCGATCGTGATGACCATGACGAGGCCGGCCGAAACGAGCAGCAGCAAGGTCACGAGCGCCTTGGCGCTCTTGGCTTCCGCCTTCTCCCGGTTCGGGCGCCAGAGCTCGTATCCCGGTCGAGCGAGTCCAGCTTCCATGTCCGGAAGTCTATGTTCTCGGGCCGACGCGCGCTGCAGCAACCGTCCGATGCGGGACAATCCCCGCACCCGCGGACGTGGCGGAATTGGAATACGCGCGAGGTTTAGGTCCTCGTGGGCCTTTTGGCCCGTGGAGGTTCGAGTCCTCTCGTCCGCATCGGCTCCGACTACGATTCCGCCCCAACCCCACTCGGGGCACTGGCCAAACTGGCTAAGGCACCGGCCTCCAAAGTCGGCGATTCCAGGTTCGAGTCCTGGGTGCCCCGTTACTTCTTGGGCCTCGCGCCCTTTTTCTTCGCCTTTTTCTGCTTCTTCTTCGGCATCGGCTTCGGATCGGCGCCGTAGGAAGCGTTGCAGGAGGCCCCGGCGCATCCCGAGAGCACGATCAAGCGCCGCAGCAGCTTGCGGCGCACCTTGTTATAGCGGCGGTTGCCGATCAATGAGTCGAGTTGGGCCGGGTCCTTGGCCATGTCGTAGAGCTCGCTGGCGCCGGTGCTGTAGATCACGAACAGGTAGCGGTTGGTGCGAATCGCGCGATAGGCGGGCGCGACGTCCCCGTCGTAAGCGGTTCGCTGCCCGCCGGGCTCCTGCTCGAGGTTCGTGACCCCGGCCTTGCCGGCGAGGCCGAGCTTCTCCATCAGCGGGCGGTGGCGAACGAGCCCCTGCGGCGCGGACAGGGTGCCCGAGCCGGGCCCGACGTCCGCCTCGAGCAGCACCGGCCGGTCGGTGCCCGCCGCCGGGTTGGCGGCGAACGGCAGCAGCGAGCGCCCGTCGACGTCGAAGCCGGGCGGGGGTGAGGCGCCGGTGAGCGCCGCGATCGTCGGCGCCACGTCGATGTTGGCGCTCAGCGCCGAACTCGTTGCGCCCGCGGGCAGCCCCGGGCCGGCGATCACGAAGGGCACGTGCGACGCGGGCTCGTAGGGCAGGTACTTGCCGGCGACGATCCGGTGCTCGCCGAAGAAATAGCCGTTGTCGGAGGTGAAGATGAAGTACGTATTTGAGAGCCTGCCTTCCGCGGCGAGCTTGTTGATGATCGCGGCCACCGTGTCGTCGACTCCGCGCAGCTGCTCGAGGCGCATCCGCCGCTGCGCAGCCAGCGTCGCCAGCGTGTTGGCGTTCAGCCGGTGGGGCGCCAGTGCCCGCAGGAACGCCGGTTTGTCGTTGACGTTCTTCTCGTTCAAGCCCGCCAGTGGCGCCAGGGGGGCGGACGCCATCGTCCCCGCGTAGTTGGGCGGCGGCGTGAACGGATAGTGGGGCGCCGAGGGCGCGAACTCGAGGTAGAACGGATCGGGCTGGGCGCTGAGATCGCCGATCGCGCTCAGCGCCTTGGCCTGCAGGACACTTCCCTGGTAATCGGCCGGAGCGGTGCCGTAGTGCTGCAGCGTCGCAGGGCCGATCAACCCCTTCTCGAGCAGGTCGTAGTCGTAGTAGAGCTTGCCGCCCTGCTCGGCCGGGTCGTAGTCGGAGATCTGGCCGTACCACTCGTCCCAGCCGGCGGGGACCTGCGGGTTGCCGTCGTCGCCGTAGCCGTTCAGGTACTTGCCGACGTGGGCAGTGTTGTAACCGGCCCCCTTTAACCAGGTCGGCAGCGCCTTCGCTTCGGTGCCGAGCGACGCGAAGCGGTGATGCCCTCCGAACGTCGGCACGTTGCCTCGAACCAAGTGGTTGTGCATGTACTCGCCGGTGAGGAGGGTCGCTCGCGAAGGGCAGCAGAGTGGATAGCTGTCGTAGAAGCGGCTGAATGTGACGCCCTTGGCGCGCAGCAGCGCCCCCGTCTGGGGCATCGTGTCGAGCTCGTTCAGGGTCTGGTCGTCGGTGAGGATCTCGATCACGTTCGGCTTGGCGGCGGCGCCCGCGGTGGTGCCGCCGTGGGCGGCGACGGCGATCGCGTTCGCCAGCACCGCAGCGGCGCCGACTCGGGCCGGCTTTGGAGCTCGCCTCATTTCTTCGATCCCGCCTTTGGTTTGCCGCTTCCCGCCTTGGGCTT
>JAWVFN010000091.1:0-9135 GCA_033855935.1 Solirubrobacterales bacterium | reverse complement strand
GCCACCGACGCCTTCTCGATCGGGCGCTACGTGCTGTCCGGCGGAGAGTTGCCGGCGATGGTCCTGTCCGACGCCGTCATCCGCAAGCTGCCGGGCGCGCTGGGCCACGAAGACAGCGCGGTCGAGGAGTCCTTCAGCGAGGCCCTCGGCGGCGCGCCGGAGTACCCGCACTACACCCGGCCGGCCGAGTACCGGGGCTGGGGCGTGCCGGAGATCCTGCTCTCGGGCGATCACGCGAAGGTTCGGGACTGGCGCCTCGAGCGCAGCCGCGAGCGCGGCCAGGGTTAATCGCTACCATTCGCGCCCGCGCGGGCCTTCGGCCCCGCGCTTTTCACTTCCGGCCGTTACTTAGGCCGCTCTAACCCTTCGCTCACAGAATCAGGCACCCATGAGCACAGTCATCGACAGCATCGAGCAGCGCGAGATCAAGCAGCGCCCGCGATTCGGCGCCGGTGACCGCGTGCGCGTGCACTTCCAGGTCATCGAGGGCAACCGCAAGCGGACCCAGGTCTTCGAGGGGATCGTGATCAAGCGCCAGGGCAGCGGCGCGCGCGAGACCTTCACCGTGCGCAAGCACTCGTTCGGCGTCGGTGTCGAGCGGACGTTCCCGCTCCACTCGCCAAAGATCGAGAAGCTCGAGGTCGCCGCCCGCGGCGCCGTGCGCCGGGCCAAGCTCTACTACCTGCGCGACAAGGTCGGCAAGCAGGCGCGCGTCGCCGAGCGCCGCTGGGGCATCGCCGATGACCTGGTGATCGCCGACGAGACAGCCGAGGCGGTCGACGCCGAGGGCGTCGCCGTCAGCGAGGCAGACGCCGAGCTGGTAGAGCCCGAGCCCACCGAGGGCGAAGAGGCGACAGAGGGCGAAGAGGCCACAGAGGCCGAAGCGCCGGCGGCGGAGGAAGCGCCGGCAGTGGAAGAGCAGGTTTCGGGGGAAGAGCCGCCCGCGGCTGATGCCGAGGGCGAACCCGAAGAGGCAAAAGACTGAAGGTCAAGAAGCCGCAGACCGCTCAGGGCACCATCTTGGAGCTGGTGCTCATCGTCGCCCTGGCGCTCGGGCTCGCACTCGGGATCCAGGCGTTCATCGTCAAGCCGTATCAGATCCCTTCCGCCTCGATGGAGCCGACGCTCGACATCGGCCAGCGGGTCCTGGTCAACCGCTTCCTCTACCACTTCACCGATCCCAAGATCGGCGACATCGTGGTCTTCAACCCGCCGGTCGGCGCCGAGTCCCAGCAGTGCGGGGTGACCCGCCAGCAGGGTCAGCCGTGCGCCGCGCCGAACCCGAAGAAGGACAGCGTCAACTACATCAAGAGGATCGTCGCCGGGCCGGGCGACACCCTCTCGATCGCCCACGGCCACCCGGTCGTCAACGGCGTTGAGAAAACCGACGAGCCGTACACCAATCCGTGCGGCCAGGGCGGCGCCTGCGACCTTCCGGTCCAGATCACCGTTCCGCCGGATCATTACTTCATGATGGGGGACAACCGTGGGCAGAGCGACGACAGCCGCTTCTGGGGACCAGTCCCCCGAGACTGGATCATCGGCAAAGCATTTGCCACCTACTGGCCCCCAGACCGCATCGGCATCTTCTAACGCGCGCAAGCGAAAGCGGCCGACCGCCGGCAAGCTGTTCCGCTTCGACCGCTCGTTCGGCACCCGCTTCGTCTGCGGCGCCGACGAGGCCGGGCGCGGCTCGCTCGCCGGGCCCCTGGTCGCGGCCGCGGTCCTGATCGACCTCGAGGGCATCGGCCTCTCGGAGCGCCGGGCGCTCGCCTGGCTCGACGACTCGAAGCAGAAGACGGCCGAGCAGCGCGAGGAGCTCTACCCGGCGGTGATCCGCGCCGCCAGCGCGGTCGCGGTCGCGGTGCGCTCGGTGCGCGCGATCGACACCCGCGGCCTCCACGTCTCGAACCTGGCGGCACTCGGCGACTCGCTGACGGCGGTGTCGTGCGAGGGCGCGACCTGTCTCACCGACGGCTTCCCGGTCCCCGACCTGCCGCTCGAGCACACGGCCGTGGTGGGCGGCGACTCGCGCTCAGCCGCGATCGCGGCCGCGTCGGTGATCGCCAAGGTGACCAGGGACCGCTACATGGTCCGTGCCGCCGAGCGCTATCCGAACTGGGACTTCGCCGGCAATGTCGGCTACTCGACCCCCGAGCACCGCGAGGCAATCGCCGCCAACGGCGTCTCGCCGCTTCACCGGATGTCGTTCGCGTCGGTCGCCTACACGCAGCTCGACCTAGGCGCCCAAGCCCAGGGCTAGCGCTCTTCGTCGCCGAACCACTCGTCGACCGGCACGCCGCGGGTCAACAGCGAGAAGTCGCCCTCGTCGCGAATCTTCTTCGCGGCAGCGGCGACGGCGGCGAGCGAGGTCGTCGCCAGGCCGCCGCCGATGCTGATCCGCTGCGCGCCGGCCTCTTCGATCTCGGCCAGGGTCAGCTTGTCGTAGCCGAGGACATTGACCGGTTTCGAGACGGCATCGCAGACCGCCTTGATCTGCTCGACGCTTTTCAGCCCAGGGGCGTAGAGGACGTCGGCGCCGGCGTTTGCGTAGGCGCTGAGGCGCTCGATCGTGTCGTCGAGGTCGGGATCGGCGCGGCGGAAGTGGTTCTCGGCGCGGGCGGTCAGCGTGAACGGAAAGTCGAGCTTCGCCGCGGCCTCTGCGGCGGCCTGGATCCGCTCGAAGGCGAGCTCGAGGTCGTAGATCCCCTGCTCGGCGCCGTAGTCCTCGATCGAGCCACCGACGGCGCCGGCCTCGGCGGCCCGGGTGATGGCGTTCGCCGCGTCGGCCGGGTCGTCGCCGTAGCCGTTCTCGAGATCGGCGGCGACGGGAAGGTCGGTGGCGGAATCCAGCGTCGCGATGTGCTCGGCCTTCTCGTCGAGCGTCACCTGTCCGTCGAGGCGCCCGAGCGTCATCGCAAAGCCACCGCTGGTCGTCGCCAGCGCCTCAAAGCCGAGCGCCGCGAGCAGCTTGGCCGAGCCGGCGTCCCAGGGGTTGGGGATGACGAACGGCGGGCCTTCGTGGAGGGCGCGGAAGCGCTCGGCCTTGGTTGCTTGAGTGACGGGTATAGCCGGATCCTACGCCGCGCTAGCCTCAGCTGATGGCCGAGACCCAGGCACACCATCCGCCCGGCTGGTTCACCCTTAACGTCGCGAACCGGATCATGATCGGGCTGACCAAGATCGGGATCAGCGTCGCCGGATCGCGCGCGCTCGAGGTGACGGGGCGCAAGTCGGGAGAGCCGCGCCGCACACCGGTCAACCTGCTCGAGTACGACGGCGGCCGCTACCTGGTTGCCCCGCGGGGCCAGACTCAGTGGGTGAAGAACGTCCGGGTGAACCCGGCCGCGAAGCTGCTCAAGGGCAGGCGGGCAGAGCCGGTCACCCTCAGCGAGGTCACCGGGCCGGATCAGGTTCCGCTCCTGCGCGCCTACCTCGAGAAGTGGAAGTGGGAGGTTGGCGCCTTCTTCGACGGCGTCGGCCCCGATGCCAGCGACGACGAGCTCGCCAAGATCGCCCCGGACCACCCGGCCTTCAAGGTCGAGAGCGCCTAGCCCTAGAAGGCGCCCTCGATGTGCTCGTAGTCGGCGACGCGGTCGCCGTCGAAGCTGATCCCGATCACGTCGAAGCGGATCTCGCCGAAGGAGGGGAGGGGAGGCCGGTCGCCGAGGTAGGCGCCGGCGAGCCGTCGCAGGCGGAGCTGCTTCTGGCGACCGACGGCGAACACGGGTCGCTCCGGACCGAACGGGGCCCCGACCCGGCCGGCCTTGACCTCGACGAAGACGAGGTCGCGGCCGTCGAGGGCGACGATGTCGAGCTCGCCGTAGCGGGTGCGGGCGTTGCGATCGACGATCCGCCAGCCGGCGGCGGAGAGGCCGCGGGCGGCGAGCTCCTCGGCGCGGGCGCCGAGCCTCTGGCGGGCGACGGTCATCGAACTATGGTCGCCCGAGCAGGCGCACGGCGTCCGCGGCATTTGTCTCAGAAAACCATCAACTACCTGCGCACCTGGCGTTATGGTGGATACATGGGTATCCGGGGACGCGGAGTGACTCGACGCGTGGTGCTGGGTTTGGTCATGGCTGGAATTGCCGCGGCGCCCGCATCCGCTGGGGGCGCGACGACGATCGGCGGCAGCCTGGCCGTTGACCCCACGAACGCCGGCGCTTGTTCCCTGTTCAGTGTCCCCTGCACGATCGCCGAGATAACGGTGACGGGCCGCACGCTCCAATCGCCGATCAACGGCGTCATCACACGCTGGCGGGTCCGGGCCAGCGATGTCGGCACCACCGACCTTGCCCTGAGGGTGGTGCGCTTCGCAGGCAGCGGCATTTTTCCGTTCACCGGGCGCGGTACGAGCGAGGTCCAGACCTTCCCCTCGACGGGGGTGACGACGATCGCCTACCCGGCCAGACTGCCGGTCGAGAAGGACGACCGGATCGGTCTGAACGTGGGAACGAACAACAACAACTTCGTGATCTTCACCCCCGTCCCCGACCCGTCCACGTCCGGCGCGCGCTGGGAGCCGCCGCTCGCTGACGGCGCGACTACTCCGGCGACGACGGTCTTCTCGGGTGCCACCGAGGCGACCTTCAACGCCGATGTCGAACCCGACATCGATTGCGACCAGCTCGGCGACGAGACCCAGGACCCGGCGATCGGTCCGCGTTGCCCGGTCGTGACGATCACCAGGCACCCGAGATCGAAGATCAAGGCTGCTGCCGGGAAGAAGGGAACGAAGGTCAGGTTCGAGTTCGCGACAGATTTCTCGCCGGGCTTTGCTCGCTGGGGTTTCGTGCCCTCCGATGTCCACGTTCTCTGCAGGATCGACAATCGGGTGGGCAATGTCTGCCAGTCGCCTTGGATCCGCCGGGTGCAGCCAGGGCGGCACACGTTCACGCTCAGCGTGAACGCGAGCAACCAGTTCCAGTACGCGGCCGGCACGGGGAGCAGCTTCAGCTTCAAGGTAAAAAAACGCCACTGATCCTTCGGTGCGTCGTCACCGTTGGCGCGTAATCGGGTCGTTCTGGCTACGTAGCTTGGCGTCGTGCTCGCCACCGCCCGCACCTTCGCGTTGCTCGGGATCGAAGCTCGCCCGGTCGAGGTCGAGGTCGACGTCCACCGCGGGCTGCCGGCGTTTCAGATCGTCGGGCTCCCCGATGCGGCGGTGCGCGAGTCGCGCGAGCGGGTCCGGGCCGCGCTGGTCAACTCCGGCTTCGAGTTCCCGATGCAGAGGATCACCGCCAACCTCGCTCCCGCCGACCTGCGCAAGGTCGGCCCCGGGTTCGACCTGGCGATCGCGGCGGCGCTGCTGGCGGCGTCGGGCCAGCTGCCCCGGGGCGCGCTCGACCGCTTCGCCCTCGCCGGCGAGCTGGCGCTCGACGGCGTGATCAGGCCGGCGCCCGGCGCGCTGGCGATGGCCGAGGGCGCCCGTGCGGACGGTCTCGGCGGCATCGTGGTCGCCGAGCGCGACGCCCAGGAGGCGGCCCTCGCCGGTGGTCTCGAGGTCGTGCCGCTCTCGCGCCTCGATCAGCTGCCACGCCTCGAGGACGAGCTGCCGCGCGCCCTGCCGCCGCAGGCCTCGCGGAACGGGTTACCGCCGCTGCCCGACATCGCCGACCTGCGCGGACAGCCGGCGCTGCGCCGGGCGCTGGAGATCGCCGCTGCCGGCGGCCACAACCTGCTGATGGTCGGTCCGCCCGGTGCCGGCAAGACCCTGGCGGCGATGCGGCTGCCCTCGATCCTGCCGCCGCTCGGGCGCGCCGAGGCGCTCGAGGCGACCCGGATCGCCGGCGCCACCGGGCGCGGCGTCCGCGGCCTCGTCACCAGGCGCCCGTTCCGCGCGCCCCACCACACCGTCTCCTCGGCGGGGTTGGTCGGCGGCGGCTCGCCGCCGCGCGCCGGCGAGGTGACGCTCGCGCACCGCGGCGTCCTCTTCCTCGACGAGCTCTCGGAGTTCTCGCGCTCGGCGCTCGAGGCCCTGCGCCAGCCGCTCGAGGAGGGCCGGGTGACGATCGCCCGCGCCACGCGGACCCTGAGCTTCCCATGCCGGTTCACGCTGATCGCCGCCGCCAACCCGTGTCCGTGTGGCCGCGGCCCGGACTCGGGCGACTGCGAGTGCACGCCCGGCGCAATCCGCGGTTACAACGCCAAGCTCAGCGGCGCGCTTGCGGACCGCATCGACCTCCAGCTCCACGTCGCCCAGCCGGATTCGGATGCTCTCGCCGGCGACGGCGGCGAAGGCTCGGACGCGGTGCGGTCGCGGGTCGAGGCGGCGCGCGAGAGGATGGCCGGCCGCCTCGGTGGCGGGCGCAGCAACGCCGAGATGAGCGCCGCGGAGACCAAGAGCTGCCACCTGAGCTCCGACGGCAGGGCGCTGCTCGCCGGCGGTCGGGCGCGCCTCGCGCTCAGCGGCCGCGGCTGGGACCGGACGCTGCGCGTCGCCCGCACGATCGCCGACCTCGACGCCGCCGAGGAGATCGGCGCCGTCCACGTCGCCGAGGCGCTCACCTACAGGCGCCGCGGCGAGCATCCGTGATCTGCTGCGATCGCTGCCTCCGGCGCTCGATCCTGCTCGGGGTGATGGCGCCGCTGATCGAGGTCGCCGCAGCCGACGCGCCCGGCAAGCGGACCAAGGAGCTGCTTGCGCTCCCGGACGACGAGCTCGCCCAGGCGATCGCGCCGGGCCAGGCCGCGAACCTCATCCGTACCGCGCGCGAGCGCGACATCGGCGAGTTGCGGCGGAGGATGCGCGCCGGTTCGATCTGGGCCTGCTGCCGCGACGACCCCCGCTACCCGGCGCCGCTGCGTGGAGACCCGCAGTCACCGCCGGCGCTGCTCGGCCGCGGGGACCCCGAGCGGCTCGACGACCTCGACTTCGACGCCTCGGTGACGGTGGTCGGCTCCCGCCGCGCCAGCTCCTACGGGCGCGAGGTCGCGCACTCGCTGGCTTCGGAGCTCGCCGCCGCCGGGCTGACCGTGATCAGCGGCATGGCGCGGGGCATCGACTCGCGCGCCCACGAAGGCGCGCTCGACGCCGGCGGTCTGACCGTCGCGGTCTTCGGCTGCGGCCCCGACGTGGTTCATCCGCCGAGCGCGGTCCGGCTCAACGACCGGATCGTCGACCGCGGCCTGACGATCTCCGAGTTGCCGCCCGGCATCAGGCCGCATCGCTGGTCGTTTCCGGCGCGCAACCGGATCATGGCCGCGCTCGGGCGGATGACGGTGGTCGTCGAGGCGGCCGCCGGCTCGGGCTCGCTGATCACGGCGCGAATGGCGGCCGACCTCGGTCGCGAGGTCGGCGCCGTTCCCGGCCGTATCGGCACCAAGGTCGCCGAGGGCGCCAACGGCCTGCTCGCCGACGGCGCGATCGTCGTCCGCGGCGCCCAGGACGTGCTCGACGCGATGCTCGGCGTCGGGGCGCCGCGGCTCGAGCGCCAAGCGGCGGAGCTCAGCGACGATCAGGCGACGATCCTCGAGCTGGTCGAGCGTGGCCACGAGACGCCCGACGCCGTCGCCACGGCCTCCGGGCTGCCGGTCACAGAGGCCATAGCGGCGCTGTCGGCGCTCGAGCTCCTCGGCCGCGTCAGCGTGGGCGCCTCGGGGCGCTACGTCGCCGCGTCCTGACGCGATGCACGCGACCGCGCTTGCTGTCGTGTGTACTTGGTGAGTGACAGGCACGAAGACCGCGATCACGATCGCCGGCTCTGACTCCGGCGGCGGCGCCGGGATCCAGGCCGATCTCAAGGCGTTCGCCCGCTGCGGCGTCCACGGCACCTCGGCGATCACCGCGATCACCGCCCAGAACACGGTCGGCGTCGAGGCCGTCCACGCGATCCCCGGCGAGATCATCGTCGCCCAGGTCAGGGCGGTGGTCGACGACATCGGCGTCGACGCGGTCAAGGTCGGCATGCTCGGCGACGAGGCCACGATCGACGCCGTGGTCGAGGCGCTCGGGCTGGTGGGGGAGGCGCCCGTCGTCGTCGACCCGGTGATGGTCTCCGAGTCCGGCGCAGTGCTGCTCGAAGAAGGGGCGCGCAAGGCGCTGATCGAACGGATCCTGCCCCTGGCCGGCGTCGTGACGCCGAACCTGCCCGAGGCGCGGGCGCTGACCGGACTCGAGGATGCTTCGCCCGAGGACCTCGCTCGCGCCGTGCAGGCGCTGGGGCCGGGTGTCACGGTCGTCACCGGCGGCCACGCCGAGAGTGGGACCGACGTCTTCTTCGACGGTCAAGAGCTCGTCGAGATCGCAGGGCCCCGACACCCCGACGGCGCCGCCCACGGCTCGGGCTGCACCCACTCCTCCGCGCTCGCCGCGACCCTGGCCTGGGGCGCGAGCCCGCTCGTCGCCGCCCGCCGCGCTCGCGAGATCGCCGCCGAGGCCGTGGCCGCGGGCCGCCGCGACATCGGCGCCGGCGCGGGCCCCGTCGACGCCCTGGGCATCGACGAGCTCGGCTCGCACTGACCGTCGGTAATAATCGTCACATGCAGTTCGTGCGCATGACCCCGGGGCACGGCGATCTCCTTTTGGCGGAGGGCGATCGCGAGTTGGCCGAGGACGAGGAGCGCCTGGTCGAGGAGTTCCGCCGCCAGCTCGAGCTCGGCATGTGCGCGGTCGTGCCCCACGAGGAGCGCAACGGCCGCCGCGAGGCGACGATGGTCCGCTATTTCGACGAGGTTCCCCGCGACGCCGAGCGCGTCATCTTCTTCCCCGCGGCGGCTGGGGGCTAGGTGCCCGCCGTTCGCGATCAGAGAGCCGAGCAGCTGCTCGGCTCGGTTGCCGGAGAGGAGGTCCTGGCGATGTTCCGCGACCTTGGCTTTCTCTGCCTGCCCGGCGAGGACTATGGCTACCTGCTCTACCCGCAGCGGCCGGTGGTCGCCTACGACGCCAAGAGCGGCGAGCTGCTGAACGAGTACTGCGTGCGCTTCGAGGATCACAGCGATCCCGACAACGGCCCCGAGCTGCCCGACGCCGACGACGTCCTCGCCAAGTGGATGGCGCTGCGCGCCGACGAGCGGACGCTGATCGAGACCGCGAACATGGACCGTCCCGGGCGCCAGATGGATCCCGCCCAGGTGCGCAAGGACCTGCGCACGTTCGAGTTCTGGCAGGCGAGGCGCGTACGAGACGGGCGAAGC
>JAWVFN010000090.1:0-4415 GCA_033855935.1 Solirubrobacterales bacterium | reverse complement strand
CTCGGCGACGAAGCTCTCGCCGCTCTTGATCTCGATCACGCAGCCGACCTCGACGTCGCCCATCTTCGGTTCGCCGGCGCCGAGCCGCGCGGCGGCGACCGAGACGCAGCACGATTCGAGCCCGGCGAGGGCGGGGCGGGTGCCGTCGATCGGATCGACGATCAGCACCCACTCGGGGTCGTGCCCGTCGGGCGCGACCATGCCGCGATCTTCGGAGTAGAAGGCGACGCTCGGATCACGCTCGGCGATGAAGCTCTCCATGAACGACTCGGCCCGCTCGTCGATGGCGAAGGTGACGTCGCCGGTCTCACCACCAACTTCTGTGGCGCCGCGGCCCGAATGGGCGCGGCCGGCGTGGGCACCGAGATGCGGGTGGACCTCGTCGCGCAAGGCCACCGCGAGTTCGACTACCAGCTCCCTCATCGAGGCAAGATCAGTGCGGGCGCGAGCCCAGGGTGACGCTGACGCTCTGGTGGTTGCCGCCGCGGATGATCTCGAAGGGCAGCGTCTCACCCGGGCGGCGGTTGGCGATCAAGCGGGCGACGTCGGAGCTCGAGGTCACCTTTTGGCCGTCGATGGCGATGATCACGTCGCCGCCGGTGGTCACCGGTTGGGCCTGGAAGCGAATCTTGTTGTTGCCGCCCTTGAGGCCGGCATCGGAGGCCGGGCTGTTGGGCTCGACCTTCGAGATCAACGCGCCCGAGCTGACGTCGATGCCGAGCTGCTTTGCGAGCTGGGGATAGACACTCTGGGTCGTGACGCCGACGAACGCGTACTCGACCTTGCCGCTGGTGCGCAATTGATCGAGCGAGTAGTGAACGGCGGTGATCGGCACGGCGAAGCCGACGCCGGCATTCGAGCCCGACTGCGATTCGATCTGCTGGTTGATGCCGATCACCTCGCCGGCGGCGTTGACGAGCGGGCCGCCGGAGTTGCCGGGGTTGATCGCGGCGTCGGTCTGCAGCGCTCCGTCGATCGAGAAGTTGGTCAGCGACGGGATCGTGCGGTCGGTGGCGGAGACGACGCCGATCGACAGCGACTGCTCCTCGCCGAACGGGCTGCCGATCGCGGCGACCGGCTCGCCGACGGCGATTCCCTTGCCGTCGGAGAGCGCCACCGGCGTCAGGTTCAATCCGGAGGGGTTGATCTTGATCAGCGCCACGTCGGCGTCGGGGTCGATGCCGACGATGTTGGCCTGCAGGCGATTGTGGTCGGCGAGCTCGACGAAGACCTGCTGGGCCTTGGTGATCGGCCCGCCACCGGCCGCGCCCTGGCCGCCGCTGGTGACGACGTGGGCGTTGGTGACGATCTCGCCGTCCTTGGAGATGACGAAGCCCGACCCCTGGCCGCCCTGGGCGCCGCCGCCGAGGACGCTGCCGCCGCTCGTGTTGAAGATCGAGAGGATCGTCACCACCCCGGGCGAGACCTTGCGGTAGATCGACTCCGGGTTGAAGGTTCCTTTCGAGGACTCGATGACCGGGGCCGCCGTGGTGGATGAATCGGTCGTCGTCGTCGGCGTGGTCAGCGCCGCGGTCTGCGACGAGCCGCCGCCGCAGCCGGCGACGAGGCCGGCGAGCGCCGCTGCCAGCGCCGCCGCTGATGCGAGCTTGGCCGACCTCAAGTCTTGGTCCCTGCCGTCTTGCCCTTGGCCTTCGTCTTGGCCGGCTTTGCCTTCGAGCCCGGCAGCCTCAGCGTGAACGCGGTGAAGCCGCGCTCGGAAACGGCGTCAATGTTGCCCCCCATCAGCGTCGCCAGATCCTCGCCGATCGAGAGGCCGAGTCCGGAGCCGCCGGCGCTGTCGCCGCTGTAGAAGCGCTCGAAGACGCGGTCGAGCGAGCGCCGGTCGAGGCCGCGCCCTTCGTCGCTGACGACGATCTGGGCGCCCTTGGGAGACGCCACCGTCGTCACAGTCACCTTCGTCCCGCGCGGGGTGTGGATGAGCGCATTGTCGAGCAGGATACGGAGGATCTGAGCTGTGCGATCCGGGTCGCAGCGCGCCACCACCGGATCGTCTCCCGAGCGCAGCTCGAGCTTCGATTTCCGGCGGCGTGCGAGCGGGCGAAACTCGGCCGTGATCGTGCGCGCGAGCTCGACCAGATCGACGTCGGAGATCTCGATCTCCATCGCGTCGGCGTCGAGCTTGGAGAGGTCGAGGAGATCGGTGGTCAGCTTCTCGAGCCGGTCGGTCTGCTCGCGCATCGTCTTGATGAACTCCTTGCGCTGCTTCGGCCCCGGGTCCTCGTGCTCGAGCAGCTCGACGAAGCCGCCGAGCGAGAAGATCGGCGTCCGCAGCTCGTGCGAGGCGTTGGCGATGAACTCCTTGCGGGCGTTGTCGAGCCGCGCGAGGCGCTGCTGCATCTCGTTGAAGGTCAGCGCGAGCTGACCGATCTCGTCCTCGGAGTCGATCGGGATCTCCTGGGAGAAGTCGCCCTCGGCGACCTGCTCGGCGGCGCGGCGCAGCCGCCCGAGCCGGCGCGACAGCGCCCGCGCCGCCCAGTAGCCGGCGAGGAGGGCGAGGGCGAGGGCGATGCCGCCGGCGATCAGGATCTGGCGCTTGATCAGGGCGACGTTGTCGCGAACCTCGCTGAGGGGGCTCGAGAGGACCGAGACCCACTGCGGCTGCCCGTTGGCGGAGATCGGCACCGCTGCCTCCCCGACCCGCTGGCCGCCGACGCGCTCGACCCCGGTCGCGGGCTGGTTGGCCGCCAGCGCCCGGACCGCTGGGTCGTAGCTGGGCAGGATCGCCGTCGGCTCGGCCTCGGAGTCGGCGATGACGAAGCCCGGCGTCGGCGGGCTCGAGTCCGGCGAGACGCCGAGCAGCGTCACCCGCGAATCGGTGCGTTGGGCGATCTGGCGGACGAGGTCGGTGACCTCGCCCTGGGTCCGGTGCTGGGTGAGGGCGCGCTCGAGCAGCGGCGTCAGCTCGCCGCTCTGCTGCTCGAGGCGGCTCAGCTTCTCGGTCGTCAGGCTCGACTCGAGCTGGGGGACGACGTAGAGGTAGACGAAGCCGACGGCGGCAGCGGTGATCGCAAAGATCAGCAGCACGAGCCGGTTCCGCAGGCTCGTCAGCATCTGGATCTAGTCATCTCGGAACCGGTAGCCGACACCGCGGACCGTGAACAGGTACTCGGGGATGCGTGGGTCGCGCTCGATCTTCTCGCGCAAGTGGCGGATGTGGACGTCGACCGTGCGCGGGTCGCGATAGGTGGAGTCGCCCCAGACGCTGTCGAGGAGGGCCGCCCGGCTCTGAACCTTTCCCGGGTTGCCGGCGAGGGCGGCGAGGATCTCGAACTCGACGTAGGTCAGGCGCACGGCCGTGCCGCGGATTCTCGTCGTCCTGCGCTCGAAGTCGATCTCGAGGTCGCCGGCGGTAATCGGCTCGCCCTGGCTCTCGCCGGCGCCCGCCATCTTTCCTCTGCGCAGCGCCGCCTTGACCCGGCTGCGGAACTCGCGCACCGAGAACGGCTTGGTGATGTAGTCGTCGGCGCCCATCTCGAGGCCGACGACCTTGTCTACCTCGTCGCCCTTGGCGGTGAGCATGATGATCGGCACCTGGCTGCGGGTGCGGATCCGGCGGCAGACCTCGATCCCGTCGAGCTTGGGCAGCATGATGTCGAGGACGACGAGGTCGAAACGATGCTCCGAGAAGCGATCGAGCGCCGTCTGGCCGTCAGCGGCGGTCACCACTTCGTAGCCTTCCTTGCGCAACGGGTAGGTGAGGAGCGTCTGAACGGCCTGCTCGTCGTCGACAAGCAGAATCCGAGCTCCACCGCGGGCCATGCCCAGAGCTTAGAAGGACCTTGACCAGCCGATGATCAATCTCCGTCTATACCGCGCCTCGCTGCTGCTCGTGCCGATCGCCGTGATCGCGGCGATGTTCTCGCTGCAGTCGGTGCCGGGCGGGCGTACCGCCCCGAGCGGAGCCGATTCATTCGACGGAATCTCGAGCGCCGCGCTGGCCCGCCAGCTCGCCCGCCAGAACCCGAACCCCCGCCCGGGGAGCGAAGCCGACGGCAGGCTCGCCACCGCGGTCGAGACCTCCTTCGGGCAGGTCGGCGGCGCCCAGGTCTCCGAGCAGAGCTTCAAGGGCTCGTTCAACGGCAACGACGTCGACCTCCGCAACGTGATCGCGGTGCTGCCCGGCTCCTCCGACCAGCAGGTCGTCGTCATGGCCGGGCGCGACGCGGCGAGTGGCCCGGGCGCCGGCACCGCGGTCGCCTCGACGGCGACGCTGATGCAGCTCGCCGCCGGCTTCGGCGGCGCCACCCACACCAAGACCCTCGTCTTCGTCTCAACCGACGGCACCGCCCTCGCCGCCGGCGGCGCCCGCCAGTTCATCGACGGCTACAGCGACATCAGTCTCGTCTCGCAGATCATCGTCGTCAGCCAGCCTGCTTTCGATCACCCGCGCCAGC
>JAWVFN010000089.1:0-6682 GCA_033855935.1 Solirubrobacterales bacterium | reverse complement strand
GCCGAGGCGAACCGCGTCCTCGACCGAGGAGTTGGTGCCCGAAAAGGCCTTCTCCGAGGGCGGCACATCGGTCTTGCCGTTGACCTTGAGGATCAGCGGCACCTGGCCGGCGTAGTCGGGGTAGTACTTCTCGGCGAGGCCGATCTGGCAGGCGAGCGCCGAGTAGCCGGCCTCGGCCGCGAGCGAGAACTGGTACTCGGGGTCCTTGGAGGCCGGGTTGGCGAAGAAGTCACGGGGGCCGTGCTCGATGCCCTGGTCGATCGGAAGGAGCAGCAGCGTGCCGTTGCCGGGCCCGAACTCGAACAGCAGGCGGCGCAGACGGGTGCGCTTGCCCGGGGCGAGGGTGGCCAGCAGCGACTTCTGCTCGGTGACGCTCTTCACTTCCATACGACTGGGGCTCCTTTTGTCTCGAAGTTGGTGTTGAAACTGAGTCTAGGCGCCCGTCTTTTCCGGCGCGCGCCGAGTTCGCCGCGGAATGCGCCTCAGGCTCGCCACGCGAGGATTGGTACTGATTTCGAACTGTTCTACCCAGCATTTTGGGCAGGGAGATACGATTTTCGAACGAATCTCTACTTATGACGCCTCGCCGGGTCCACGACGTCTTCGACTTGCTCGGTCGCCGCTGGGCGCTGCGGCTGGTCTGGGAGCTGCGCCGCGACGCTCTCGGCTTCGCCGCGCTGCGCCAGCGCTGCGGCGTCAGCCCCTCGGTGCTCTCGACCCGGCTCGCCGAGCTCGGTGACGCCGGCGTCCTCCGCACCGACACCGCGGGACGCTACGTGCTCACCGCTTCCGGCCGCGAGCTCGCCCGCCACCTCTACGAGATCAACCGCTGGGCCGAAGCAAGCGGACCCACCGCATTATCCTCGGGGTAGTGAGCACGCCCGAGTTGAGCGTCGTCTGCAAGAGCTGCGGTTCGGAGGTGAGCCCGTACGTCACCGAATGCCCGTACTGCGGCAACCGGCTGCGCAAGCGCGCGCCGAAGCTCGAGCGCCACGGCGACGAGTTCGCCGCCAAGGAGAAGAAGCGCCGCCGGCTGCGCCCGCGGCTGCCGAAGCTCTCCAAGCCGCGCGTCTCGGTTGCAGCCGACCGTCCCTACGCGACGATGGCGCTGATCCTCGCGCCGGCGATCCTGATCCTCGTCATCCGCGCGATGAACCGGCCGCTGGTCGACTTCGGTGCGATCGCCCACCCGATCACCGATGGGCAGCTCAGCCAGCCCTGGTGGCACTACCTCACGGCCCCGTTCGTCTACAACGACATCGGCTATCTGTTCGTCGTCGGCGCCGGCATCGCGCTTTTCGGGTCGGCGCTCGAGCGGCGGCTGGGGACGATTGCGACGCTGCTGCTCGCGGTTGCCTGCGGCGCCCTCGGCATGCTCGCCGCCGACGGCATCGAGACCGCGCTCGCGGGCAACGGCCACATCATCGTCGCCCTCGGCGGCAACGGAATCGCTCTCGGGCTTCTCTGCGCCTACGCGCTGGTCCGGGCCGCCGAAGTGCGTGCGTTCCCTTATGAGGAGATGGAGGTGATCGGCGTCGCCGTCGCCGCCACCGTCCTCTTTGCCCTGCCGCTGGTCGTCGACGACGCCAACGTCTTCGCCGGCGTCGGCGGCGCCGTGGTCGGGGGTCTCGCCGGCCTCGTCGCGAGTTACGGCGTCGGCCATCGCGGCGCCGGCGAGTAGTCCTCCGTGCCGGACAAGTTCACCGTCCTGACGCCGGAGCTGCACCGCTACATCGTCGAGCACGGCGCCCGCCGCGACAAAGCCCTGCTCGCGGTCGAGGAGTCGACCGAGGCGATGGGCGATATCGCGCGGATGCAGACCGCGCCCGACCAGGCGGCGCTGATGACGCTGCTGGTCAAGGCGATCGGCGCCCGCCGGGCGATCGAGGTCGGCACCTTCACCGGCTACGGCGCGATCGCGATCGCCCGCGGCCTGCCCGACGATGGCGAGCTGATCTGCTGCGAGCTCTCCGAGGAGTACGCGGAGATCTCGCGCAAGAACATCGAGACGGCCGGCCTTGCCTCCCTCGTCCGCATTGACGTTGGCCCGGCGCTCGCGACGCTGCGGGCGCTGCCGGCGGCCGAGGACTTCGACTTCGCCTACATCGACGCCGACAAGGCCGGCTACGACGGCTATTACGAGGAGTGTCTCGCCCGCTTGCGCCCTCGCGGCCTGATCATGCTCGACAACGTCCTGCTCAGCGGCCGCGTCCTCGATCCGCCCGCCGACGACGAGTCGGCTCAGGCGCTCGCCGAGTTGAACGAGAAGCTCGCCGCGGACGAGCGCATCGAAATCGCGATGCTCGGCATCGCCGACGGCGTAACGCTGGCGCTCAAGCGGTGACCACAGCGCCATGAGCGACGACTACGCGTACTGGCGGGATCTCAATATCGCCAGCATGCGGGGCTTCTTCACCGAGATCGCCCGCGCCCTGCCACACGCCGAGTTGCTCGAGCACGACGGGCTGATCGCGGCGATCAACCCGCAGACTCCGAAGGCGTCCCTGTTCAACAGCGTCATCTACCGGGACCCCGCTGCGATCGACCGAGCATTGATCGACGAGCTCGCCGCCGCCTACGAGGAGGCGGGGGTGAAGGCGTGGACCGTCTGGGTGCCCGACCGCGACTTCGAGACCCGGTCGCTGCTGATCGACGCCGGCCACAACCTCGACACGGTCCCGCGCCTGATGGGGCGCGAGCTCGACGACTGCGATCGGCCCTCGATGGACGGCCTCGACTGGACCGCGGAGGGTTCGCCCGCGGACGTGACCTTCCTCAACGACGTGGCCTACGGGCTGCCCGAGGGCACCTGTGCCGCCGGGTTCGGCGACCTCTCCTCCGAGATGTTCCGCCTCTATGTAGCCCGCGTCGACGGCGAGCCGGCCTCCTGTGTGGTGACCCTGGATCTCGTCTCCGACTGCGGCATCTACGGCGTCGCCTCGGCACCGGAGGCTCGCGGCAAGGGCCTCTCGAAGGCGCTGATGAAGCAGGCCATCCTCGAAGCCCAGCAGCGGGGGCTGAAGACGACGACGCTGCAGGCGTCGAGGCTCGGCCGTCCGGTCTACGTCCGCGCCGGCTACCGCGACTACGGCTGCTTTGAGATGTGGGAGCGGCGCGAGCGCAACGACTAGGGTCCCCCGGGTGGCCGCCCACTCTGAGGAGCAGATCGAAAAGGCCCTCGAGGCGATCTCGAACCCGGAGCGCTTTCGCGAGGCCGAGCAGGCCGTCGCCCGCTCGGCGCCGAGCCTGCAGGCGATCCTCGCCGAGGCCCGCGCCGAGGGTGGCTGGTTCGGCGAGTCGCAGGAGGGAGAGGTGTTGAAGGCGGCGACCAAGCCCGACGCCGAGGAGCGGCTCACGGCCGTGCGCACCCTGCTCGCCGAGGAGGCGAGGATGGGGATGATGGTTGGAGTAGCCGTCGGCTGGGCATTGGCGGAAGAGCTGAAAAAAAACGAGACGGAGGAATAACCGCATGGAGATCAAGTTCCACGGCCAGTCGTGCTTCAGCCTGATCGAGGGCGACACCAAGGTCGTCATCGATCCCTTCCTGAAGCCGAACAACCCGGTGGCCGAGATCACGGCCGACGAGCTCGAGGCGACGCATATGTTCCTGAGCCATGCCCATATCGACCACACCGCCGACGCGGTCGGGCTGGCCATGAAGAACAAGCCCCAGGTGGCCGCGATCGTCGAGCTCGCCAAATGGCTCGAGGAGCAGGGCGTCGAGAATGTCTCTGACCCGAACCTAGGCGGCACCGTCAAATACGACGAGTGCTGGGTCAAGCTCGTGCCCGCCTGGCACACGAACACGATCTTCGGCGACGTCAACTCCCCGTACAGCTCCACCGCCGGTGGCGGCACCTCGTTCGGGACCGCGGCCGGCCTGCTCGTCAACCTCACCGATTCCAACAAGACCGTCTACCACGCGGGCGATACCTGCCTGTTCGGCGACATGAAGCTGATCGCCGAGACCAACGAGATCGACGTCGCGCTGCTGCCGATCGGCGGTCACTACACGATGGATCGCGAGGACGCGGTCCACGCGGCGAAGATGATCGGCGCCGACGTCGTGATCCCGATGCACTACGACACCTTCCCGGCGATCGAGACCGAGCGCGACATCTTCAAGGCCGATGTCGAGAGCGAGACCTCGTCGAAGGTCGTCTTGCTCGACCCGGAGCAGTCAACCGAGATCTAGAGGCCGGTCAGTCGGCCTGGGGACCGAAGCGGAACCACAGCGATCGGTCCTTCCAGTCGTGCGCGACCATCGCGCTGGCGGCGAGCGTCAGCACCAGCGCCCGGCGGGCCTCGAAGTGCTTCGAGGTCACGCCGAGGAGCGCCGTGGCGGCGAGGGCGATTCCGGTGGTGCCGTGGTGCATGCGCTGACCGCCGATCCACATCCGGATCTTCTCCGGGTCGAATCCGACCAGGCGGTTGCCCCGCGTCCAAGGCTGGGTGCGGATCGCGCCGCGTGTGGTCGGTGTTGCTGTCTTACTCATTACTTTCTTTTTCGGCTGTTGGGCGGCTACTCCTTTAGAGGGAAAGCCGCCATCGTCCATGCGTCCAACTACTGACCCTGGCTGACTGGCCAGTACAAGCGTTAGGCTCTGCCCGTCCGAGCCAGGCACGAGGAGAGGAGCAGCACAGTGGAAGCGAAGGCCAAGCCGCAGCACCGCACCGAGCGAGCCGATTTTCAGGCCACCTCGGATCCCGCGGTGATGGAGTCCGCCGATCGCGGCGAGGTCAAGCTCCTCGATTACGACGAGCTCTACAACCTCTGGGAGCGCCAGCAGTGGGCGACCCAGGACCTCGATTTCAGCCAGGACAAGATCGACTGGAACGAGCGCTTCGACGATGAGGAGCGCTACCAGCGCATGTACGGCCTCGCCTCTTTCTTCATCGGCGAACAGCGGGTCGCCGACGAGCTCGGCCCGATCATGCGCGCCTGCCCGACCGAGGCCCAGCGGATCTTCCTCTGCACCCAGATCGCCGACGAGGCTCGCCACGTGCGCTTCTTCGAGCGCTTCTACCGCGAGGTCGGCGTCGTCGACTCCGACGACCTGAGCGACATGCTGGGCCAGGTCGAGGTCCATCTCAACGACGCCTTCAACGTCCTCTTCGACGAGCAGCTCGGCTCGCGGGTCAACAAGCTCGGCGCCGACCCGACCGACCGCGTCGCCCTGATCGAGGCGGTGACGATCTATCACATGGTGATCGAGGGAATGCTCGCCCTCACCGGCCAGCACTTCATCATCGACTACAACGAGCAGATGGGGACGCTGCCGGGATTCGTCGAAGGCTTCAACAACGTCGCCCGCGACGAGCACCGTCACGTCGCCTTCGGCGCCCGCTTCCTACGCGACTGCGCCGAGGAGAGCGACGAGTACCGCGAGGCGATCGAGCGCACGATGCAGGAGGTGCTGCCGATCGCCGACAAGGTCCTGGTCCCGCCCTGGGCCGAGGATATGCCCGAGGACTTCGAGCTGTTCGGGGTCTCGGTCGCCGACACGCGCGACTTTGCGATCAAGGCGCTGACCCGGCGGCTCAAGGTGATAGGTCTGGTCGCGCCAGCGAGCTGACCCATGGTGCCGGTCTCGTAGTGCCCTGTGTCGAGCGAACTAAGGAGGAGTGAGCGGAGCCGTGCCGCCGGTGTCAGTCGTGCCGGTGCCCGTGCCCGGATCCGTCGGGCTGCCCTCGTTGCCAGGTGCGCTGCCGGTCGTCGTGCCGCTCGAACCGGTGTTGGTGTTGGCCGTCTGCGGGTTGGCGTCGGCGATCGCGAGCTTGCGGTGCTTCTTGTGCTTGCGCAGGAGCTGGGTGATGACGCCGCCGGTGGTCACGGTGCTTGGGTCGGTCGTTGCCGTGCTGGTCGCGGCGGTCGGCTCGACCGGGGTCGGCTGGACGACCGTCTCGGGCGGCTTCGCGGCGGGGTCGACGGGCTTGGCCGCCGGGTCGACGGGCGGGGTCGTAGCCGCGGCGGGGTCGACCGGGGGCACCGCCTTCTCGGGCTTCTGAGCGGACTGCTTGGAAGCCTGGGGATGCTTGTCGACGTTCTGCTTGACCTCGACCGCGCCCGCGGTCAGCAGCACTGCGCTCGCCATGCCGACGCCGACCTTGGCGCCGATCGCTCCGCCGACCGCACCGATGCCGCCGGCAAGTCCGCCACCGCCCGCGGCAGCACCTCCGGCTGCGGCTGCTCCGCCGACCGCGCTTGCCGCTCCGGCCCCGGCCGCCGCCGTGCCGCCGGCAGCCGCGCCGCCGCCGGCAGCCGCGGCCGCTCCGCCGCCGGCCGCTGCGCCGCCACCTGCACCGGCGCTCGCGCCGGAGCCCGCTCCGGCACCGGCACCGCCGATGCCGAGCTTGGCCAGGATCGCGCCCTTGAACAGGGCGAGGGGGCCGATCGGCAGGATCGCCGCCAGAGCCTTCGAGTCGGCGCGGAGCTGCGCGCGGAAGTCCTTGCATCCCTCGCATTCGCGGACGTGGCGGCGAACCGGGCCCTGAACCTTGGTCAGGCCCTCGGCCGCCTCGGCGAGCTCGACCTTGACCTCGTCGCAGGTGAGTTGGCGCGCCTGGGTCGACTCGGCGAGCGCGATCCGGGCGCGGACCAGCAGGCTCTTGACGCCGGGGACCGTGGTCTCCATCGAGGTCGCGATCTCCTCGTAGGACATCGCGTCCATCTCGCGGAGCA
>JAWVFN010000088.1:0-2837 GCA_033855935.1 Solirubrobacterales bacterium | reverse complement strand
TGATCGCCTCGCGCAGGGCTGTGTCGAGGGCGTTGACCGGGCCGTTGCCCTCGGCGGTCTTGACATAGCGCTCGCCGTCGACCCAGATCTTGATCGTCGCCTCGGTCTGGACCTTGCCGTTCTCGCGTTTCTCGACGATGACCCGGAAGCCCTCGAGCTTGAACAGCGGCTCGTAGTCGCCGGCCTCTCGCCGCAGAAGCAGTTCAAAGGAAGCGTCGGCGGCTTCGTACTGGTAGCCCTCGTGCTCGCGCTGCTTGAGCGTCGAGAGCGCGCGCTTGGCGGTCTCGTCGTCGAGCTCGAGGCCGTGGCGCTCGGCGAGGTCGAGGACCGTGCCCTTGCCCGACAGCTCCGAGGCGAGGATCTCGCGCTCGTTGCCTACGGTGGCCGGGTCGATGTGCTCGAAGGTGCGCGCGTCGGCGTGGACGCCGGCGACGTGCATGCCGCCCTTGTGGGCGAAGGCGTTGCGGCCGACGTAGGGCTGATCGGGATCCGGGGCGACGTTGCAGAGCTCGTCGACGAAGTGCGAGACCTCGGTCAGGTTGGCGAGCTGCTCGTCGGTGACGACGTCGTAGCCGAGCTTGAGCTGCAGCGCGGGCAGGATTGAGACGAGGTTGGCATTGCCGGTGCGCTCGCCCACCCCGTTTATCGTGCCCTGGACGAGGTCCGCGCCCTCGGCGACGCCGGCGAGCGAGTTGGCGACGCCGCACTCGGCGTCGTTGTGAGTATGGATGCCGACCGAGACTTTCTCGCCGAGCTGTGACACGACGTCGCGGGTCGCCTCGGCGACTTGATTCGGCAGGCTGGAACCGTTGGTGTCGCAGAGGCTGAGGTTCTCGGCTCCGCCGTCGGCGCCGGCCCGCAGGCACTCGAGCGCGTAGGCAGCGTCATCGCGGTAGCCGTCGAAGAAGTGCTCGGCGTCGTAGATCACGCGCTTGCCCTCGCCGACCAGGAAGGCGACCGACTCGCCGATCATCGCCAGGTTCTCCTCGCGGCTGACCTTCGTCACCTTCTCGAGGTGCAGTCCCCAGGTCTTGCCGACGAGGGTGACGACCGGGGCGAAGCAGTCGGCGAGGACTCGCAGGCCCTCGTCCTCCGAGGCGGCGACGCCGCGGCGTCGCGTCATCCCGAAGGCACAGACGAGCGCCTGGTCGAGCTTCTCGGACGCGAGCATCTCGAAGAGCTCGAGCTCCTTCGGGTTCGAGGTCGGAAAGCCGGCCTCGATGTACTGGACCCCGAGGCGGTCGAGGGCGTGGACGACGCGCACCTTCTCCTGAGCGGACAGGGACATGCCCTGGCCCTGCATGCCGTCGCGCAAAGTCGTGTCGTATAGCTGTACTTCTCGCATCAAATGCCTCCTAAGAAAGTGTTCCGGGAAAGGGCGTGGGACCGCAGACGGCTATGCCGTGGCGGTGGAAATAATTCGCCCGATGCGGAACTGGGGAAGCATCACGTACTGACTTTACCGGAAGCCGCTTTTTCGGCCGACGGCTTTCCCTGATCGGAGGGTTCGTCGACGATGTCGAGCCACTCGAGGTACTCCTCGGCGCGGCCGTGGAGGGCGTCGTCGAACTTTCCCTGGATATGGCGGGTTATCTCGCCCGGATGGCCCTCGCCCACGGCGTGGTCGTCGACCTCGCGCACGGGCACAAGCTCGGCAGCGGTGCCGGTGAAGAAGACCTCCTCCGCCAGGTAGAGCTCGGCGCGCGCGAGGTCGCGCTCGACCACGGTGTAGCCGAGGTCGCGGGCGATCTGGATCACCGACCTTCGGTTGACGCCGTCGAGGATCGAAGACGCGTGCCCCGGGGTGACGATCTCGCCCTCCCGAATGACGAAGATGTTCTCGCCCGAGCCTTCGCAGACGAACCCCCGCTCGTCTAGCAGGATCGCCTCGTCGTAGCCGGCATTGGCGCTCTCGGTCTTGGCGAGGATCGAGTTCAGGTACTGGCCCGAGGCCTTCGCGTGCGGGATCAGGCCGGCGGGCGAGATGCGTCGCCAGGAGGAGACCTTGGTGCGGATGCCGGTCTTCTTGCCCTCCTCGCCGAGGTAGGCGCCCCAGGGCCAGACGGCGATCACCATCTCCATCGGTGCGCCCTTGGCGAACAGCCCCATCTCGCCGTAGCCGCGGAAGGCGAGCGGCCGGATGTAACAGCTCTTCAGCCCATTGCGGCGGATCAACTCGTGCGTCGCCTCGCGGATCTCCTCGACCTCGTACGGAAGCGGCAGGTAGAACACCTCGGCGGAGGCCTTGAGACGGTCGAGGTGGTCCTGGTGGCGAAAGATCGCCGAGCCGCGCTCGGTCTCATAACAGCGGATGCCCTCGAAGATCCCGGTTCCGTAGTGGAAGCCGTGGCTGAGCACGTGAACCTGGGCGTCGTCCCAGGCGACGAACTCGCCGTTCTGCCAGATGAATTCAGCCTTTTCCATGGGCGGGAAGTATGCCGCAGATCAGCGCCGCGTCAAAGCGCTGCAAGGACAGCTCCGGTCACCTCCTCGGTGCCGACGTCGCGGGTCCCCTCCCCCGCGTCGGCGAGATCGGGGGTGCGCAATCCCTGCTCGAGGACGGCCTCGACGGCATTCTCGACGCGCCCGGCGTCCTCGCCGCGGCCGAGCCCGTGGCGGAGCATCATCGCCACAGAGAGGAAGGTCGCGAGCGGGTTGGCTGTGCCGGTCCCGGCGATGTCGGGGGCCGAGCCGTGGACCGGCTCGAACAGGCCGGGGCCGCCCGCGCCGAGGCTGGCCGAGGGCAGCATCCCGAGCGAGCCGGTGAGCATCGCGGCCTCGTCGGAGAGGATGTCTCCGAAGAGGTTCTCGGTGAGGATCACGTCGAAGCCGGCCGG
>JAWVFN010000087.1:0-2781 GCA_033855935.1 Solirubrobacterales bacterium | reverse complement strand
TCGGTCGGCGGCTCGACCTTCGACCTCGGCTCGGCGACCTTCGACATGACCCGGCTGATCACCGGACAGCTCGACGCCTACATCGAGCCCGGGCCCAGAATCGTCGACGAGATCCCAGGCGCCCGAGATCAATTTGAAGCGGTCGGCGGCGGCGCCGTCCTCAACAACTCGCCCTATGACCTCGCCGCCGCCGCGCTCTGCCTGACCGAGGCGGGCGCGGTCATCACTGACGCCCACGGGCGCCCGCTCGACGACTGCCGCCTCCTCGGCTCGGGCCATGACTTCCAGATGTCGTGCGTGACCGCCGCCAACCCCGATCTGCACGCAGCGATCCTCAAATCTCTCGACACCGCCTTCGACCGTCTGACCTAGCCCGCCGAGAAGGGCCATTCATGTCGAACCCTGGACCGCCGCCCCCGGACACGGAGCGGAGGAGGCGGCGGTAGATGTCCGGTAGGTTTCCGCGGTGCTTCAGGAAGTACATCTCTCGCAGAAGTCCCTCGGGGACTACACCCACATCTGCGGCAAGGGGCTGATCGCCGAGATCCGCGAGCTGGTCGAGCCGCTCAAGGACAAGCGCATCCTGCACCTCAGCGCGACCGCATTCGGCGGCGGCGTCTCGGAGATCCTCTACACGCTGGTGCCGCTGATGCGCGACGCAGGCCTCGACACCCACTGGCAGGTGATCCACGGCAAGGAGGAGTTCTTCAACGCGACCAAGCTCCTCCACAACTCGCTGCAGGGCGATCCGGCGACGCTCTCCGACGAGCAATGGACGCTGTTCGAGCACTACAACCAGATCAACGCCGACGCGATGCAGCAGGAGTGGGACGTGATCATCGTCCACGACCCGCAGCCGGTGATGATCCACAGCATGGTCCCCGACCTCGCCAAGAACTGGATCTGGCGCTGCCACATCGACCTCTCCGAGCCCAACCCGGCGCCGATCGAGAAGCTGCTGCCCTACATCTCGGGATACGACGCGACGGTCTGGCACATGCAGCAGTACGTGCCCAACGGCCTCGACGGCAACGTCAACCTGATCCCGCCGGCGATCGACCCGCTCTCGCCGAAGAACATGGCGCTCTCGCCCGACGACGCGCGCTTCGTCTGCGACCAGTTCGGGATCGACGTCGACCGGCCGCTGATCTGCCAGGTCTCGCGCTTCGACCCTTGGAAGGACCCGATCGGCGTCATCGACGCCTACCGCAAGGTCACCGAGGAGGTTCCCGACGCTCAGCTGGCGCTGGTCGGCTCGATGGCGACCGACGACCCCGAGGGCTGGGACTTCTTCAACCGCACCGTCGCCTACGCCGACGACGACCCCGACATCAAGATCTTGAACAACCTCAACAACGTCGGCGCAATCGAGGTCAACGCGTTCCAGTCGGCGGCCGAGGTCTGCATGCAGAAGTCGATCCGCGAGGGCTTCGGGCTGACCGTGACCGAGGCGCTGTGGAAGGGCCGGCCGACGATCGGCGGCAACGTCGGCGGAATTCCGCTGCAGATCGTCGACGGCGAGAGCGGCTTCCTCGTCGACTCCTCCGAGCAAGCCGCCGAGCGGTCGCTGGAGATCCTCCGCGAGCCCGAGGTGGCGATGAAGCTGGGCCGCGCGGGCAAGGAGTACGCCCGCACCCACTTCCTCACGCCGCGCCTGCTGCGCGACTGGCTGAAGCTGTTCCAAGACCTCGGCGTCTGACGGAGCCCGGCTACGCTTAGAAGCGTGAGCGAGCAGAAGCCCCTGACGATTGTCTCCAACCGCGGGCCGGCCGAGTTC
The DNA here is from genome assembly GCA_033855935.1 of Solirubrobacterales bacterium. Lineage (GTDB taxonomy): Bacteria > Actinomycetota > Thermoleophilia > Solirubrobacterales > 70-9 > JAWVFN01. Next base: position 1,004 of record JAWVFN010000087.1, on the reverse strand, counting down.
GGCCGCAACGAGGCGACCGGCGAGCGCACCGTGCGCCGCGGCGGCGGCGGGCTGGTCACCGCGCTCAGCGGCCTCGTCTCCCACCGCCACGCGCTCTGGATCGCCTCGGCGATGACCGACGAGGACCAGGTGGTGGCTAACGAGAGCGACGGCGCGACGCCGATGGAGCTCGACGACGTCACCTACGAGGTGATGATGGTCTCGCACGATCCCGCCGCCTACGACCGCTTCTACAACGTGATCGCCAACCCGATCCTCTGGTTCATCCAGCACTACCTCTGGGACCTCTCCAACGCGCCTGACATCCGCCGCGCCGAGATCGAGGCCTGGGACCACGGCTACAAGGCCATCAACCAGGACATCGCCGATGCCGTGGTCGGCGCGATCGAGGGTCAGGAGGAGCCGCTGGTGATGTTCCACGACTACCACCTCTATACGTGCCCGGGGGCGGTGCGGCTGGCGCGGCCCGACGCCTTCCTCCACCACTTCGTCCACATCCCCTGGAGCCAGCCCGACAGCTGGCGGATCCTGCCCGGCAACTGGCGCGAGGAGATCTACCGCGGCCTGCTCGCCAACGACATCATCGGCTTCCACACCGCCGCTTACTGCCGCAACTTCCTCCACTGCTGCCAGGAACTGCTCGACCTCGACGTCGATCACTCGCGGGGTGCCGTCTTCCACGAGGGCCGCGAGACCTGGGTCCGCGCCTATCCGCTCTCGATCGACGTCCAGCGCCTCTACAACGCCGCCGCCTCGGAGGAGGTCGCCGAGTACGAGGCCGAGGTCCTGCGCCGCCGCCGCGACCACCTGATCATCCGCGTCGACCGCGCCGACCTCTCCAAGAACGTGCTCCGCGGCTTCACCGCCTTCGACACCTTCCTCGAGCAGCACCCCGAGTTCCGCGAAAAGGTCACATTCATCGCCCACCTGCAGCCCTCGCGCCAGGACGTGCCCGAGTACGCCGAGTATCTCGAGCGGATCGAGGCCCTGGTCGCCGTCGTCAA
>JAWVFN010000086.1:0-12685 GCA_033855935.1 Solirubrobacterales bacterium | reverse complement strand
TGGGTACGAGGCTTGATCGCACGCCTCACGATCTCCGAGGTCGACGAGGCTCATGCTGCCGCCGAACGCCTCGCGCATGAACGGGGCAGATGATGTCGGAGGAGAGCGTGAGTCCGGAAAGCCAGACTGTGCTGCTTTAGCGCCCGATAGGGACCCCAATCCAGGACGCTTCGGATTGGCGCGCTAAGGAACACGCGCAGAGGGTGCGCTCTCATGCAAAGCAGCGGTGCCAGGGCCCCCAGGAGTACCGCGGGTTTCCGACAATCGGCCTAACGCTGCCTCCGTTCAGGGTCGCGGACTGAAAGCTGCCGGCGAGCGCCCTACTCCGACAGCCCGGCAGCTTTGAGGGCCTCAGCCACAGTCTGGTAGCTCTGAATGCGGGTGAAATTGCCGTCGCTGATCTCCGAAACCCACGCCAGGGGTACTCGGACTTCGAGACCGCTGGCCCTACCCCTTCCATACAACTCGCCGGAGGAGTAAATGAGGCCGTCGCCGGCGTCACGCACATCGTCGAGTCGGACATGGATCTCCTCCCAGGCCGAATCAGCATCTGCAAGGTATTCCTTGAGGCCCTCGTGGCCCCAATAGGTAGTCGTTTCAATCAGCGTTGCCAGGTAAGGAACGAATTCGAAGTCCGGCGTGGTGATCTCCACCAGGGTTTCCACATCGCGCTGGTTGAACGCTTCCACGGCCCGACTAAAAAGCTCGATGTTCTCCTCCGACATCGCCCACTCAGTATCGCGCTCCGTCCTGCGGGCCGCCACTGCCACGGCTCCCAGGAGTACCACCCCACCCCCTATTCATTAATGGCCTGGTGCTGCCCCGGCTGCGGGTCGCGGCCTGAAGTCGGGGCGAGCTGCTACTCCGATAGCCCGGCGGCGTCGAGGGCTTTGGCGCGGTCAAAGAAGACCCGGATGCGCTTGATCTTCCCGTCAACGAGGTCGTAGACGTTTCCTGTCTCCGCACCTGCTGGGATGCCACTCGCTCGACCGGTGCCAGTCAGTTGCATGAACGCCAGAACCCGACCTGCGCCGACCGCCTCCAATCGCTCGAAGGCGAGGTTGAAGTCAGGATTGGTATCGGCGATGTCCGCGAAGAAGCGACGGATGCCATCGGGGCCCTCGTACGCTCCAGCGATGTCGGCCACGGGGGTAATCAGTTCGACATCGTGAGTGCAGCAGGCGAGGTATCGGTCGATATCCCGCTGATTTATGGCCGCAACCGCCCGTTCGACGATCTCGACATTCTCCTGCGACATCGCCCGCGCAGTATCTCGCACTCCCGCGGGATTGCCATGCCGCGGCTTCCAGGAGTCGTGACACTCGGGCTCAGGTCCTAGCGATGGAGGACGACGGCGCCTGATCCCGCCTCGAACGGGGTAGCCACGGTCCGTGGCCGGCGAACGAGCGATCCTGATCACCGGCGCGACCGGCGGCCTCGGCCGCGCCCTGGCGACGGAGCTTGCGCCGCGGAGCGGTCGGCTCCTCGTCCACGGGCGGGACCCGGACAAGGGTCTCGCGTTGGTCGACGAGCTCTCGGCGCTCGACGGCGCGGGCGAAATCGAATTCCTCCAGGCCGACCTCGCCTCGCTCGACGAGGTTCGAGGACTCGCCGACCGCGTCAACGAGGAGCCGCGCCTCGACGTCCTCGTCAACAACGCCGGGGTCGGCACCGCCGGCGAGCGCGAGGAGAGCGCCGACGGCTACGAGCTCACCTACGCCGTCAACTATCTCGCCCCCTACGTCCTCAGCCACGCGCTGCTGCCGTTGCTGAAGTCCTCGGCACCGGCGCGAATCGTAAACGTCGCCTCGCTCGGCCAGGCGCCGCTCGACTTCGACGACCTGATGCTCGAGCGCTCTTACAGCGGCCCCCAGGCCTATGCCCAGAGCAAGCTGGCGCTGATCATGCTGACGATCGACCTCGCCGACGAGCTCGAGGGCTCCGGCGTCACCGCCAACGCGCTGCACCCCGGGACCTACATGCCGACGCAGATGGTCCGCGACGCGGGCGTCGAGCCGATCGACTCGCTGGAGACGGGCGTCGAGTCGACGATCAACCTGATCGAGAGCCCCGACCTCGACGGCGTCAGCGGGCGTTTCTTCGACCGCCTGAGCGAATCGGCGCCGCTCGACCAGGCGCTGGATCCCGCCGCGCGCAAGATGCTGCGCGATGCGTCAGGCTTGCTCCATGGGACTCCTTGACCGTTTCCGCCGCTTCGGTTCCGACGTCGGCGGTGACATCCACCCCGACGGCGTCGGGGAGCTGCACGTCGGCGACGCCCGCTTCGACGACTGGGAGGTCGTCAAGGACTTCGACGATCTCGAGACCGCGCGGGCCTTTCACCAGGCGCTGACCGACGCCGGCATGCAGGCGGAGATCACCTCCGACTACGAACCTAACCAGTACGGGCGCGGCGACATCTCGCTGCGCGTGCCGCCCGGCAAGTGGAGCGAGGCGAACGACTTGCTCGAGGAGCCCTAGCCGGCCGATGAAGACAGCGGACTACGTCATCGTCGGCGCCGGCTCGGCGGGCTGCGTGCTCGCGAACCGGCTCAGCGAGGACCCCGAGGTCAGGGTGCTGCTGATCGAGGCAGGCGGGCGCGATCGCAGCCTCAACGTCAAGATCCCCGCCGCCTTCGCGAAGCAGTTCGACACGAAGCTCGACTGGGGGTACTTCACCGAGCCCGAGCCGGGGGCCAACGGGCGTTCGCTCTACTCCCCACGAGGGCGCATGCTCGGTGGATCGAGCTCGATGAACGCGATGCTCTACGTCCGAGGCCGTCCACTCGACTATGACCTTTGGGAAGCCCAAGGGGCCACCGGATGGGGTTGGCAAAACGTCCGCCCCTACTTCCTGCGCTCGGAGGACAACGTGCGCGGGGACGGCGAGCACCACGCCACCGGGGGCCCGCTGCGAGTCGAAGAGGAGCGCTCGCCGCGCGGGCTGACCGCTTCATTCCTCGAGTCCGCGCGCGCGAGCGGGATCCCCCTGATCGACGACTACAACGCGGAGGAACAGGACGGCGCCTCGCCCGTTCAGGTGACCCAGCGCGGGGGCCGGCGCTGGAGTGCCGCCGACGCATTCCTCCACCCCGTTTCCAAGCGGCCAAACCTGACGGTGGTGACCGGCGCCCAGGTTCTCGGCCTCGAGCTCGAGGGCGACCGCTGCACCGGCGTTCGCTACGCGCGCAAGCGGGGAGAGGACGTCGCGAGGGCCGGCGCCGAGGTGATCCTCTCCGCCGGCGCCTACGGCAGCCCCCAGATCCTGATGCTGAGTGGCATCGGGCCGGCCGATCATCTGAGCGAGGTCGGCGTAACGCCGGTCCACGAGCTGCCTGGAGTCGGCGAGAACCTTCATGACCATCCCTACGTCGTCGGCGTCTGGGACGTCCCGGGCGGCGGCTCGCTCGCGGACGCCGAGAAGCCGAAGGCGCTGCTCGAGTGGATGTTGCGGCGCAGCGGACCGCTGACCAGCACCGTCGCCGAGGCGTTCGCGTTCGTTCGCTCGCGGCCCGGGTTGCCCGCCCCCGACATCCAGTTCCACTTCGCCCCCGCCTATTTCGTAAAGAACGGCTTCGAGGACTACGACGGGCACGCGGTCACCTTCGGCCCGGTCCTGATCTCGCCCAAGAGCCGCGGCCGGCTGCGCCTCGCGAGCTCCGACCCCGCCGCGAGCCCGAGCATCCTCTCCGGCACCCTGACCGAACCCGAGGACGCCGAGGCGCTCGTCGCCGGCATCGCCAAGGCCCGGGAGATCGCCGCCTCTGGGCCCTTCGCATCCGAGCTCGGCCGCGAGATCTACCCCGGTCCTGCGGTGACCGAGCCCGAGGACCTGACCGCTGACGTCCGCAACCGCGTCGAGCTCATCTACCACCCGGTCGGGACCTGCCGCATGGGCGCGGCCGGCGACGATATGGCGGTACTCGATCCGGAGCTGCGCGTCCGCGGCATCGAAGGACTGCGCGTAGCCGACGCCTCGGTCATGCCGGTGATCCCCGGCGGCAACACCAATGCTCCGACGATCATGGTCGCCGAGCGAGCCTCGGACCTGATCCGAGGGCGGGTTGGACAAGTTGTCGGGTCATAGGACCTGAATTTCCTACCGATAGTCGATAGAGAACGAGCACCCGACGCTCGAAGATGTGCATGCAGCGAGTGGGCTCGCCGGCTTGTCTCAATCTCCAAGCAGGGTTGAGAGAGCAACAGGGTGCGGGCGCGACCGACACCTCTCTCCCGGTCGCGCCCGCCCCGCGAGTCAGGCATCGGAACTGGCGTGCCGAGCGGCGCCGAGCAAAGCCGTGAGCTCGTTGGTGATCACCCTGACCGGGATCGGTCCGAGGATCTCCGAGAGCCGGCCCTTGGAATTGAACGCCGACAGGAACCCGCCCTCGCGCAGCCGCGGCAGGATGTTCGGCGGAATGCCGCCGCCGAGATAGACGCCGCCGGAGGCGAGCAGGGTCAGCGCCACGTTGCCGCATTGGGCGCCATAGATGTCGATCATCAGGTCTAGCGCCGCGCTCGCCGTCTCGTCGCTGACCTCGAGCCCCGCCTTCGAGATCGCCGATCCCTTGTCGCCGGCCTCGGCGAACCAGTCGGGCTCGGGGAGGCTCGCGCGCGCGAGCAGGAAGCGGAAGCAGTTGACGATCCCGAGGCCCGAGCAGACGAGCTCGTAGCTGACGTGCTCGTGGTCGCGCTGCATGAACTCGAGAAGTTCGCGCTGGAGGTCGCCGCGGGGGCCGAAGTCGACGTGTCCGCCCTCGCTGGCGTGGACGCCCTCGCCGGTGACGTACGCCTCACCGAGCCCGGTCCCGGCCGAGACGAGGGCGATGACGCCGCCGGGGTCGGGCTCGCCCGGCTGGAGGTCGACAAGGTCGTCACCCTCGAGCAGCTCGATGCCCCAGGCGTTTGCCTCGAGGTCGTTGAGGAGCACCGCCGAGAAGCCGAGCTCCTCGCCGAGCTCGGCGGCGTCGATCTGCCAGGCGAGGTTGGTGCCCTCGAATCGACCCTTCTTGATCGGTCCCGCTACGCCGAAGCTGCTGGCGCGCGGCTCGGCCGGGTGAGCGGCAAGGTATTCCTTGACGATCTCCGCCAGCCCGCCGTAGTCGGCGCTCGAATAGATCTCGAGCGACTCGGGCTCGCTGAGCCGGGCCGGGTCGAAGAGGGCGAGCCGGGTGTTGGTGCCGCCGATGTCCCCCGCGAGAATCACTGGAGCGGTGGAAGTCCTTCCTCGAACGAAGAGATCGCCCAGTCGGCGCCGGCCTCGGTCAGCTGCTGCACCGAGTACTCGCCGGTGGCGACGCCGCAGGTCCGGATTCCCGCGCCGTGGCCGGCCTCGACATCGCGCGGGGTGTCGCCGACCGAGAATGCCGTGCCGGGATCGATCGGCGCGCCGGCAACCACGCCCGCCCGCTCGAGCGCCATCTTGGTCAGCTCGGTCCGGTCACTCGAGTCCGAGCCGTAGCCGCCGAAGGCGAAGAAGCGGTTGAGGCCGGCCCGCGCGAGCTTGATGTGGGCGGCGGCCTCGACGTTGCCGGTCGTCAGCCCGAGCAGCAGCCCGTCGTCGATCAGCTTCTCGAGCAGCGGCTCTACACCGGGCATCACCGTGTACTTCTTGGAGTTGGCGACTTCTTCGGGCAGGTACTCGAGCCGCTTGCCCATCAGTTTCGCCATCTCTTCCTGGGTCGGCTCGCGGCCGATCACGGTGCGGAACGCCTCGAGCCCGACCTCTGGGTCGGGGACGCCCTTGCCGGTGATCTTCGAGATCTGGACGTCGACACCGTGCAGCTCCTCGAAGGCGCGGTGCCAGGCGCGATCGCTCGAACCGCCAGAGCTGATCAGGGTGCCGTCGATATCGAAGAGGATCGCCCGCACCGTCGCCGCTTCGCTCACGCGGCAGACTCTAGGCAACCGTGACGCTCATCGACCGCATAGACCACGCCATCGGAGAGACGACCGAGGGCGTACTGCGCGCACACCATCGCCGCCGTCTGGCCAAAGTCGGTTGGGAGCGAGCTCTCGACCCCCCCGGCGACGGACGATGGTGCGCCGCTGAGCCGCCGCCGCGAGAGGGGTGCTCGCTCGACGTTCTGATCGACGGCGAGGAGGCGCTGCCCGCCATCGCCGAGGCCATCCGGCGAGCGAAGTCGCACGTACACATCGCCGGATGGTTCACCAGCCCCGACTTCGAGCTCCAGCGGGAAAGCGAGGGACAGCCGCTGCGGGACCTCCTCGCCGGCGCTGCCGAGCGGATCCCGGTCCGCGTCCTGCTCTGGGCAGGGTCTCCGGCGCCGGTGTTCTCACCGACCCGCAAGACCGTGCGTCAGGTCCGCGATGCGCTCCGCCACGGGACCCGGATCCAGTGCGAGCTCGACCCGCGCGAACACCCCGTTCATTGCCACCACGAGAAGCTCGTGATCGCCGACGACGAGGTCGCGTTCGTCGGCGGCATCGACCTCACCGACCTGGCAGGCGACCGATTCGACCACCCCGAGCACCCGGCGAGGGGAGACCTCGGCTGGCACGACGTCGCCTCTCGGCTTCGCGGGCCGATCGTCGCCGACGTCGCCGAGCACTTTGCCTTCCGCTGGCGGGAGGTCAGCGGCGAGGCCCTGCCGGTGCGGGCTGGGGCGCAGCCGGCCGGCTCGCACACGGTTCAGCTCGTCCGCACAGTCCCGCAGGGCGTCTACGGAGGGCTTCCCGGCGGGGACTATCGAATTCTCGAGACCTACATCCGAGCGCTTCGCTCGGCGCGGCGCCTGATCTACATCGAGAACCAGTTCCTCTGGTCGCCCGAGGTCACCGAAGTGCTCGCGGAGAAGCTGAGGAATCCGCCGTCAGACGATTTTCGACTCGTGGTCTTGTTGCCCGTGCGTGCCAACAACGGCGCCGACGTCACCCGCGGCCAGGCGGGTGAGCTCGTCAACGCGGATGGCGGCGCCGGTCGTTTCCTCGCCTGCTCGATCTATGCGCGAGGCGAGTCGGATGACCCTCAGCCCGTCTACGTTCACGCCAAGGTCTGCATCGTCGATGACGAGTGGCTGACCCTCGGGTCCGCGAACCTCAACGAGCACTCGCTCTTCAACGACTCCGAAGTCAACGTCGTCTGCGACAGCACGGGCCTCGCCAGGGAAACCCGTGAGCGTCTTTGGGCCGAACACCTCGAGCTGCCGCTCGGCGAGGTCCACGATCGCACTCCGGTCGACCTCGTCGACAACGTCTGGCAGCCGATCGCCGCCGAGCAGCTGAAGAAACGCGAGGACGAAGAACCGCTGACCCACCGGCTCGTGCGCCTCCCGGGCGTCTCGCGCCGGGCGCGACGGCTGCTCGGCCCACTCGATTCGCTCTTCGTCGACGGGTAGCGAAAGACTGGCCAGCTGGCCAGTATGCTGGCGTGCAGGATGGAGAGCGCCTCGAAGAGATCGCTTGACGAGATCGACCTCCCGGATCGCGAGCATTGGGCGGACGGGCCGCCCCACGCATTGTTCAAGGAGATGCGGGGCCACTGCCCGCTGCACTGGAGCGAGTTCAACGAGTACCCGGACGAAGACGGCTTCTGGTCGGTGACCAAGGCCGCCGACGTCCGCGAGGTCAGCCTCGATTGGGAGACCTACTCCTCCGAGCTCGGCGGCGTTACCGGCCTTACCCACGCGATCCCGCTCGAGCTCGCGCGCGGCATGTTCATCGCCCAGGACCCGCCAAAGCACGACCGGCTGAAGATGCTCTTCCAGCGCGGGTTCACGCCGAAACGGATCGCCGAGCACGAGGACCGGATCCGCGCGATCACCGCCGGCGTCCTCGACGGCGTCGCCGACCGCGGCTCTTGCGACCTGGTCACCGACGTCGCCCAGCCGGTTGTCTCGCGGGTGATCGGCAGCTTCATGGGCATCCCACCCGAAGACGATCTGATCTGGGCGAGGCTGATGAACTCGGCGCTCGGGCTCGGCGACGACGATCTCAACCCGGGCGGCATCGAGGAGATCCTCGAGAAGGACATCCCGGAGATCTTCGAGCGCTGCCGCAAGCTGATCGAGGCGCGCCGCGAGACCCCGACCGACGACCTGACCAGCGTTCTTGTCCACGCCGATATCGACGGCGAGACTCTCGAGGAATTCGAGATCGTCATGGGCTTCTTCCTCCTCGTCGCCGCCGGCAACGATTCGACCAAGGCGACCTACAGCGCCGGCATGCGGGCGCTGCTCGAGCACCCGGAGCAGATGAAGATGCTCGCCGACGACCCGTCGCTGATCCCCGGCGCGGTCGAGGAGTGTCTGCGCATGTACCCGGCCTTCGCTCACTTCCGCCGGACGGCGACCCGCGACACCGAGATCAGCGGCTGCCCCGTGAAGGAAGGCGAGAAGGTGGTCATGTGGTACGTGTCCTCGAACCGCGACGAGGACGTCTACGAGGACCCCGAGCGCTTCGACGTCCACCGCAACCCCGAGCACCAGGCCTTTGGCGCCGGCGGCCGCCACTTCTGCCTCGGCGCGGCGCTCGCCCGGCTCGAGCTGAAGATCCTCTTCGAGGAAACGCTGAAGCGGTTCCCCGAAATGCGTTTCGACGGCGAGGCCGTTCCGGCGGTCTCAGCCTTCCTCAACCAGTTGAAGACGCTGCCGGTTCGCTGGTAACTACTGCTCCGCGTGGCGGCTCTGCGGGTGGCGCGGCAGGCCGTCATCGGGGATCTCCTCCCACGCCGCGGCGCTCGCGACGAATTGGCGCACGCTCGGCCGGACCCCGGGATCCTGGTCGAGCGTGCCCATGCGGATCCCGATCGAGTCGGGGTGGCCAGGGTTGTGGGCGTAAACCGACGAGCCGCAATCGCCGCAGAACAACTTCTCGCCTCCACCCTCCGGCTTCCAGGACTTGAGGCGGTCCTCTCCTTTAACGATGCGAAACGAGCCCGGTGCGGGGTGCGCGTTCGGTGACGCGGCCGCACCGCTGCGCCGCTGGCAGCGCTTGCAATGGCAGTAGCTCGCGATCACCAGCGGCTCGGTGACCTCATAGCGGACCGCTCCGCAGTTGCATCCACCGGTGAGGGGGAGTTCGGCCACGGCTAGCGCGAAGCGCGGTACCGGCGGATCAGCGCGTTTGTCGAGCTGTCGTGGTTCAGCTCGGGCTCCTCAACCGACTGGACCTCGCCGATGATCCGCACCGCAAGCGCCTTGCCGAGCTCGACGCCCCACTGGTCGAAGGAGTTGATGCCCCAGACGGCGCCCTGGGTGAAGACGCTGTGCTCGTAGAGGGCGACGAGTGAGCCGAGGGTCTGCGGGGTCAGCTTCTCGGTCAGGATCGTGTTCGATGGGCGGTTGCCCTCGAAGACGCGGTGGGCGACCTGGTGCTCGGGGATGCCCTCGGCGCGGACCTCCTCCTCGGTCTTGCCGAAGGCAAGCGCCTCCGACTGGGCGAGGACGTTGCCTACCAGCTTGTCGTGGTGGTCCCCGAGCGGATTGAGCGTCTCGAGGAAGCCGATGAAGTCGCAGGGGATCAGCTTCGTGCCCTGGTGGATCAGCTGGTAGAAGGAGTGCTGGCCGTTGGTGCCGGGCTCGCCCCAGAAGATCGCGCCGGTCTCGTACTCGACGCGGGCACCGTCGAGGGTGACGTGCTTGCCGTTCGACTCCATTGTCAATTGCTGGAGGTAGGCGGGGAAGCGGTGCAGGTACTGGTCGTAGGGGAAGACGCCGACGGTCTGGGCGCCGAAGAAGTCGCCGTACCAGACGGCGAGCAGGCCCATCAGCGCCGGCAGGTTCTGCTCCAGCGGCGCCTCGCGGAAATGCTCGTCGACCGCGTGAAAGCCCTGCAACATTTCACTGAAAGAGTCGGGGCCGATCGCGAGCATCGTCGAGAGGCCGATCGCCGAGTCCATCGAATAGCGGCCGCCGACCCACTCCCAGAAGCCGAACATGTTGTCGGTGTCGATGCCGAACTTGGTCACCTCTTCGGCGTTGGTCGAGACGGCGGCGAAGTGCTTGGCGATCGCAGACTCGTCGCCTCCGAGACCGGCGAGCGCCCATTCGCGCGCGGTGTGGGCGTTGGTCATCGTCTCGAGCGTCGTGAATGTCTTCGAGGAGACGATGAACAGCGTCTCCTCGGGATCGAGATCGCGGGTCGCCTCGGCGAAGTCGGTGCCGTCGACGTTGGAGACGAAGCGGAAGGTGAGACTGCGCTGCGAGTAGAAGCGCAGCGCCTCGTAGGCCATCACCGGCCCGAGGTCGGAGCCACCGATGCCGATGTTGACGACGTTGCGGATCGGCTTGCCGGTCTGGCCCTTCCACTCTCCAGAGCGGACGCGCCCGCAGAAGTCGCCCATGCGGTCGAGGACCTCGTGCACTTGCTTGACGACATCGTCACCGTCGACGATCAGCGAGCGTTCGCGCGGCATCCGCAGCGCCACATGAAGAACGGCTCGATCCTCCGTGACGTTGATGTGCTCGCCGGCGAACATCGCGTCGCGGCGCTCGGCGACGCCGCATTCGCCGGCCAGGTCGACCAGCAGCTTCAGCGTCTCGTCGGTGACCCGGTTCTTCGAGTAGTCGAGGTATAGGCCGGCGGCCTCGGCGGTCAGGCGCTCGCCGCGGCCGGGATCGTCGGCGAAGAGCTGCCGCAGGTGGACATCGCCGATCTCGGCGTGGTGCTTTTCGAGGGCCTGCCAGGCAGCCCGGCTACGCAGCTCGGGCAAAGCGCTAGCTCGCCGTCAGCTTCTCGGCCTCTGAGGAGATCGAACTGATCAAGTCGTTCCACGACTTGACGAAGGCGTCGGCGCCCTCGGTCTGGAGGCGCGCGGCCAGCGCATCGGTGTCGATGCCGGCCTCGTTGAACGCCTTCAGCGTTTGCTCGGCGTCGCCACCGTCCTCGGGCAGCGGATCGCCGACCTTGCCGTGGTCGGCGAAGGCCAGCAGCGTGTTCTCGGGCATCGTGTTGACCGTGTCCGGCGCGGCGAAGGCCTCGATGTAGAGGACGTCGGAGGCCTCGGGGTCCTTGGTGCCGGTGCTCGCGAACAGCAGTCGCTGCGGATCGGCGCCGGCCTCGGCCAGCTTCGCCCAGCGATCGGAGCCGAGCATCTCGCGGTAGGCCGCGTAGGCCTGCTTGCCGATTGCAATTCCGAGCGTGTTCTTGAGCTCGGGCGGCGCCTCGTCGGCGACCGCGACGTCCCAGCGGCTGATGAAGAACGAGGCAACCGATTCGACCTTGGCGTCGAGACCGGCCTCTACCCGGCGCTCTATGCCCTTCATGTAGGCGTCGGCCGCGGCCAGGTACTGCTCGGTCGAGAACAGCAGCGTGACGTTGATCGGGATACCGGCGAAGATCGACTCCTCGATCGCCGGCAGACCCTCCGGCGTACCGGGAATCTTGATGAAGAGGTTGTCGCGCTCGGCGCGCCCGTGCATCTCGGCCGCCTGCGCGATCGTCGCCTCGGTGTCGTAGGCGAGCAGCGGCGAGACCTCGAGCGAGACGAAGCCGTCGACGCCGTCGGTCTGCTCGTGCGCGGACTTGAAGAGGTCGGCGGCGCGGGTCAAGTCGGCGAGTGCCAGCTCGAAGAAAATCGGCTCGGGGTCGAGGCCCTTCTCGCGCAGCTCGGAGATCTGCTCGTCGTAGGCGTCGCCCGCCGAGATCGCCTTGTCGAAGATCGTCGGGTTCGACGTCAGCCCGGTGACCGAGAGCTCGTCGATATAGCCCTTGAGCGTCCCGTCGTCGAGGATCGTGCGGGTGATGTTGTCGAGCCAGAGGCTCTGGCCGAGGTCGTGGAGCTGCTGAGTTGGCTTCATGAGAGCAATCCTTTCGCAGTTTCGGCGACGCGGTCGGGCGTGAAGCCGAACTTGGTCTGTACGTCCTTGAGCGGGGCCGACGTCCCAAACGTATGCATGCCGATCGTCGCACCTTCCGGGCCGACCCACCGGTCCCAGCCGAGGGTTCCCGCCTCCTCGATCGAGACCCGGGCGGTGATCGCCGGCGGCAGCACGCTCTCGCGGTACTCGTCGTCCTGGCGGTCGAAGAGCTCCCAGCAAGGCAGGCTGACGACCCGCGAGCGAACGCCGTCGGCGATCAGCTGCTCGTGCGCGCCGACGGCGAGGTGGACCTCGCTGCCGGTCGCGATCAGGATCACTTCGGGGTTGCCCCCTTCGGCATCGGCCAGCACGTAACCGCCGCGGCGCAGGCCCTCGGCCGCGGCGTACTTGCCGCGGTCGAGAATCGGCACGTCCTGGCGGGTGAGGACGAGGGCGACGGGCCCGTGGTGACGGTCCATCGCCGCGCGCCAGGCCTCGGCGGTCTCGTTCGCGTCGCAGGGCCGGATCACGTCGAGGCCGGGGATCGCGCGCAGCGAGGCGAGCTGCTCGACAGGCTGGTGGGTGGGCCCGTCCTCGCCGAGGCCGATCGAGTCGTGGGTGAAGAGGTGGATCACGGGCAACTCCATCAGCGCCGACAGCCGGATCGCGGGGCGGGCGTAATCGGAGAAGGTCAGGTAGGTCGACCAAAGCGGCCGCAGCTTCGAGACCGAGAGCCCGTTGGAGATCGCCGCCGATTCGTGCTCGCGGATCCCGTAGTGGATCTGGCGGGCCGAGCGGCTGCCCGGCTCGAACGCCTCGGCGTCCTCGAGCCCGACCGAAGTCGAGCCGGTGAGGTCGGCGGAGCCGGCGAGCAGCCAGGGGACGCGCTCGGCGACGGCGTTCTCGCACTTGTTCGAGGCCTTGCG
>JAWVFN010000085.1:0-18057 GCA_033855935.1 Solirubrobacterales bacterium | reverse complement strand
GCCAAGAAGGTCGTCAGCGACGCCAAGTCGGACTTCCCCGATGAGACCAACGCCGTCGGCTCGTCGATCACCAGCCTCAGCGACGCTGTCAATGCGCTGCCTTCCTCGCCGAGCGCGCAGCAGATTCTCGAGCTCGTACCCAAGGTGACCTCCGCCGTCAACGCGGTCGAGAGCCTGAGCGGCGCCGTAGCCGCGAAGTGCTGAAAGCCTGAAACCCGAGCGCCGACCCGCCCAGGGGCTACCCTGCACTTCAGTGAGCCAGGGAATCTCACTGCGTGTCGTGACAGTCACGGCCGCCGTCGCGGTCGTCGGCTTCCTCTGCGCGCAGCAACTTGACCCGCCACCCGCCGCCGCGCTGACCGGCGCGCAGCAGCGTTTTCTCGTTGCGGCCGAGCGCGGCGTGACCGCCACCCGAAATCCGAAGCTGTGGTGGGAACGGGGTCGCCACTGGTACCGGGCCCGGCTGCACCATTCTCGCGCCGCGGGCCTCTGGCAGGTCGTCTCGCTGTTCGAGGCCGTCAACGGGATCGCGATCGCGAGCCCGACCCGGGCCCACCAGCAGGACGTGATCCGTTTTGGCATCGGCGCCGAGCGCTATCTCAACCCCGACCTCGAACCGCCCGGCTTCGCGCCGCGGCTGGAGCAGCGTGGATCGGGACAGGCGACGTGGTTCGACGACAACGGCTGGTGGGGGCTCGCCTTCCTCAATGCGTACAGGGCGACGGGCGCCCCGCGCTTCCTGCATGACGCCGAGGTCGCGCAGGGATTCATCAGCGTCTCGGGCTGGGACAGCCGGTCCGGCTCGCCCGGGGGCCTGTGGTGGAACACGAACCACGGCTTCTACGCGGGCGAAACGCTTGCCGGCGGCACCGAGCTCTCGGTTCGCCTCTACGGCATCACCCACGAGCAGCACTACCTCGACGACGCGCTCAAGTTCATCGACTGGGCCGACGTCTGGCTCTACAACGACGACGGTTTCTATGCGCGCCTGCGGACGCCTGCCGGGGAGGGCATCAGCTCGTCTTCGGCGGTCGCGTCGAATCGTGACCAGGCGGCACTCGCTCAATACCCCGAGGAAGCCGCGAAGCTCAGCGCCGGAGTGGACCCGGCCACGCGGGCGAGCCTGCTCGTCTCCAACGAGCCGCCATTCGTCCCCCTGGCGATGCCCTACGTCCAGGGGCCGATGATCCTCGCCCTCCATGGCCTCTGCGAGGAGACCCACGACCTCTCGTTCTGCGATCGCGCCCAGGGGCTGGCCCAGCGTTCGGCGGCCGCCTTCCCCTATCCGGACATGGGGCCGCAGTTCGACCAGGTCTTCATTCGCGACATGCTCGAGTACGCCACGCGGACCCACGACGTCACCTGGTACCGCCTCGCCAAGCGCAACGCCAAGCGGGCGCTGCACCGCTCGAGGGTCAAGGGCGGGCTCAACCTCCGCACCTGGGACGGCAACGCCGGCGCCTCGGCGGGGGTCCGCAAGGGCAGCCTCCAGCTCCACTCGGCGACGACCAGCATCTTCGCCTGGATGGCCGCCACGCCTTCGCCGTAGGCGCCTGACCGTTCATCCCCGTTTCATCACACCGTCACGGGGCTTTCATGCGGCCTTGCGATCGTCGCCGGTGTTCGGTACCCCAGGCAAAGGAGAACGATGTTTCGCAAGCTGACAATCACTTCAACCGTGGCAGGCTCGCTGTTGCTCGCGGCAATCGGATCGGGGGCCGCGGTCTTCGGCGCCGGTCCGCCGCCTGCGCCGAAGTTCAGCCACTCGACCCAGATCACGAATCCGTACCTGCCGATCACCGCGTTCCAGCACTGCGTGCTCGCGGGGACGGATCAAGGCCAGCACCTGAAGGTGGTGCGGACGCTGCTGCACCAGACGACGCCGTTCACCTACGCGGGCCAGACGTTCCAGGCCGTCGAGGTGCTCGATCGGGTACACGACACCCAGATCCACCGGCGGATCGAGCGGACGGTCGACTACTTCGCCCAGGATGACGCCGGCAACGTCTACTACCTCGGCGAGGACGTCAACGAGTACAGCCACCACGGCAAGGTCGTGAAGCACTCGGGCCAATGGCGGTTCGGCCGCGACACCCAGGTGCCCGGCGTCCTGATGCCCGGCCAGCCAAAGCTCGGCGACGTGTTCGACTCGGAGAACGTCCCCAACATCGTCCACGAGACGAGCACCGTGGTCGGAGCGGGGCTCACTGCCCGGATCAGCGGCCACGACTATTCGAACGTGCTGAGGATCCGCGAGGATGCGACGCCGCCGCCCGAGGTCGAGTTCAAGCGCTACGCCCCGGGAGTCGGCGTGATCTCAGAGGCCAACGGCGGGGTCAAGCTGATCTCCTGCCGCTGAGCTCCCGCCGCGGGATATAGCTGAGCCAGGTCGCCGCCGCCAGCGCAGCGGCGGCGGCCAGCGGCAGGAAGAGGCTCGTCTTCAGCATCAGCGCCCCGGCAACCGCGCCGGCGAGCATCGCGGCGACGGCGGCCGTGCGCCGGATCGATCCGGCGCCGGTCCCGCCGCCGGCGGTCGAGTCGGCCGCGAGCCCGGTCAAGGTCATCGTCAGGACCGTCGTCGTCATGTCCGGGATCGCCAGCCTGCGAACGGTGGCGTTTCGCATCCCCATCGCCAGCGCCAGCATCGCGATCACAGCGTCGCCGGAGAAGTGGTTCGGATCGACGTCGACGGTCGCGACGAGCAGAGCGGTGGCGCCGACCAGCGTCGCCTCGACGAGCAGCGGCAGCGAGAGGTGCTCGCGGGGGCTGCGAGCCACGTGCGATCCGAGAACGCCACCGGCCCCTGCCCCGGTGAGGAAGGCCGCGAGCGAAACGAGGGGAGAGACCACGGGCAGCCCGCCCGCCCCGGCGATGCCGAAGCCGAGGAAGACGATGTTGCCGGTCATGTTGGCGGTGAACACGTGGCCGAGGCCGAGGTAGCTGACGGCGTCGATCAGGCCCGTGGTCAGGGTCAGGACCAGCAGCGCCCGGGTCAGCGGATGGCGGACGCTGCGCCCCGCCGCATCGATCTCGGCCTTGGACTCTGCGTCGAAGCTCGCCATCTCCGCAGGTTCAAGGCGACGCGGCCCAGGGCGTGGTCACCTGCAGCACGGCGGCGTCGAGCGCCCGCGTGCGGATCTCGGTCACTTTGAGGTAGTCCGGGTTGGAGACCATCTCCAAGAACGCCTGGGGTGACGGGTAGCGGACGAGGAGCACCGTGTCCCACTCGTGCGAGGCGGGGGCGACGAGCGCCAGCCCGCAGTCGCCCGCGTAGAGCAGCTCACCGCCGATTCCCTCGAGGAACGGCTGCGTCTTTGCCGCGTACTCCGCGTAGGTCTCGCGGCCGCCCTCCTCCGCGTAGCGCAGCAGGTTGAGCATCACGATCGGCTGGTCACCGGCCTCGGCGAGCAGCCGCTGGATGTCCTCGGGCGTCGGGTCGACCTTCTCCACCTGCGTCATCGTGGCGCGACCCTACTAGGGGCCCGCGGCGAGTGGTTGCTGGTTGACATCGGCGACGGCGTCACGTTAGGGTGGTGTCGCTGTCTACCTAGTAATCATGAACCAAGGGTTGACACAGGAGAGGGTCGTCGCCGGCGTGCTGGCGGCCGCTGCCCTGCTCCTTGCCGCGCTCGTACAGGCCGTGCCCGCCACGGCCGCCACCAGCGTCCATCGCATCGCCGACCTCAACCCGGGCGTCGCCAACTCGTTCCCAGCCGATTTCACCGGGGTCGGCGGCTCCACCTACTTCACCGCCGTCGGCGCCGGCACCGGGCGCGAGCTCTGGCGGACGGACGGACACTCGGCTGCACGGGTGGCCGACATCAATCCCGGCCCGGCGAGCTCCGATCCCAGCGACCTGACCAACTTGGGTGGCGCGCTCGTCTTCGTCGCGAACGACGGCGCGCACGGTCGTGAGCTCTGGCGCTACGACGGGGTCAACGCGCCCGCGATGGTCGCCGATCTCGCCAACGTCGGCGGGTCGAACCCCGGCGATCTCGCCAACGCGGCGGGGACGCTCTTCTTCCACGCTCAATCGGACCCCGCGACCGGGGACGAGCTCTGGAAATACGACGGCAGCAACCCACCGGTGTTGCTGGCGGGGCCTGGAGGCATCAACCCCCTCGGCGGCTCGGATCCGACCGACCTGACCGCGATCGGAGGCACTGTTTACTTCTGGGCCAACGACCCCGGCCACGCCACCGAGCTGTGGAAGAGCAACGGAACCGACGCCGGCACCGTGCTCGTCGAGGACATCAACACGGGGTTTACGCCACCGCCGGCCCTCGCGCCATTGGGCCAGGCCCGAACGCCGATGGCGGACGTCGGCGGCCAGCTCCTCTTCGACGCCAACAACAACACCGACGGCATCGAGCTCTGGAAATACGACGGCACCAACCCTCCGGCAGAGGTCCTCAGTGCGGGCGGCGGGATCAACCCCGGCGCCGGCGGCTCGACTCCCGCGGGCATCACCGATATCAACGGCACCGCCTTCTTCAGTGCCGTCGACGGCAGCCACGGCATCGAGCTCTGGAAGAGCGAATCGCCGTACACGGGCGCGAGCCTGATCTCCGACATCAACCCGGGACTCAACTCCTACCCGGAGAAGTTCACGGCCGTCAACGGGACCGTCTTCTTCTCCGCTCAGAACGGGCTCGACGGCACCGAGCTCTGGAAGACCGACGGCAGCTCGGTCAGCGAGCTGCTCAGCGCGGTGGGCGGCATCCGGCCGGGCTTCTTCGGCTCGAGCCCCAACTACCTGACGGCCTTCGGCAACACGCTGCTGTTCGAGGCCAACGACGGCACCGGATTCGAGCTTTGGCAGAGCGACGGCGCGACGGCGTCGCGGGTCGCCCAGATCAACCCCAACGGCGGCTCGTACCCGAACGCACTCGCCAACGTCAACGGCGTCGTCTACTTCGCCGCCGACGACGGAACGACCGGCTCCGAGCTCTGGCGCACGGGCCCGGCGGTGCCGGGAAAGAAGGCCTGCCGGAAGAAGGCCAAGAGCAAGGTCAAGTCCGCGGCGAAGCACAAGAAAAAGAAGAAGACCTGTTCCCGCAAGAAGAAGCACAGGCGGAAGCACCGGCACTAGCCCGCGGCGATCAGCGCACCAGGATCTTGCCCAGCCCCGCGCGCAGGTAGTCCATATCGACCCGTCCTGAGATCCCCGGGACCGAGCCCGAGCTCGTGAACTGCCAGACCGTCCAGCCGCGGCCTGCCCAGTTCGCGGCGGGGACGAGGGTCGGCTTGGCGACCTGCCACTGAGCGATCCAGAGCGGGTGACCGGCGGCGAACTTCGTCGTGTCTCCGGTCGCGGCCCAGCTCGTCGCGTTGGTGTAGATGATCGGCTTGACCCCGACACCCTTGTGGACGCGTTTCACCCAGGTCTGGACCCAGACCCGCAGCCGGCCCGGGGTCAGCCCGGTGAATGGCGACTCGACGTCGAGGACAGGCAGGAGGTCACCCCGCGGCACGCTGCCCACTTGGGCGACGAAGACCGCGGCCTCGGCGCCGGCGTCGGCCCTTGCCTCGGCGCGGGTGGCCCCGGTCGCGAATGCCCGGTGATAGGCGCCGATACGGACCCCCGCCGCCCGCGCGGCCGGGGCGTTGGCGGCCCAGAGCGGATCGGCGCCGCACTGCTCGGGCTTGACCGTGCAGTCCGCGCCGCTGCCGCGGCTCGCCTGGACGAAGGCGAACTGGACGCCGGCTCCCGCGACCTGGGCCCAGTCGATCGGGCCGTTGAAGCGCGAGACGTCGATGCCGAGCGTCCTCGGGGCGGCAACGGCCGCGGGGGCCGTAAGCACAGCGATCAAGCCCACCAAGGCGGCCCCGGAGGCGAGGCGCGCTCGCCATCGTGTGATGTCGTGGTGCACGCCCTAATAACTACCGAGCGGGCCGGTCGATTCGGTGCGGAATTAGGATGCCGCGATGAGCTACGTCCCGGCCCTGCGCTTTCGCTCGCTGACGCGCATCTACGACCCCGTGGTCCGCTGGACCACCCGCGAGGGCGAGTTCCGGCGGCGCCTCCTCGAGCAGGCGGATCTGCGCCCCGGCGACAAGGTTCTCGACATCGGCAGCGGCACAGGGACGCTGGCGGTGATGGCCGCACAGGCCGAGCCAAAGGTCGACGTCACCGGGCTCGATGCCGACGAGGAGATGATCGAGCGGGCGCGGCGCAAGGCCGAGGAGGGTGGCGTGGACGCCCGCTTCGACCACGGTTTCTCCGACGTGCTTCCGTACCGCGCCAGGAGCTTCGACCGGGTGCTCTCAACGCTCTTCTTCCACCACCTGCTGCCTGACGCGAAGCGCCGCACCCTCGCCGAGATCGCGCGTGTGCTGAGGCGCGGCGGCGAGCTGCACGTAGCCGATTGGGGCAAGCCCAGCGATCCACTGATGGGCGCCGCGTTCTACGGCATCCGCCTGCTCGACGGAATGGAGAACACGGCAGACAACGCGGCCGGGGCCCTGCCGGAGATGTTCAAGGACGCGGGGCTCGAGCAGGCCGGGCTACGGGACGCGATGCGCACCCCGTTCGGAACACTGGCGCTCTACAGCGCGGTCAAGCCCTAGTTGAGCCCTCGTTGAGTCGGCGAATCGAGATCACGCGCCGTGAGCTGCTGCTGCTCGTCATCGGGGCGATCGCGATCGCCGTGGTCATGAACTGGCCGCTGGTTCTCCACCTGAAGACCGATATCCCGAAGGACACCGGCGATCCCCTGGTCCAGTCGTGGGAGGTGGCGTGGGACGGGCACGCGCTGCTGCACCAGCCGCTGCACTTCTTCCAGTCGAACCAGTTCTGGCCCCTGCACGACACGCTCGCCTTCTCCGACGCGCTCCTCGGCTACGCGCCCGCCGGCATCTTCGGCTCGGGCCCGGTCGACGCGGTCCTCCGTTACAACCTGCTCTTCCTCTTCGCCTACGCGCTCGCCTTCGCAGGCGCCTACCTCCTGGCGCGCGAGCTCGGCCTCGGGCCGGCCGCCTCGACCGTCGCTGGAGCCGCCTTCGCCTTCGCTCCGCTGAGGCTCGAGCACGACGGCCACATGCACGTGATCTCGAGCGGTGGCATCCCGCTGGCGCTGGCGCTCGGGTTGCGCGGCTACCGGCTCGCAAAACCAGGCTTTGTCGTCGCCGGCTTCTGCGTTGCCGCCTGGCAGCTCTCGCTGGGGTTCACGCTGGGGATTCCCCTTACCTATCTGCTGGCGACTCTCGGCCTGATCGCCGCGGTCGTCTGGTGGAGACGCGGGCGGCCTCCGCTCCCGCGTCGGCTGGTCGTCGCGACGCTGATCGGCGGGCTGATCTTCGGCGCCACAGCCCTTCTCACCGCGCGCCCCTACCTGCGGGTCCTCGACGACCAGCCGAACGCTCGCCGCACTCCCGATCTCATCCAGGAGTACTCGGGCGGCCCGAAGGCGTACCTGATCGCACCCGACGAGAACACGATCTGGGGCGACGCGACGGCCGGGATCCGCAACAGCGTGTCGCACATCCCCGAGAAGACCCTGTTCCCGGGGCTGCTGACCTTGGTCCTCGCGATCGTCGGGGTGACCTCGGGCGTGCTTCCCCGCGGCGTCCGAATCGGCCTCGGAGTGGGGGTGCTCGTCGTCTCGGCGCTCGCCCTCGGCTTCCAGGTCAAGGACGGATTCTTATGGCCTTATCGGATCGCGTACGACCTCTTCCCGGGGTTCCAGGGGATCAGGACGCCGGGACGGCTGGTCAGCTTCTCCTCGCTGGGCCTCGCACTGCTGGCCGGGGGCGGAGCCGAGGCGGCGCGGCGCCGCCTCACCGACCAGGCCCGCGGCGGCCGGACCACCGTCGCCCTGGCGGCCTCGCACGCGAGGGTCGCCGCGTCGCTGCTCTTCGTCCTCGCCCTCGCGATCGCGATCGAGGGCCGCGGTCTGCCGTTCGACCCGGTCGGCGAACAGGCCCAGCCCCCCGTGCCGCGGACCGACATCGCCTTTGCCTCCCTTCCCGCGCCGCAGCTGCACCTGCCGGCGAGCCCGGAGGACAACCGCCGCTACCTGCTCTGGTCCACCGACGGCTTTCCGAAGATGATCAACGGCCGTTCGAGCGTCGATCCGGTCTTCACCTTCTCCGTCTTTCGCCGGGTCAGGCCGTTCCCCGACCGGGCCACGGTCCGGTACCTGCGAAAGATCGGCGTTCGCACCGTGGTCCTCCACACCGGCCGCGCCGCGCACACGTTCTGGGCCCACGCCGCGGCCAAGCCCGTTCGCGGCCTGCCGTTGACCCGCACCCGGCGCGGCTACGACGTGATCTACGAGCTCTCGCCGACGGCGACGGGCACCGGCGCGGCGCCGCCCGGCGCGGGCGCGAGCCGGCGGCCGCGATAACGCAGCAGCACCAGCGTCAGGAAGGCGGTCACGGCGCCGACGCCGATGATCTCGAGGGACGTCTCTCCGTGGGAAATCGGCGTGTAATGGTCGCCGGCGACGGTCGGCCCGACGGCCGAGACCGCCCCCCAAAGCGCGACCGGCCCGAGCACGAACCACGCCGGGGCCCGTCCCCAGTCGAGCGCC
Source organism: Solirubrobacterales bacterium (assembly GCA_033855935.1). Taxonomy (GTDB): domain Bacteria; phylum Actinomycetota; class Thermoleophilia; order Solirubrobacterales; family 70-9; genus JAWVFN01. The sequence continues at coordinate 9,523 of JAWVFN010000085.1, read as the reverse complement.
GGCGTCGCGCGCGCGGCGAACCAGACGGCAAGCACGCACCCGACCAGCACCGGTGTGATCGCGTACCAGCCGTTGTGCACACCGAGGGCGGTCAGCAGCGTGTTCTCGAACTCTCCGCTGATGACGCGATCGCCCCAGACCGAGGTGCCGTTGTCGCCGATCAGGGGCAGCGTGATCGTCGCCGGGATCATGAACACGGCTGAAGGGATCGCCAGCCCCAGGGTCAGCGCCGGCCAGCGCTTCCACGCGGTCGCCAGCCCGAGGCCGAGGAAGGGGAGGGTGGGGATCAGGAACCGCGGTCCCGGCGTGCCGCCCCCGAACGGCAGCCAATAGCCGCAGTTGTAGGCGAAGTAGACCGCGGCGACGGCGAGGATGACGTTGGCCTCGGCGCGGTGCAGCGAGCGGCGCATCGCAATCGCCCCGGCGACCGCCATCGCGATCACGGGCGTGATCGTCAGCAGCCCGCGGCTCGAGAACAACAGGTCAACTGCGGCCGAGGGCTTCGGCGAGGTGATGCCGAAGAAGCCGGCGGAGTTGAGGCCGAGGACGGCGTGCCCGTCGAACCCCTGAACCGCGACCGCATTCGAGTAGGCGAACTCGAGCGGCGAGCCGAATGCCCACTGGTTGAAGGCGAGTACCGGCAGCGCGCCGAGGAGCGCTCCACCCGCATAGGCCGCGGCCCGCGGCAGCCGCAGATGATCGCGGCTCAGGGCGTAGGCGAAGAGCACGACGCCGACGAGCCCGAGCGGGTACTCGAAGGTGACTGCGAGCCCGGCGAGCAACCCCGCCAGCGCCGTCAGCCACGGCCGCGGCTCGCCCTGCCGCTCGCGGTAGAGCAGGGCGAAGGCGCCGAAGACGAGCGTCGCGGCCATCACATGCGAGAAGTACTCGGAGGCGAAGGTCATCAGCATCGTGCAGAGGCCTAGCGTCACGGCGGCGGCGGTGCCCAAGCCCGGCTCGATCACGTCGCCGAGCCGGCGGACCAGGAGGAGCATGATCAGGGCTGGAAGCAGGGCTCCGAACAGCATCAGGAACCAGATCACCGGGGCGCTGAGCCGGTCCTCTGCTGAGGCATGCCAAGCGCGCTTGGCGCTGAATCCGGCCTCCGCGTAGGGCGGGGCGGGCATGCCGCCCCAGTGCAGCGTGTCGGCGCGCTCGGCGTTGGCCACGGCGCCCTTGACCAGCCCCTTGCCGGCGGCGTCGGCGAGCAGGTACGCAGGCAGGGTGAAGATCGCCAGGCCCGGCGCCTTGACCGCGTAGAAGTGGCCCTGCATCCAGGCCTTGTCCTTGGTCTCCCATTGGTACTGGTCGATCTCGGCCTTGCCGTGGGCGAGGGCGCGGACCTGGGCGTAGTTCGACTCCTGGGCCCAGCCCATGCCGTGCATGATCAGCGCCCAGGCGATGGCGAGGGCGGCGATCGCCGCCACGCCGGAGGGGATCGCAAAGCGCGAGATGCGTTGCCTGAGGGAGGGCAAGCTCGCGATTTTAGTCAGCGCCTACTTGATGAAGAGGATCTCTGAGTACTTCGGCATCGGCCACAGATAGTCGGCGACGACTCCCTCGAGCTTGTCCGCCGCCTCGCGAACCGACTCCATGCCCGGAACCTGGTGGTCACGGGCGTATTCGGCGAGCGTCATCGCGTCGTCCTCGACCCCATCGGGATAGAGGTTGGCCGTGTCGAGGCCGTCGAGCGCGTTGCTGAGCTCGTTGACCAGCGGCTTGACCGAGTTGGTGATCTCGCCGGCGTCGGCGTCGGCGAGCAGGGCGAGGTAGCGCAGCGCCGCCGGCAGGATCATCGTCCGGCCGATGTTCGCCGTCGTCTCCGCCTCGATGTTGGCGTTGATCGCGTATTGCTCGCACCAGACCTCGTAGCGTGACTCGAGCTCGCGCTTCGAAAGCACCTTGTACTTCTCGAAGGCGGCGATCGTCGGCTCCGCCAGCACCTCGGGCAGCGCATCGGGAGTGGTCTTCAGGTTCTTCAGACCACGCTGCTCAGCCTCGGCGTGCCAAGCCTCGTCGTAGTTGTCGCCGTCGAAGAGGATCCGCTTGTTGCCCGTGTAGGCGTCCTTGACGACCTCGGCGACGCCGGTGGTGACATCGCCGGCCTTTGCCTCGAGCTTGTCGGCGAGGTCGTCGATCGCCTCGGCGACGATCGTGTTGAGGACCGTGTTCGGGAACGAGAGCGATGCGCTCGAGCCGACCGCCCGGAACTCGAACTTGTTGCCGGTGAAGGCAAACGGCGAAGTCCGGTTGCGATCGCCGCCATGCATCGGCAGCGGCGGCAGCACCTCGGCGCCCAGCTCCAGGAACGAGCCTGGCGTCTTGCCGTCGCCCTCTCCCGACGCGATCGACTCGAATGCCTTCTCGAGCTCGGCGCCGAGGAAGATCGAGATGATCGCCGGCGGCGCCTCGTTGGCGCCCAGCCGGTGATCCTGGCCGATACTGGCGACCGAGGCGCGCAGCAGCCCCTGGTGCTTGTTGACGGCCTGGATCACTGCCGCGCAGAAGAACAGGAAGCTGGTGTTCTCCGCCGGGGTGTCGCCCGGGTCCATCAGGTTGGTTCCGGTGTCGGTCCCCATCGACCAGTTGTTGTGCTTGCCCGAGCCGTTGACCCCGGCGAAGGGCTTCTCGTGCAGGAGGCAGACGAGGCCGTAATTGCGGGCGACGTTCTGCATCACCTGCATCGTCAGCTGCTGGTGGTCGGAGCCGACGTTCGAGTTCTCGAACATCGGGGCCAGCTCGTACTGGTTCGGCGCCACCTCGTTGTGACGCGTCTTGACCGGCACGCCGAGCTTCTGCAGCTCGCGCTCCGTTTCCAGCATGCAGGCGAGGATCCGCTCGGGAATCGAGCCGAAATAGTGGTCGTCGAGCTCGTGGCCCTTGGGCGGCTTGGCGCCGAACAGGGTGCGCCCGGTGGTGACCAGGTCGGGCCGCTCGAAGAAGTACTGCTCGTCGATCAGGAAATACTCCTGCTCGGGGCCGACGGTCGTGAACACGCGCTGGGCCTCGTTGTCGCCGAGCAGCTTCAGCGCCCGGATCGCCGACTTCGAGAGGGCGTCCATCGAGCGCAGCAGCGGGATCTTGGCGTCGAGCGCCTCACCTGTCCACGACGCGAACGCCGTCGGGATGCAGAGCAGGGCGCCGTTCGGGTTCTCGAGGATGAACGCCGGACTGGTCGGGTCCCAGGCGGTGTAGCCGCGGGCCTCGAAGGTGGCGCGGACGCCGCCGGTCGGGAACGAGGACGCGTCGGGCTCGCCCTGGATCAACTCCGAACCGGAGAACTTGGCGATCGCGTTACCGTCGCCGACCGGGTCGAAGAACGAGTCGTGTTTCTCGGCAGTGAGGCCGGTCAGCGGCTGGAAGACATGGGTGTAGTGGGTGACGCCGCGCTCGAGGGCCCACTGCTTCATCGCGTCGGCGACCGCGTCGGCGAGCGAGGTGTCGAGCGCCTCGCCGTTCTCGAGCGTGGCCTGAAGCTTGCTGAAGACGTCCTTGGGCAGGCGCTCCTTCTGCATCGCAGCGGAGAACACGTTCGCCCCGAACGGGACGTTCGCTGCGTCGGTCAGGTCCACCGGGCCGAGCCCGGAGCCGTTGGCGCTCCACTTTGCGGCGTCTACGTTCTTGGCGCGAGTCCGTGTCATCGAGTCGTGTTCCTCCAGTTAGTCCTGTTCTGACATGGCACAGCGCGCCCCGGTAGGACGCGCTGTACCTCTGAGTGCTGATCAAACGAGAAAAGGAGAGTGAAATGTATGCCTTTCGAGGGCGAACGGCGTTGTACAGGTGTCGAAAGTTCACGCACGGGGATTCGCCCCCGTGTCGAGCCAAGATGGCTCCGATATCTTGGTGGTATGGAGGTACTGGGCCGGATACGCCTCTCGCTGTGGATCGTGATCGTCGGCGCGATCGTGCTCTACGTGTTCTTCGCGTCGCTCGCCTCGGTTTCACCCGCCGAGGTGGCGGGGGTCAGCAGCGTCATCGCCGCTCTTGCGATCGTCTTCACGGTGCGCAACATGCGCGTGGCGGGCGAGCTCGCCGACCCCGGCGGCGACCCGCAGCTGCGCCGCGACCGCAACCGGATGCGCGAGCGCCGAGGGTTCTAGCCAGGAGACGCGACCGCGCCGGCCCTGACGCTCGGGCCGCGGTCTCGGGCGATCAGCTCGGCCCGGACCAGCAGCTCGTCGCGGTCGGGTGGCCGGCGGTCGCCGTCGGTCGAGCCGATCATCAGCAGCACGTCGAGCAGGGCGAAGCCGCGGTCGGCGCCGTCGCGGGCGAAGGTCAGCCGCGCCGCGTACTCGCCGGCGCCTTCGTTGAGGCGGATGGCGGGCCGGAGGCCGACGAGCCAGGCGATCCGCATCCGCAGGCGGGCCCGGGTCAGCGTCCGCCGCAGGCGCCCGCCGTGGAAGGTCGCCCCGGCGGCGACGAAGCAGACATCTCGGCGCAGCTCGGTGGTCGTTCCGTCCGAGCGGCTGCCGACGACGCGCTCCGCGTAGGGGCGGAGCCGCTGGCGCTCCGAGTGGGCGAGGCGGTCGTTCCAGCTGCGCAGGTAGGCGCCGATCACCTCGCAGACACACTGAGGCCGGTCGGAGAAGTCCTCGCCGCCGATGATCGAGGCCAGCTCGACTACGCAGACCCCATCGTCCGGCGAACCGTGGGAGCCGAACTCGAGCCGTGGCTGTCCGTGACGAGACACTCTCTTCCCCTTCGGCAACGAGGATACCTCGTCATTTTTAAGGCCGGTCGGTGGACGGATTACGCAGGGCGCGGCGAGCGACCGTGCGCCGCGCGCTCGGCCGCCTCGCGCAGCTCGTCGCGAAACGCCGGGTGAGCGATCGACGCCAGCGCGTCGCCGCGCTGGTGGACGGTCTTGCCCTGGAGCTCGGCGGCGCCGTGCTCGGTGACGATCACGTCGACCTGGTGGCGCGGGGTGGTGACGACCGCGCCCGCATCGAACCAGGGCACGATCCGCGAGATCGTCCCGCCGCCGACGATCGCGGTCGAGGGCAGGCAGAGCAGCGCCCGGTCCTCGAGCGAGAGCGCCGGGCCGGCGATGAAGTCCTCGTGACCGCCGATGCCCGAGTACTGGGCGCCGTTGACGGTGTCGGCGATCACCTGGCCCTGGATGTCGATCGAGATCGCCCCGTTGATCGTCGTCATCAACCGGTTGGCGCCGATCAGCTCGGGCGAGTTGACCACCTCGACCGGGAGAAAGGCGACATCGTGGTTGCCGTCGAGCCAGGCGTAGAGCTCCTCGCTGCCGGCAGCGAAGGTCGCGACCGAGACCCCGTCGAACTGCCCCTTGCGGTTGCTCACCTTCCCCGACTCGTGCAGCTGCATCAGGCCGTTGGTGAACATCTCCGAGTGAACGCCGTAGTCGCCGCCGTCGCCCTCGGCGAGTAGGCCGACGATCCGCGAGGGCACGGCGCCGATCCCCGTCTGCAGCGTCGCGCCCTCGCGGACGAAGGCGCTCGCGTGCTCGGCGATCGAGCGGTCGACGTCACTCGGCGGCGGGTCGGACAGCGGGAAGGGTGCTGCGTCGCTGGAGACCAGGATGTCGACCGAGTCGACGTGGATCGCGTGACGGTGCTCGGGGGGGAGACCGAGCGTGTGGGGGAAGCGCGGCGAGACCTCGAGGATCAGCAGCCGCTCGGGGTCGGCGGCGGCGCGCTCGAGCTCGCCGACGGTGGCCCCGGCGTGCAGCGAGAGGCTGCACCAGCCGCCGGCGTCCGGCGCGGCGGCGACGCTCGCCATCACCCGCGGCTTCTGCGCCGCGAGCACCGGCTCGAAGCGGCGGAAGTCGGCCGGGGCGAAGCTGATGTTGGCGCCCGAATCGCGCAGCGCGCGCTCGATCGGCCCGAAGAACCCCGAGAGGTAGTGGACCTTGGGGTGGTTGAAGAGCTCGGTGCCGACGAGCAGCAAGGCGCCGTAGACGCGCAGGTGCTCCCAATCGTCGCGCTCGCCGAGCGCGGCGAGCAGACCGGGTGGCTGGCCCGTCCCCAGCGGGATGCCCAACGTGTCGGTCGCCTCGAGGCGAGCGGCCGCTTCGGCGGGCGTGAGGGCGGCGGGCGTCAATCTCGGGTGTCGGGGAGCGCGTCGGCGGCTGCGCGATCGATCTTGAGCTGCACCCCGCGCTCGTAGATCTGCTCGACTTGCTCGGCGTCAACGAAACGGCGCTTGCCGAGCAGGATGCTCGTGTCGACGACGATGCCATCGAATATGTCGTGGACGGTGTCGGCGACGACGCGGTGGACTTTGCCGACCTTCTTGCCGTCGCTCGAAAAGACCGGCGCCCCCGGCTCAAGCGTCACGTACGAGCTCGGCTCTCCGAGGTCGGGCACGGTGTGAGGGTATCTGGGAGGATCGACCCTTGGACTTCGGGGTCAGCTACTTCGCGACGGACGAGACGATCGCGCCTGCAGAGTTGGCGCTGACGCTCGAGCAGCGGGGTTTCGAGTCGCTGCTGGTCACCGAGCACACCCACATCCCGGCCAGCCGCGAGACGCCCTATCCGGCCGGCGAGCCGCTGCCGCCCGAGTATTTCCACACCTACGACCCGTTCGTTTCGCTGGCGATGGCCGCCCAGGCGACGAAGACGCTGCGGATCGGCACCGCCATATGCCTCGTCGTGGAGCGCGATCCGATCATCACGGCCAAGGAGGTCGCGAGCCTCGACCACCTATCCGACGGCCGCTTCCTGTTCGGTGTCGGCGCCGGCTGGAATCTCGAGGAGATGCGAAATCACGGCACGGACCCGGCGCGTCGGTTCGGGATCATGCGCGAGCGGATCGAGGCGATGAAGGAGATCTGGACCTCTGACGAGGCGGAGTACCACGGCAAGTACGTCGACTTCGATCCGATCTGGTCGTGGCCGAAGCCGGTCCAGAAGCCGCACCCGCCGATCCTGGTCGGCGGCAACGGCAAGACCGTCTTCGACCGGGTCCTCGCCTACGGCGACGAGTGGTTTCCGAACCGCGTCGGGGAGGACGAGCAGATGATCGCCCGCATCGAAGAGCTGCAGGTGGCGGCCAAGGAGGCGGGGAAGGGCCCGATCCCGGTGACCGTGCAGCTCGCGCCGCGCGACCCAAAGCGCCTCGAGGCCTTCGCGCAGGCAGGCATGACCCGCGGCGTGTTCATGCTGCGTGCGGGCGAGCGCTCCGACATCGAGCGTAAGCTTGAGCAGTTCACTGAAGCAAAGGACGCCTACCTTGGGGGTAGATGAACGAGGATCCGAAGCCTGAGCTGATCGGCCGCGCTCTCGGCTTTATCGACGACGGCGACATCACCGCGCTGCTCGAGCTGCTCGAACCCGATGTCGTCTGGAAGCCGCCGAAGCAGGGGACGCTCGACGAGGCGTATCAGGGCCACGACGGGGTGCGCCGGCTGTTCACCCAGCTGATGGAGGCCTGGGACTCGATCGAGCACTCGCCGATCAAGCTGGTCGAGGGCGAGGAGATGACGATCGTCGTCACCCACATCAAGCTCCATGCCCAGGCCAGCGGCCTCGACGTCGACGAGGTCTGGGCCTACGCCGTCGGCATCCGCGACCAGAAGTTCCACTACATCGAGATGTACACGGACCCCGAGCAAGCCGTCCGCGAGCACAGCGGCTCGGTCTTGGACTCGGCGCCGAACTGGCCCGGCTAGCCGGCGGTGGTTCAGGTGATCAGCGGCGCCGCGTATTCGGCGAGCGCCATCACCGTCATCTGCGGGTTGACGGTGATCGAGGTGGGGAAGACGCTGGCGTCGCAGACGTAGACGTTGTCCATGCCGTGGACGCGGAAGTTGGGGTCGACGACGCCCTTGGCGGGGTCCTCGGAGATCGCGTTGCCTCCCTGCGGGTGCCCGGTGCCGAGCGAGATGTCGCTGTCGTCGGCGACATACTCGTCCATGCGGTCGAGCTCGGCGGGCGAGGTGAACTCGCGGTAGTGGAACGTCAGCGGCATCACCCGTTCGGCGCCGGCCGCGAACCAGATCTTCCCCGCGAGCTTGATTCCGTCGATCACCTTCGCCAGGTCGTCGCGAGTCGGCGTGTAGACGATGTCGGCGCCTCCGGTCAGGGCCCGCTTGATCTTCGCGTTGCGGTGGGTGCCGACGAGGACGCCCACCGCGGTCAGGTGGGCGTAGCGGCCCATGTTGCGGTAGTGGTCCTCGAACCAGCCCGGCATCGTCAGCGCCTGCGAGACGACCGGGTTGAACCAGGTCTCGAAGACGTAGCCCCGCTTCGGCTGCTCGAGGAAGTGGGAGATCTGCAGCCCGTCGTAGGAGTGGATCGGCTCGCTGAACTCGGCGGTGACGGGCGAGCCCATGTTGAAGGCGAGGTTCTCGCCGACCTGCTTGCCGCCGAGGCCGCTCTGCTTCAGCAGCCAACTCGAGGCGATTGCCCCACCGGAAACGACGACGGTCTTAGCCTTGACCCGCAGTTTTGACTCGTTGCCGTCGGCGTCGCGCATCACGCATTTGACCGCTTCGACCGAGCCGTTGGACGCAACCAGCTTGTCGGCGCGACAGTTGGCGAGGATCTGGAAGTTCTCGCCGTGTTTGTACTGGCCCTCGGGCAGCACCGTGTCGAGCATCGAGAGCTTCTTGCCGTAGGGGCAGCCGATGTTGCAGTAGCCGCAGCCGAGGCAGTCGGCGATGTTGGCCTCGACGATCGGTGGGCCCGATCCGTTGGCTCCGAGCCCGAGCTTTTCGACTCCTTCGACGAAGTGCTTCGCCCCTGGGTTGAGGTTGGTGTTCGGCTGCTCGACGATTCGCAGCCGCCTGCGAACGATGTCGTAGGCGGACTTCAGCTTGGCCGGGTCGAGGCCCGATTGCAGCTCCGGGCCGGTCCACTGCTCCAGCACCGGATCGGGGATCTCGAAGCAGACCGCATTGTTGACGACGGTCGAGCCGCCGACGCACATGCCCTGCAGGATCTGGAAGCGGAAGTCGCGGGCCAGCTGCAGGGCGCCGTCGGAGTAGAGGCGGGCGATCTGGGTGATCTCGTCCTCGGAGAAATTGCTCGGAGACACGTGCTCGCCGCGCTCGAGGATCAGCACCTTGCGCCCGCGCTCGGCGAGGTTGGCGGCGACGATTGCGCCCGCAGCGCCGCTGCCGATCACGACAGCGTCCGCCTCGATCGTCTCGCCGTCCTCGGGGTGGGGGAGGGTGGTGACGCCGATCCGGCTGTCGGCCTGCTCGCGAACCGCGGGGTCGTAGCGCTCGCGTTTGGTGAACGGGACGTAGCCCGTGAACTCGAATGTGGCCGGGTCTCCGTAATAGCCGAGGAAGGCGATCTGCTGGCCGAGCCGGATCCCGGCCTGGAGCAACTGGCGGCGAAAACCACGTACCCGGCGCTTGTCGACGTCGAAGAGGAATCGCTTCTTCAAAAACTCGAGCCGCTCCTCTGCCGCCATCAACGGTAGCGGCGGGCGGATCGTCAGCAGCGGGTAGAGGTAGAGACCGACCATCGCGAGCTTGATCAGCCACTTGCGCTGGGCCCGGAGGCCGGCGAGGTAGCCGTCGGCGTTCATCGCCGTCTGCTCGG
>JAWVFN010000084.1:0-6126 GCA_033855935.1 Solirubrobacterales bacterium | reverse complement strand
TTCGCTGACGCGCTCGGCGAGTTACCCGCCGGGGTCGAGGTCATGTCCCGGGGCGCCAAGGGGCTGGATGTGATCGTTTTCTTCACCAAGCAGCGGGCGCAGCTCGCGAAGCGCCTCGCGCCGCTCGCGAACGCCCTGGATCCCGGGGGCGGCCTCTGGATCGCCTGGCCGAAGAAATCCTCGCGGGTAGCAACCGACATGACTGAGGACGTGGTCCGCGACGTCGCTCTGCCTCAGGGCCTCGTCGACAACAAGGTCTGCGCGATCGACGAGACCTGGTCGGGCCTGCGCCTGGTCTGGCGGCTCGAGAACCGGCCCGGCTAGAGCTCGGCGGCGAAGGCGGCGATCTCGCGGGCGAGCTTGCCGCCCTGCCAGGCGAGCGGCGATTCCCCCGGTTCCTCGCTGATCAGGCGCGCGTTGGGCAGCTTCTGCGCGTAGGCCTCGGCGACTTTGTAGGGGTGGCCCGGGTCGGCTTCGTCGTAGCTGGCGACGACGAGCGCCGGCACCTCGAGGAACTCGAGCTCGTCGATCGACTCGAACGGCTGGGTCAGGGCGACCTCGCGCAACGCCTGCGCCACCGCCTTGGGGTGACGGTGCTCCTCCATCCGCTGACGCGTGAAGCGCAGGATCGAATCGCGCCACTCCGGGTTGAGCTTGCGGTCATACGCCTCCATGAACCCGTCGACGCCACCCTGCTCGAGCCCGTCGGCGAGCCGGTTCCAGTAGCGGACGGCGCTCTCGGGCGTCGGCAAGCCCATCTGAACCGGGCCGATCACGACCAGGCCCGCGAGCCGCTCGGGGTGGCGCAGCGCGTAGGCGACGACGGTGTGGGCGCCCATCGAGTGTCCGCCGAGGACCAGCTTCCCCTCCCCCACCTCCGCGTCGATCAGCCGCTCCAGATCGTCGGCGAGCTCGTCGTAGGCGTAGCCGGCGCCCTCGGGGGCGGGATCGGACTCGCCGTGGCCGCGCGCGTCGTAGGTGATCTGCCGGTGTCCGGTGCGCGCGAGCGCCGGCGAGCCGTGAACCACGTAGCGCCTGGTGGCGCTGACCCCATGCGCGAGAACGACGGACGGGCCCTCGCCGAGTGCCTCGCCGGCGATCGCGTGACCGCTGGCGTCGACGGTGAACGGAGCCGGCTCGGCGGGGCTCACGCCGCGGCGCGAACGGCGGCGACGGCGTCTTCGAGGTCCTCGACGTCGCGGAAGGTGAGGCCGAGCAGGGCGACGTCGCGGTAGCGGACAACGCCCTCCTCGTCGATGAGAAAGACAGCGCGGCGGATCATGCCGCCCGGCCCGACGACCCCGTAGGCCTTGGCGACCTTCTTGTCGGTGTCGGCGAGCAACGGAACGCGGAGGCCGTGTTTCTGGGTGAACTTCTCGTGCGATTCGACCGACTGCGGCGAAACGCCGAGCATCGGCACACCGAGCGCCTCGATGCGGTCACCGTCGTCGCGGTAGGAGCAGAACTGCCGCGTGCACACGGGCGTGAAGTCGCCCGGGTAGAAGGCGAGGATGACCCCCGTGTCCTTGTAGTCGGCGAGGCGGTAGGGCTTCGCACCGGTGCCGAGGAGGTCAAAGTCGGGCGCGGGCTGACCGAGCTTCAGCTTCGACACGCGGTGCTCAGCCGATCGTGATCGTGTTGATGACGACCGGCGACTTCGGGGCGCCGTCCGGGGGTGTCACCGGACCGATGCTCTCGATCCGCTTGACGACATCCATTCCGGAGGTGACCTTGCCGAGCAGCGCGTAGTCGGTCGGCAGGCTGCCCCCCTGAGCGCCGGTGACGACGAAGAATTGGCTGCCGGAGGTACCCGGGGGCTCGCTGCCGCTCTTGGCCATCGCAACGGTGCCTTCGGTGTACTTCGTGCCCGCTGGTGGCGGCTCGGTGACCGTGTAGCCGGCATTGCCCGCCTGGGACTCGGTCGGGTCGCCACCCTGGATCACGAAGCCCGTCGCGATGCGAGTGAACGAGGTGTCGGTATAGGCACCCTGCTGCGCCATGTAGACGAAGCTGGCGCTCGTCTTCGGCGCATTCTGGGTGTCGAGAGCGATCGTGAACGAGCCGCAGCTCGTGTCGACGGTGGCCGTCGTGCCGGCCGGCGGCGCCTTCAGCGGCGGCTGGCTCAAGTGCACGCTCTTGGCGGCCGGGGCCGAGACCGTCTTGCATCCCGAGGCGGCGGAGCTCGACTTCTTGTCGCTGCCGCCGGTGGCGAGGACGACGACCAGCGCGATCAGGCCCGCGGCCGCGAGGCCGCCGAGGAAGATGAGGCGCGAGCGGTTGCTGTTCTGGCCTTCCACGGTCGCGCAGGCTAGCGGACCGTTGACGCCGAGGGCCTAAGTGGGCCGCCCTTGTTGCGATGATCGGAGTCGTGGCGGATGAACAAGCGAACCTCAGGACCCCGAGCTCGAACCGCAACCAGCGCATCGGTCGTGCGCTGAATCGGGCGGTGACCGCGGCGCCGTGGCTCTGGCCCGTGATCCGGCCTGCGATGCGCTCGTTCTTCGACGACCTCGCCGAGGGCTGGGATGAGCGAACTCGCGCCGGCTCGCCGGAGCACCTCGCTCCACTCGCCGCAGGCCTACTCAGGGTCGAGTTGCCGGAGCGGGCGCTCGAGATCGGCACCGGCACGGGCACCGGCGCGCTGCTGATCTCCCGCGAGTTTCCCCAGGCTCGGGTCCGCGGCATCGACATCTCCGAGGAGATGGTGCGGCGGGCCAAGAAGCGCGTCGGCCTCGACCCCGAGGGCCGGGTCGCCTTCCGCGTCGCCGACGCCTCCTCCCTCCCCTACGAGGACGAATCGTTCGACCTCGTCGCCGAGCTCAACATGCCGCCGTTCTTCTCCGAGATCGCCCGCGTGCTCCGCCCCGGCGGCTTCGTCGTCCACGCTTCGAGCTGGGGCGACGCGACTCCGTTCTGGACCCCGGACGCCGTCCTGCGCCGCCGATTCGGGCGCCTCGGCGTCTCAGAGGTGTTCGCGGGCGGGGCAGCGGCAGGCACCTTTTGGGTCGGGCGCAAATAATGGCCTCGTGAGCGAGGAGAGACGCCACGTGCTGCTGGTCAACCCGTCGTCGGGGAGCGGCCGTGCGGCGAAGCTGCTGCCCCAGGTGGAGGCCGAGCTGCGCGAGCGCGACGCCGTCTTCCGCACGGTCAAAACGCGCAGCCTCGGGCACGGCATCGAGGAGGCCTTGGCGGCGGCGGAAGCCGGCGAGGTCCCGGTGGTGATGAGCGGCGACGGGCTGATCGGGGCGATCGGCGGGGCCCTCGCGGGTTCGACCGTGCCGCTCGGAGTCATCCCCGGCGGCCGCGGCAACGACTTCGCCCGCGCCATGGAGATCCCCACCGGGATCCCCGAGGCGGTCTCGGTACTGCTCGCCGGCGAGGAACGTCAGATCGACGTCGGCGAGGTCAACGGACGGCGCTTCCTCTGCATCGCCAGTACCGGCTTCGACTCCGACGCCAACCGGCGGGCCAACGAGACCCGCATCGTGCGCGGAAACCTCGTCTACGCCTACGCCGCCTTCCGCACGCTCGCGACCTGGCGCCCCGCCGACTTCACGGTGACGATCGACGGCGAGCGCCACGAGCACCGCGGCTACTCGGTCGCGGCCGCCAACAGCAAGGCGTTCGGCGGCGGCATGCTGATCGCCCCCGACGCGCTCCTCGACGACGGGCTCTTCGACATCGTCCTGACCGGCGAGGAAAGCAAGCTGAGCTTCGTCCGTAACCTGCCAAAGGTGTTCAAGGGCACCCACGTCGAGTTGGACGTCATCACCGTGCTGCGCGGCGCCGAGGTCGAAATCAGCGCCAGCCGCCCATTTGAGATCTACGCCGACGGCGAGCACATCGCCGACCTCCCGGCGAAGCTACGACTTCTGCGCCTGGCGCTACGAGTCGTCGCCCCCCCGCCGAAGTGAGCGCCGGGTTCACCGCCAAGCGCGCTGTCGCCCGCGCGACGGGGGCGATCAGCCGCCGCAGCGGCCGCGGCGGCGGTACGACTCTGCCCGGGCGGCTGCTGCTGCGCCTCGCGCCCGAGGCGATCTCGGAGCTCGCCACCGGCCTCGAACGTGGCTCGACCATCGTCAGCGCCACCAACGGCAAGACGACGACGGCCGGGATGATCTCGGCGGCGCTCGGCGCCGCCGGGCGGACGCCGGTCCACAACCGCGCCGGGTCGAACATGAGCTGGGGCATCGCCACCGCCCTACTCGACCAGGACGGCGACGAGGGCCTGTTCGAGCTCGACGAAGCGTGGCTACCTCGGGTTGCTCCCCAGCTTCGCCCACGCCAGATCGTCCTCGGCAACCTCTTCCGCGACCAGCTCGATCGCTACGGCGAGCTCGAGCACCTCGCCGACGAGTGGGCGACCCTCGTCGAGAGCCTCGCCGGCGCCGCCCCCGGGCGCGAAGCGGAGGCGGCGGCGTCGGGCGGCTGCGAGTTCACCCTGAACGCCGACGACCCCTTGATCGCCGACCTCGGTCGCGACACCGAGGGCGAGCGGCGCGCGGGAGTCACCTATTTCGGCATCGACGACAACTCGCAGGCCCTGCCCGAGCTCCAGCACGCCTTCGACGCCAAACACTGCCGCCGGTGCGGCCACCCCTACGTCTACGAGCGAGCCTTCGTCGGTCACCTCGGCCACTACTCGTGCCCGAACTGCGGCGCCTGCCGGCCCGACCCTGACGTCTCGGCTACCAAAATCGAGCTCGACGGCATGTCCGGCTCGCGGGTCGAGATCTCGACCCCCGGCGGGCCGCTCGAGCTCGATCTCCCCCTCCCCGGGCTCTACAACGTCTACAACGCGCTGGCGGCGGTCGCTTCGGCGCTGCGGCTCGGCGTTTCCCGAGCCCAGATCAAGCAGGGGATCGAGGGCATGGAGGCGGTCTTCGGCCGGGTCGAGACGATCGAGGTCGAGGGCACGCCGGTCTCGATCCTGCTGATCAAGAACCCGGCCGGCGCCAACGAGGTGCTGCGGACGCTGCGTCTCGAACAGGAGAAGAACAGCGCGGAGGGCATAGATGTCTGGATCGCCCTCAACGACCGCATCGCAGACGGCCGCGACGTCTCCTGGATCTGGGACGCCGACTTCGAGCTCCTCGACGGCGTCGTCCGCCGCGTCGTCTGCGCCGGGACCCGGGCGCCGGAGATGGCCCTGCGCCTCAAGTACGCCGGGCTCGACGAAGGCCTGATTGAGATCGAGCCCGGCGTGGCCGACTCGCTCGAGCGCGCGCTCGAGGGCTCGAACGGCCGCCTCTTTGCCCTTCCCACTTACACAGCCCTGCTCGAGCTGCGCCGGCTACTGGCGGACAAAGGACTCGCGCGTGAATACTGGGAATGAGCCCCATCGCCCGGGCGAACGGCTGGCCCCCCTCGTGCCCGTCGACGCCGTCGTCTGGCACGACCTCGAGCACGGCTCCGAGAGCGCGGACCTATCGCTCTGGGGCGAGCTCGCACAGCGGGTGCCCGGTGACGGTCTCGTGCTCGAGCTCGGCTGCGGAACCGGGCGGGTCGCGCTGCACCTCGCCCGGCGCGGCCACGAGGTGATCGGCATCGACACCGACCCGGCCCTGGTCGGCGCCTTCAACGTGCGCGCCGCGGAGGAAAACCTCCCCGCGCAGGCCGTCGTCGGCGACGTGCGAACGCTGGCGCTGCGCCGGGCCTTCGCCCTGGTGATCGCGCCGATGCAGCTGATCGAGCTCCTCGGCGACGCGACCGAGCGCCTCTCAGCCCTCCATTCCGCCGCCGATCACCTCGCTTCGGGCGGCCGCGCCGCTTTCGCCATCGTCGAGCCGGATTCAATCGGCGCCGCGGCCGCCGAGCGCTGGGCCGGCCCCGAAGCGCTGCCGGACGTCCGCGAGGTCCACGACTGGGTCTTCTCATCGCGCCCGATGACGGTCAAGCCGGGGGCTCGCGGCGTCGTCATCAAGCGCTTCCGCCAGCGGGTCTCGCCGCGGGGCGAGATCTTCGAGGAGGAGCACAGCGAGGTGCTCGACCTGGTCGGCGCCGACCGCCTCGAGGAGGAGGCGCGCCTGGCCCAGCTCGTCCCGATCGCGCGCCGGACGGTCGCCGCCTCCTACGGATACGCCCCCTCGACCGTCATCGTCGTGGAGAAGAGATGAGCGAGCTGCG
>JAWVFN010000083.1:0-5017 GCA_033855935.1 Solirubrobacterales bacterium | reverse complement strand
GAGCTCGAAGAACGAGTCCCAGAGCGCCTCCTCGAGCAGGATGTTGCCGAGCAGGTGCTCGATCGCGCGGTAGTGGAAGCGGAGCTGGGGGCGCTCCGCCTCGGGAATGTCGATCGAGACGTCGGCGTCGAGCTGGCGCCAGGTCGCGGTCTGCACAGCCTTCCACAGCGAGGCCGCCTGGCGCAGGCGGTTGGCGCGGTTGACGCGGACGAACTCGACCTTTGGGAACGCGGCCGGCAGCAGGTCGGGCAGCTCGAGCTCGCGAAAGCGGGGGATCTCGCGCAGGAGGCTGACGAAGTCGCCGAGGTAGCCCCACATCATCTTGGCGCCGAAGACGCCGTTCTCGGTCGTGCCCTTCTCGAGCACCGACTCGAAGAAGGGCTCGTAGTCCTTGCGGCTCCAGAGCGGGTCGGGCCCGGCGTCGTCGGCGCGCGCGTACTCGCCCAGGTGCTCGGCGATCGTCGGGTCGTCGACGCCCTTGAAGTACTCCTGGGGGCGGCGAGGAAGGCCGGTCTGCCGCAGCGCCTCGAAGTACTCCTCGGGGACGCCGGCGACGCCGGTGCTCTTCAGCGCCTCGCAGAGCAACGTGCTGCCGCTGCGCGGCGTCGCGCAGACGAGGTAGGAGCGCTTTGGCGTTGTCGAGCCCACGATCAAGCGAGATTGTGGAGCAATCCAGTGGGAAAGTGTTGGATTTTTGCCGCGGTGGTTAACCTCGAACTCGTGGATAGGACTACCCCGCCGAACATCCTCTACATCCACTCGCACGACACCGGCCGCTACGTGCAGCCCTACGGCCACCAGGTGCCGACGCCGAATATCCAGCTCCTCGCGGACCAGGGCGTGCTCTTTCGCGAGGCCTACTGCGCAGCGCCGACCTGCTCGGGCAGCCGCGCCAGCCTGCTGACCGGCGAGTACTGCCACCAGAACGGGATGTTCGGCCTCGCCCACCGCGGCTGGGAGCTCTACGACTACGGGCACCACTGGGTCCACACCCTGCGCCGCGCCGGCTACGAGTCGGTGCTGATCGGCGAGCAGCACATCTCAAAGGACCCGCACGTGATCGGCTACGACCGCGTGATCGAGGTCGACGGAAACCGTGCCCACGACGTCGCCCCGCTGACGATCGAGGCTCTGAAGGACATGCCGCCGCGCTCGGCCGAGCGGCCGTGGTTCATGAGCGTCGGCTTCTTCGAGACCCACCGTAGCTTCTTCGCGCCGACCTCCGTCCGCGACTCGCTCTATTCGCTGCCGCCCGAGAACCTGCCCAACACGCCGGAGACGCGCGGCGAAATGGCGGCGTTCAAGGCAAGCGCTCGTTCGCTGGACCAGGGAATCGGCGCCGTGCTCCACGGCCTGCACGAGCTCGGCCTCCAGGACGACACGCTGATCGTCTGCACCACCGACCACGGCATCGCCTTTCCCGGGGCGAAGGCGACGCTGTTCGACCGCGGCACCGGGGTGATGATGCTGATGCGGGGGCCGGGTCTGTTCAGCGGCGGCAAGGCCGTCGACGGCATGGTCAGCCACCTGGACGTCTTTCCCACCCTCTGCGAGGTCGCCGGGGTGGACAAGCCCGACTGGCTCGAGGGTCAGTCGATGATGCCCCTTCTGCGCGGCGAGCAGAAGATCCTCCACCACGAGATCTTCTCGGAGATCACCTACCACGCCGCCTACCAGCCCCAGCGCGCGATCCGCACCAACCGCTTCAAGTTCATCAAGCGTTTCGACCACTACCGGCACCCTGTGCTCGCCAACATCGACGACGGCGCCAGCAAGGACCTGCTGATAGCCAGCGGCTGGGCCGATCGCGTCGTGCCCGAGGAGAAGCTCTACGACCTGCTCTTGGACCCGGTCGAGGCCGACAACCTCATCGACGACCCTGCACACGCGGACGTCGCCGGCGAGCTGCGCGACCGCCTCGAGGAATGGATGCGCGAGACCCGAGACCCGCTACTCGATGGGCCGATAGAACCGCCTCCCGGCGCGATCGTCAATGCTCAGACCGATCGCTCCGCCGACGACATGCCGCAGCCGCCCCATGAGTTCAAGGACGAGCCCACGGCCGCTCCATCCAGCTAGCGCAGACCCAGCCCGGCCTTTTCGGGTCGGCGACGTGGTAACTCTCACCGTGCTCGAAGACGCTGACCCCGCAGTTGGTCGTGCGCAGGTTCCAGAGTTGCGGCGCCATCGCCGGGCCGAAATCGTCGCCGAGGACCGAGTCCATGAGGAAGAAGCGCAGGAAGATGCCGTGGCTGACGACGAGCGGCTTGCGATCGGCGTAGCGCTCGACCATCCGCGCCTTGAAGGCGCGAACCCGGCCGAGGACGTCGTTGAACGACTCGCCGCCGTGTTCGGAGTGGTCCGGATCCGACGCGGGCATCCACTCCGACCAGCGGCGCAGCATCTGCTCCTCGCTCTCGAGCTCGCCGAAGCCGGGGCTCTCGCGGAGCTCGTGGATCTCGGGATCGATCTCCGCGGTGAGCCCGATGTGGGCTCCGATCGCCTCGGCGGTCTGGCCCGCGCGGCCCATCGGGCTCGCGATCAGGTCGGTGATCCCCGACTCGGTCAGCGAGCGCCCAAGTGAGTCAGCCTGCTCGAGGCCGCGATCGGTGAGGCGGTCGCCGAGCTCGTCGGGGAGCGAGACCTTCGGGTCGGCATTGGAGACCGACTCGCCGTGGCGGACCAGCAACACCCTCATTCGCCGCTGAGCTCCGCGACCAGCCGCTCGGTCTCGCGAGCGGCGTCGTCGACGAGCGCCTCGACCTCGGAGCCGGGCTCGGCGAAGCGCCCGAGGACCCAGCTCGAGACGATCTCTGGGTCGGTGCTTTCCGGGCGGCCGACGCCGACGCGAACCCGCCTGAAGTCCGGCGAGCCGAGTCCCTCTCGCAGGCTCTTCAGGCCGTTGTGGCCCGCCAGGCCGCCCCCGAGTCGCGACTCGATCCGGCCGAAGGGCAGGTCGATCTCGTCGTGGACGACGACGACTCGGTCGAGCGGAACCTTGAGCGACCCGCGAGCCGGGCCGGCGACCGAGCCCGACTCGTTCATGAACTTCTGCGGCAGCAGCACGGCGACGCGCGGGCCGCCGGGACCGGCGCGGCCCTCAGAGATCAGGCCACCGAACTTGGTCCGTGCCCGGGGAAGGTCCCACCTCTGCAGCAGCTCCTCCGCGACGCGGAAGCCGACGTTGTGGCGGGTCTTGGCGTACTCGGAGCCGGGGTTGCCGAGCCCGACCACGAGAATGCGATCGCCGCCATCGGCGGCGTCGTCGTCACCGCGGCGCCGGCCGAACAGCGCCAGCGCGAATCGCCCCTACTCGCCTTCGTCGTCGGAGGAGGACTCGCCCTCGGCGGGCGTTTCGCCCTCTTCGCCTTCGGCGGCTTCTCCTTCTTCGCCTTCGACGGGCTCGATCGGCTCGCCGTCCTCGCCGACGAGGACCTCTTCCTCGACCTCGGGCTCCTCCTCGACCCGCGGCGGGCTGAGAGTGGCGATCGTGACCTCGTCGAGCTCCTCGGCGGTGAATGTGACCCCGCTCGGAGGCGTGATGCTCGAAAGCTGCAGCGTGTCGCCGATGACCATCTCCGACACATCGGCGGTCAATTTCTCGGGGATCTCGGTGGGCAGCGCCTCGACCTCGATCTCACGGGTGACGTGCTCGAGCACGCCGCCCTCCTTGACCCCCGGCGCGTCGGTCGTGCCCTCGAGCTCGATCGGCACATCGGCGGTGATCGCGGTATCGAGGCGAACCTCGTGGAAGTCGATGTGGAGCAGCTGGTCGCGGACCGGATGGAGCTGCTGCTCCTTGACCACGACCGGCACGGCCTTCTCGCCCTCGATCTCGAGATCGAACAGCGCCTGGCCTTCGGAGATCAGGTTGCGGACGTCGCGCTCGACCACCTGGAAGGCGCGGGCGTCGCCGCCCTCGCCGTAGACGACGCCGGGGACAAGCCCCTCCTTGCGCAGGCGGCGGCTCTCGCGGCTGCCGAAGCTCTCGCGAGGTGCGACCTTCAAAGTTGCTCTGTCGTCAGCCATGCGCGGTAGAGGATAGAAAGTAACCTCGGTTGATGGGCGACGACCCCAAATTCGCAGAGGACTGGGACGACGAGTCCGGGCGGGACCACGAAGGTCGTGAGGAGGCGACCCCGGACGACGAGCGCAATCTTCCGAAGACGCGCGCAGGTCGCTCGGCCAAGCTGGGGGCCGCGATAGGCGTCCAGGCGGCGCGCACGGCGGGCACCGCCGCGGCAAACGTCGGGCGCTCCGAAGATGAGTCCCGCGACCGGCTCGCCGCCCGCCATCTCGAGACGGCGACGAAAATGGCCTCGACCCTGGGTCAGATGAAGGGCGCGGCGATGAAGATCGGCCAGCTCGCATCGTTCGTCGACGTCGACTTCCTGCCGCCCGAATATCGCGAGGTCTACCAGGAGCAGCTCGCAAAGCTGCGCACCTCCGCCCCGCCGATGCCGTGGAGCAAGGTCAAGGAGGTGCTGGCCGAGGAGTACGAGGGCCGCAAACTCAAGGACCTCTTTGCGCAGTTCGAGCGCGAGGCGTTCGCCGCGGCCTCGATCGGCCAGGTCCACCGGGCGCGTCTCCACGACGGCCGCGCCGTCGCGGTCAAGGTCCAGTACCCGGGCATCGCCGAGGCGCTCGAGGCCGACCTCCGCAACGCCGGCATGATCGTCCGCCTCGGCAAGGCGCTGGCCCCCGGCCTCGACGCCAAGGCGATCGCCGACGAGCTGCGCGAGCGAGTGCTCGAGGAGCTCGATTACGAGTACGAGGCCCAGAACCAGCGAGCCTTCGCCCGCAACTACGCCGGCCATCCGTTCATCTACATCCCCGAGGTCCACACCAAGCTTTCGCGCCAGCGGGTGCTGGTCACCGAGCTGGTCGAGGGCAAGGGCTTCGACGAGGTCAAGAAGCTGCCCCACGACGAGCGCAGCCGTTTCGGCGAGATCGTCTTCCGCTTCTGCTTCGGCTCGATCTACCACCTCCAGCACTTCAACGCCGACTCTCACCCCGG
>JAWVFN010000082.1:0-3914 GCA_033855935.1 Solirubrobacterales bacterium | reverse complement strand
GCGTCGAGGCCCGCGCCGCAGGCGAAGACGAAGCGGCGGCCGTTGACGGTGCCGAGGTCGATCCGCTTCGGCCTGAAGTCATCGGCGAGCCCGATCAGGTGCTCGGTCGCGTCGACGACATCGGTCGGGATACCGAGCGTGCGGGCTATGACGTTGGTCGAGCCCCCAGGCAGGACGGAGACCGGAACCTCGGTGCCCGCCAGCCCGTTGGCGACCTCGTTGAGGGTGCCGTCGCCGCCGAAGGCGACGACGATGTCGTAGCCGCCGGCGCGAGCCTCGCGGCCGATCTCGATCGCGTGCTCGGAGGCCTCGGTGTCGACCGCTTCGACCTCATAGCGGGCCTGAAGCGCGTAGACGACGAGGTTCTTGAGCCTGCTCGAGACGGTGGTCGCGTAGGGGTTGACGATGATCAGCATCCGCTTCTTCTTCGCACCCGGCGCGATTGGCTGCGCGGGAGCAGCGGTCTCCGGGTCGCGGCGGAGCGTGGGAGCGGTTACGGGCATCGCTGGTTCCTAACCCCGCGCCGCAGCCTGGTTACCAGCGTCCCCGAGTGAGATCGGCTGCCCTTCACCGGTCGCTTCGAAGCGCACGACGTCGCCGTCGGCGGCCTCGCGCACCTGGCCCGCGTTGATCAGCAGGTCGACGTGGCCGATCACCTCCGAGAGGGTGAGGAACGCCTGGGTCACCGCGACGTTCCCCCACAACGCCTGGGCGAGCTCGTAGCCGGTTCGCGGTTGCTCGGCGATCAGCGCGCGCAGCTTTTCGGCGCGCCGCTCGTGCATCGCCAGGCGCTCGTCGATCAGCGCCACGTGGTCGGTGATCGGCTCGCCGTGGCCGGGCAGGACGATCTCGGCCGGCAGCTCGCGCGTCTTGAGCAGCGAGTCGATGTAGGCGACGAGGGCTTGGGGCCGGCCTTTGGATCCATCGAGCGGCCGCGAGATCAGCGGGTTGGAGGAGATGTGCTTGATCAGGTGGTCGGCGGCGATCAGCACTTTGCGTTCGGAGTCCCAGAAGATCGTGTCGGAGGGACTGTGCCCTGGGCGGAGCATCACCTCCAGCGTGCGGTCGCGAAGCTCGAGCCGCTCGCCGTCGTGGAGCGGGCGGGTGACGTGGGCCTTGCCGCCCCAGCCGCGAAAGCCGCGCGAGACCGTTTGCAGGACGCTGGTCACGTCCTCGGGGATGCCGTGGCGGAGCATCAAGTCGGCGGCGAACTGGTCGTCGCGCTCGGCGTCCTCGCCGAAGTTCTCAACAAAGGGGACGAGGATGTCGATCGCCGCCACCTCGGCACCCGAGCGGCGGGCGATGATGTCGACGAGGCCGAGGTGGTCGATGTGCTGGTGGGTGATGATGATCCGCTCGATCTCCTGTATCGAGCGCCCCAGCGCCGAAAGCTGGCTCTCGAGCTCGTCGAGCGCCTTGCCCGAGTTGGGTCCCGAGTCGACGAGGGTCAGCGGCTCGTCCTCGATCAGATAACAGTTGACTCTGCCGACCGCGAACGGCGTCGGGATCTTCAGGGTGTGGATCGCGTGGTCAGCCAAACGAGCCCTTGAGGGCCTCGTAGCTCTGCTCGAGGGTCTGGGGCATCACCTTGGTGTCGGCGAGCACGGGCATGAAGTTGGTGTCGCCGCCCCAGCGCGGAACGACGTGCATGTGGATGTGGTGCTCGACCCCGGCGCCCGCGACCTTGCCCTGGTTGAAGCCGGCGTTGTAGCCCTGCGGGGAATAGGCGACCTCGAGGCCTCGCATCGCCTGCTGGGCGAGGGCCATCATCTCGGCGATCGTCTCCGCATCGAGCGCGGGGAGAGTGGCGATGTGCTCGAACGGCGCCACCATCAGGTGCCCGTTCGTATAGGGGAACTTGTTGAGGATCACGAAGGCCTTCTCGCCGCGGTGGACGATCAGGTTCTGCTCGTCGTGCTCAGGCCCCTGCGCCGGCAGGGCGCAGAAGATGCAAGCTTCTTCGGCGTCTTTGGTTGCGTCCTTCACGTAGGCGAGGCGCCACGGCGCCCAGATGCGGTGGTTGACCACCGCTGAAGCCTACGGACACGTGGCGTCGACGAGTACCTCCGCATCCAGTTAAGTAGTTGGTATAGGTTGTAAGTCGGGATGAGAGGACGTGCGGCAGGAATAGTTGTGCTCGCGCTTGCGGCGCTGCCGATCCTCGGCGGGACGGCCCAGGCAGCGGTCCCGTGCAGCGGCGACCCATCGGCAGTGCAGACACTGAACATCACGGTTTCCGGCACCCCGACGTACGGCTTCTACGCGCTGCCCGCCGGGCCGCCGAAGGGGATCGTCGTCGTCGGCCACGGTTATCCGCAGACAGCTGCGTCGGTGGCTCCGATGCTCCCGGGCATCGCCCAGCGCGATGGTGTCATCGCCCTGGCGATGGACTATCACGGGACCGTTGACGTCACCCCGACGACCTCGCGAGGCTGGCGGGTAACCGAAGGCGCCGAGGATTCGATCGCCGCGGCCAAGCTGTTCGAGGGGACTTGCGGGCCGCTTGGACCGATCACCGCGTATGGGATCAGCATGGGCGGCAACATGACCGGGCTCGCCGTCGCCTCGCACGCGACGCGCGCAAACGGCCAGCCCCTCTTCGATTACTGGTTCGACGTCGCCGGCGTCACCAACCCGATCGAGACCTACCTCGACGCGACGGCGATCTCGCAGGCACCGCTCGGCAGCATCCAACAGACCGGCATCAACGGCAAGGCCGACATCGAGCAGGAGTTCGGCAACCCGATTCTCAATCTCGGTAATTACACGGCGGGCAGTCCGATCTTCCGCGCCAGCGACATGAAGAGCTCCGGCCTAAAAGGTGTCGTCATCGCCCACGGTGTGCTCGACGGCGAGGTCACCTCGGACCAGAGCGCGCAGATGCTGGCGATGCTGCTGCTCAACGGCATCCCGACGGACATCTCCGCCGTGGTGACCAAGCCACCTGGTACGCCTTCCGGGCTGACCCTCGACGGCGACGTGCTCGGCCTCATCCCCGGCTATGAGTCGCCGTTCGCGGGCCACGTCAACCAGCTCGTCCAGAACACGGCGCTCGCCAAGCTCGACGCGCTCTACCAACAGGGTCAGGCGCCGACGGGCAACCACGCGACGATCGTCGACGGCAACGCCGGCAGCTTCCCGCTTCTCTAGCGCCGCCTAGAACCAGCCGCGGCGGCGGAACCAGGCCAGCATGCCGCCCATCAGGCCGACCATCGCTGCGATCAAGACCCAGAACATGGTGTTCGAAGACGTGACCGGATCGCCGCCACCCGGGAGGCCGACGTTCATGCCCCAGATGCTGGCGACCAAGGTCGCCGGAAGAAAGACGATGCTGAACACCGTCAGGAGGCGGAGGATGTCGTTGAAGCGGTGCGCGATCACCGATTCGTTCGTTTCCTCGAGCGCCTCGATGACTTCCTTGTAGTTCTCGAGCATGTCCCAGATCCGCTCGTGGGCGTCGACGATGTCGTCGAAGTAGATCTCGAGGTCGATCTCCGGGGCCAGGTAGCGGCCCTTGACGCCCTCGAGGTCGCGGAGGACC
The DNA here is from genome assembly GCA_033855935.1 of Solirubrobacterales bacterium. Classification (GTDB taxonomy): domain Bacteria; phylum Actinomycetota; class Thermoleophilia; order Solirubrobacterales; family 70-9; genus JAWVFN01. The sequence goes on along the minus strand of JAWVFN010000082.1, from coordinate 373 downwards.
GGGCGCTGGGGGCGAATCACCTTGCGGAAGTTGATGATCTCCTGCTTGGCGTTGGAGATGTCGCGCACCAGATCCTTGTCGGCGGTCTCCGCAAAGATGTCGTCCTCGAGCGCGTCGAGCTTGTTGCCGATCTTGCGCAGCATCGGAAAGCAGTAGTCGAAGCTGTCGTCGACGAGACGGTAGAGGAGGTAGCCGGCGCCTCGGGCGAAGAGCTGGTCGCGCAGCTCCTCCTTCGAGCGGCAGCGTTCGAACAGGTACTCGACCGGCTGCAGCGGCTGGTTGAGGACCGTGACGACGAAGCCGGGACCGACGAAGAGGTCGAGCTCGCCGGTGCCGAGGCGCCCTACGGAGGGGTCGAAGACGGGAAAGTGGA
>JAWVFN010000081.1:0-6360 GCA_033855935.1 Solirubrobacterales bacterium | reverse complement strand
CCGGAGGTGGGTTCGCGGGAGCGACCTGCGCCCGCGAGCTCGAGAAGCTGATGCCCACCCAGTCGGCGCGGCTCCAGCTCGTCAACGACGTCAACTTCGCCCTCTACACGCCGTTCCTGCCCGAGGCCGCGGCGGGGACGCTCGAGCCGCGCCACGTCGTCACGCCGCTGCGCGACATCCTCGACCGCACCTACCTCCGTCTCGGCGCAGTCACTGCCCACGACCCCGCCGCCCGCACGGTCGAGGTCCGCGGGCACGACGGCAGCGCCGAGCAGGTCCGCTACGACCAGCTCGTCCTCTCGGTCGGGTCGGTGTCGCGGGTACTGCCGGTGCCCGGCCTCGGCGAGCACGCGATCGGCTTCAAGAGCCTCGCCGACGCGATCTGGCTCCGCAACCACGTCGTCGACACGCTCGAGCGCGCCAACGCCAGCGAGAACCCCGCGACCCGTGAGCGCCTGCTGACCTACGTCTTCGTCGGCGGCGGCTACGCCGGGCTCGAGGCGCTGGCCGAGCTCCAGGACTTCGCCGCCGACGCGATGGAGCGTTACCCCCGCGCCCGACTGCACGGCATGCGCTGGATCATGATCGAGGCGACCGAGCGCGTCCTGCCCGAGATCGACGAAAAGCTCGCCGACTACGCGCTGCGCGAGCTGCGCAGCCGCGGCATCGAGGCGCGCCTGGGGACGACGATCGACGCTGTGACCGGCGAGAGCGTGACGCTCTCGACCGGCGAGACGGTGCCGACCGAGACCGTCGTCTGGACCGCCGGCGTCGTGCCCCACCCGAGCCTGCGCCATCTCGCGGTCCCGCTCGACGAGCGCGGCCGGGTGACGGTCGACGACCACCTGCGTGTCACCGGTATGAGCGGCGTCTGGGCGCTCGGCGACTGTGCGGCGGTGCCGGACCCGAAGGGCGGCAGCTCACCTCCGACGGCGCAGCACGCGATCCGCCAGGCCCGGGTCGCAGCCCGCAATGTCGCCGCCGAGCTCGGCAACGGCGAGGCGAGGGCGTTCCGTTACTCGAGCAAGACGGCATTTGTGAACCTTGGGAGGTACAAAGCCGTCGGCCGCATCGGGCCGCTGACCTTCTCCGGCTTCGTCGCCTGGTGGCTCGCCCGGAGCTATCACCTGAGTCAGATCCCGGGCCTGATGCGCAAGGTGCGCGCGGCACTCGATTGGACGATCAGCCTGCCGTTCAAGCGCGACGTCTCCGAGGTCGGCTCGATCGGCCACCCCGAGCCGCTGCGCAGCGAGGTCTACGAGCTCGGCGGCTCGCACAGGCCGATCGGCAGCAATCTCGACGAGTAAGCGATGGAATATCTGCTGATCGCAATTTGCTTCGGCCTCGCAACCGCCTTCATCGGCCGCGGCAAGGGCAGCTCGTTCTTCATCTGGTTCATCGTCGGCGCCGTCCTGCCGCTGATCGGCCTCGCCGCGGTGATCCTCTATCGCTCCGAGGACGACGAGCCCGAGCGCCGCTGCCCGACCTGCAACAAGACCCTCAAGCTCTACGTCCAGGTCTGCCCCCGCTGTGGAACCGACCTGTATCTCCCTGACCCGGCTGAGGTACGGCCGGGCCCGGCACGCCGATAGGCGTGGCCGGCTAGCGCAGCCAGGTTCGAACGATCGCGTTGGCGAAACCGGCGCCGTAGCGGAAGACGGCGGGCTTCTTCGAGTGCCCGTGGGTGCGCTCGACGACCGTCACCGGCACCTCCTTCGCGGGGACGCCGCGCTTGATCGCCTCGATCAGGAACTCGGAGGTGTGGAACTGCTCCTGGCGCAGGACGAGCTGGGGGAGGACGTCGGCCTTGACGGCGCGGTATCCGTTGGAGCAGTCGGAGACCTTTGTCCGGGTGATGAAGCTGACGACCTTGTTGAAGAAGACGATGCCCAGCTCGCGCGAGCGGGTATTGGGGGCGGCGGCGCCGAGGACCCGCGAGCCGTGGGCGATCGCGACTTCGCCGTCGAGGACGGGCTGGACCAGGCGCGGCATCTCGGAGGGCAGATGCTGGCCGTCGGCGTCGAGGGTGACGACGATGTTGGCGCCGGCGTCCGCCATCAGCCGGTAGCCGGTACGCAGCGCCGCGCCGCCGCCGCGGTTGATCACGTGGCGGGCGACGACGGCGCCGGCCGCTTCCGCCACCTCCATGGTGCCGTCGCGGCTGCCGTCGTCGACGACGAGGATCGCCGTCTGCACCCCGCAGACCTCGGGCGGAATCGCGCGGATCACGTCGGCGACGCTGTCCGCCTCGTTGTAGGCGGGGATCACGACCGCGACCTTGTCGCGGAAGCGCTCGACGAGGCCCTCCGAGCGGAACTCCTCCCAGGCGAGCCCCTCGAGCAGAGCCGAGAGCTGCTGGCTGACCTTCGAGCTCTCCGAGAGCGCCCGGGTGATCAGCCCGAAGAGGATGATGATCGCGAATACCGCGAGCCCGAGAATCCGGCCGCCGTTGCCCTTCTTGAAGGAGAGCGCCGAGAGGATCGCGTCGGGAAGCTCGGTGCCGGCGATGAACAGCAGCGCCAGGCCGGCGCCGAAGAGAATCAGGACGTCGGCATTACGCAGGCTGCGGCGGCGTACGACCGCGTAGGCGAGCAGCGCCACGCCCAGCGCCAGGCCGGAGGCCCGGAGCGCCGTGAGCTCAGGCGGAAATAGGTTCGCGGTCAGCAAGGGGGCGTGAGGATAGGCGACGAGGCGCGGCGCTCTGCAAGGCCGGTTGGGGGCCGGACCGAGAAGGTCATGTCGAGCCGCTACCCTGCCCGCCTCTATGCGCGTACTTGTACTCGGCGGCGACGGGTATCTGGGCTGGCCGACCGCGATGCGGTTCTCTCAAAAGGGCCACGAGGTAGCCGTCGTCGACAACTTCGCCCGTCGTGGGTGGGTCGAGAAGGGCGGCAGCGACTCGCTGACGCCGATCTCGACGCTCGACGAGAGGATCGCCGCCTGGAAGGAGGTCTCCGGCAGGGAGATCGCTTCGCACATCGGCGACATCGAAGACTTCGAGTTCCTCGACGGCATCGTCTCCTCCTTCGAGCCCGAAGCCGTCGTCCACTACGGCGAGCAGCCTTCGGCGCCGTACTCGATGGCCTCGCGCGACAACGCCGTCGAGACCCAGCAGAAGAACGTGATCGGCAACCTCAACCTGCTCTGGAGCATGCGCGACCACGCTCCCGAGGCGCATCTGGTCAAGCTCGGCACGATGGGCGAGTACGGCACGCCCAACATCGACATCGAGGAGGGCTACATCGAGATCGAGCACAAGGGGCGCAAGGACACGCTGCCGTTCCCGAAGCTGCCCGCCTCTCTCTACCACTGCTCGAAGGTCCACGACTCGGTCAACATCCACTTCGCGACCCGCATGTGGGGGTTGCGCGCGACGGACTTGAACCAGGGCGTCGTCTACGGAATCGAGACCGACGAGACCGCCCTCGATGAGCGGCTGCTGACCCGCTTCGACTACGACGAGATGTTCGGCACCGTGCTCAACCGCTTCTGCGTGCAGGCCGTGATCGGCCAGCCGCTGACCGTCTATGGCGCCGGCGGCCAGACCCGCGGCTTCCTCAACATCCGCGACACGCTGCGCTGCGTCGAGCTCGCGGTCGAGAACCCGGCCGACGGCGGCGAGATGCGCGTCTTCAACCAGTTCACCGAGAGGTTCTCGGTGGGCGAGCTCGCCGAGCTCGTCAAGCACGCCGCCGGAGAGATGGGAATCGAGGTCGAGATCAAGCCGCTCGAGAACCCGCGGGTCGAGGCCGAGAAGCACTACTACAACCCGACGCACACGAAGCTGCTCGATCTCGGGCTCGAGCCGCACCTGCTCGGCGACGAGCTCGTGCGCTCGGTGATCGGCGCGGTCCAGACTTACAAGGACCGCGTCATCGAGTCGGCGATCATGCCGCGCACCCGCTGGAAGCCCGGCGAGCCCGCCGCGACCACCACGGCGTAAGCCGCGAGCGCCGAGACCAGCGGCATCAGGTCGACGTTGCGCCGCGGCGGTGCCAGCGTTACGACCGCGATCGCGGTGGCGAGGACGATCACCGAACCGACCGCCCAGGATTCCCAGCGGCGGCGGATTCCGAGCAGCACGAGGCCGGCCAGCCCCAGCAACGCCACCACTCGGTGCAGCCAGTCGCCGAACACCCCCGGGCCGGCCTGCTCGGGCTTCGCCGCGGAGCCCTGGCCCCACATGTTCCAGAACTTCTGCGCCAGGACTCCGGCGTATTCGACGGGGTGATGTTCGATGTCGTTCTTCAACTGCTCGCGTCCCATTACCGACAAGGCCTTGTCCTGCTCGAGCTCGGGGTGGGCCTGGCGGGCGACGAGCTCGAGGACGTCGCTGAGGATGTAGCCCGGTGGCAGCTGAGCCCGTTCTGACTGCGGCACGGCGTACTCGTCCATCAGCTGCTGGCGCTGGTCGAACATCTTGAAGTGGTCGCCGTCGGCGGGCAGGTAGGTGCCGATGAAGAGGGCATTGCCGCCGCCTTCTCCGATCGGCGTCACCTTGTGGAGCGTGATTGCGTTGCGGACCGTCCACGGGACCAGCGCTATCGCCATCGCGAGCAGCAGGGCGCCGGCGGCTTCGAGGCCGAAGCGGTAGTCGCGGACGTGGGCGACACGGAAGCCGGCGATCAGGGCCAGCGCCGCGCCGAAGACGATTGCCTCGGGCCGAAACATGACCGTGACGCCCATCAGAAATCCCGGCAGAGCCCAGCGCCACGGCGATGCGGTCAGGGGCCGTTGCCCCGGCGGCCCATCGGCCCAGAGGAAGGCGAGCACCGAGGCGACGAGCGTGATCGAGGCCAGCGGCTCGTTCATCAGGGATCTGTAGAAGTCGATCGAGGACGGGTTGATCGCGATCAGGAACGCGGCAATCAGCCCGGCGGCCGTGGCAGCGACTGGCGGCGCCCGGTCACGGCGGTCGCTTGGCCAGGCCAGCCGTCTGGCGAGGAGGAAGGTGAAGAGGATCATCAGGCCGCTGAGCAGCGCCGCCGCGACCCGGCTCGCCTTCGGGTTGACGCCGCCGGTCAGCGCCCAGACGGCGGCGTGGAAGATCGGGGCGCCCGGGTGGTAGGCGTCGTCGTTCTGGACCTGGGGCGCGTCGAACGTGTGGTCCTTGTAGAGCGACTGGGCGATGAAGTAGTAACGGACCGAATCGTCCTCGACACCGTTCTCCTTCTCGAGCGCGTAGTAGACGCGCAGCCCGACCCCGAGCGCGACGATCAGCGTCAATGCAACGATGACCCAGCGGCCGCCGTGGCGGTCCGGCAGGGTGCGCAGCCACTCGTTCACGCGCGCAAGGCTACTCAGGGCGCCTGAATCCGCTCGCTACGATGAATCTATGCGCGCTGCAGACGCACTTATGGCTGCCCTCAAGAACGAGGGCGTCGAGCACATCTTCGGGATCCCCGGCGGTGCCAACCTGCCGATCTACGACGCCGTCCACGGCGCCGAAATCGATCACATTCAGGCTCGCCACGAGCAGGGCGCCGGGCACGCCGCCGAGGGCTACGCCAAGGCCTCGGGCAAGGTCGGAGTCGCCTTCGCGACCTCGGGCCCGGGCGCGACCAACCTGATCACGCCGATCGCCGACGCGATGATGGACTCGGTGCCGACCGTGTTCGTCACCGGACAGGTCCGCACAGACCTGATCGGCACCGACGGCTTCCAGGAGGCCGACGTCAACGGCATCACGATGCCGATCGTCAAACACAGCTTCATGGTCCAGGACCCGCGCCACATCCCCGAGTACGTCCACGCGGCCTTCCACATCGCCTCGACCGGGCGCCCCGGCCCGGTGTTGATCGACATCCCCCAGGACCTCTCGCGGGCGGACATCGAGTACGTCGACCAGACCGGTCCCCCGAATCTCCCCGGCTACAAGCCCTCGACGGAGGGCAACATCAAGCAGATCCGGATCGCGGCCAAGGCGCTTGCCAATGCGCGTCGGCCGGTGATCTATGCCGGCGGCGGCGTCGTCAACGCCAACGCGGCCGAGGAGCTGCGCGCGTTCGCCACCTCTGACAAGTTCCCCGTCACCACGACGCTGATGGGCCTGGGCTCGTTTCCGGCCTCGCACGAGCAGTGGCTGGGGATGCTCGGCATGCACGGCACCCGCACCGCCAATTACGCCATGGACGAAGCGGACCTGATCGTGGCCGTCGGCGCCCGTTTTGACGACCGGATCACCGGCAAGCTCTCGGAGTTCGCGCCGCGGGCGAAGTTCATCCACCTCGACGTCGATCCGGCCGAGATCTCCAAGAACGTGCCGGCTCACATCCCGATCGTCGGCGACGCCAAGCTGATCCTGCCGAAGCTGACCGAGGAGTACCGCGCGCTGCAAACCGATTCGACCCGGCTCGAGGA
>JAWVFN010000080.1:0-7282 GCA_033855935.1 Solirubrobacterales bacterium | reverse complement strand
GGAAGTTCATCGACGCGCGTCATCCGGACGTCGTCGTCTCCACCTATCCCGGCGCCACCGAGCTGATCGGAAGGATGCGCGGCCGGGGAGAAATCGAGGTTCCCGTCGTCTCGGCGATCACCGACCTGGCGGCGCTCAACTTCTGGGCGCAGGCCGATGTCGACCTCCACCTGATCACCCACCCTGAATCGGTTGAGGAAGTGCGCGCGATCGCGCCCCGTAGCCGGATTGAGGCCGTGCGCGGTCTGACGGATCCCGCGTTCTACGAGCCCGTCGACTCCGCGGCGGCGCGCCGGAGCCTCGACCTGCCCGAGGACGGCCCGATCGTCGTCGTCTCTGGCGGCGGCTGGGCGGTGGGCGACCTGGGCGGGGCGGCGGAGGAGGTCCTCGAGCACGACGCCGGCGCGGTTCTCCTCTGCGGGCGGATGGACAACCTGCGCGCGAAGCTCGAGGAGCGCTTCGCAGATCAGCCCGGGGTGACAGTCCTCGGCTTCACCGAGCAGATGCCGGAGCTGCTCGGCGCCGCCGACGTCCTCGTCCACTCGACCGCGGGCCTGACCGTGCTCGAGGCGCTGATGCGCGGCTGTGGCGTGATCTCCTACGGCTGGGGCGGCGCCCACATACGGATCAACAACGAGGCCTTCGTCCGCTTCGGGCTCGCCGAGGTGGCTACCGACCGGGAGCAGCTCGGGGGCGCCCTGCGCCGGGCGCTCGCCGCGCCGCGCGAGCCCGACAACTCATTTGCGAGCCTGCCGAGCGCCGCCGGCGCCGTCCTCGGACTCGGCGATCACGCCCGCCACAGCCGGAGCGCTGCCTAGCAACGCGACGCCGGCGACGAGCATGACCAGCGCCCCGACGAGGACCGCGCCGCCGCCGGGAGTGCTCCCCCATCCCTCACCGCCGACCAGCGGCGCCATCGCGATCGGAATCGCAATCTGCATCGTCAGCACAGCCGGCGCGACCCGGGTCGCGGCGGCGCGCTGGAGCGCCGTCGTCTCGCTGAGGAAGCCGAGCAGGATCACGGCGCCGACAGCCGCTACCCACAAGGCCACCGCGAGCCAGTGCGCCGCGGCGCCGTCCTCGGCGATCAGCTTGCCGGCGAAGGCGGCGAAGGCGTCCGCCGATCCGGCGCCGACGATCAGCAGCAGCACCGGGAACAGCCGCCGTCTCGTCGCGAACGCGACGATGTACGGCGAGATCGCGATCGCGACCAAGATCGACAGCACGACGACGAGGCCGGCGTCGCGCGGGACCGCACCCGACTGGTCGGGAGATGCCCAGGCGCTGAGCCCGACGGCGGCGATAACGAGCGCCACGGCGCCGATCTCCCGGGGGCCGACGCGCTCGTGCAGCAACCGCGAACCGAGCACGAGCAGGATCAGCAGTCCGAGCGCCAGCGTCGGCTGGACCAAGGTCAGCGGCGCCTGCGAAAGCGCCAGGATCTGCAGCGGCCAGCCGATCAGCGAGAGGACGGTGGCGCCGACCCACAGCCGCCGGCGGAGCAGGTGGCCGAACAACGACGGCTTCAGCGCCAGCCGGGAGGGCGCCCGCCGAGCCTCGAGCGCCTGCAGCGCGTAGCCGGTGTCGTAGCAAACAGCCGCCGCGACGCCGAGGCCGAAGCCGAGGGCGAGTTGCCCGTCGATCAATGGCACCATCCCCTCATCGTCGCCCCGTTCTATCTAGCCGCCGGCGCCGTCGCGGCCGCCTGGAGCTCACCGGCGCGCGCCCCGGTGGTGCCGCCCGTGGCCGACGCCCTGCGACTGCCGCGCCGCGGCTCGGACCCCGGCGCAGTCTCGATCACCTTTGACGTTGGCCCCCACCCAGAGGGCACGCCCGCGGTGCTCGAGGCCCTGCGCGAGGCGGACGCCAAGGCGACCTTCTTCCTGATCGGCGAGAACGTCGAGCGTTACCCGTCGCTGGCGGCCGAGATCGCCTCCGAGGGGCACACCGTCGCGGTCCACGGCCAGCGCCACCGCAACATGCTGCGCCTGACGCCGAGCCAGTTCAGCTCTGATCTCGACCGCGCCGAAGCGACGATCGGCGAGGCGACGGGCGCCGGCGCCAAGCTCTACCGCCCCCCGTACGGGATATTCAGCCCGGCGGGGCTGGCGATCTGCCGACGCCGCGGGCTCGACCCGATGCTCTGGTCGCGCTGGGGCCACGACTGGCGCCGGCGCCGTGCGCCCGAGAAGATCGTCCTCGAGGTCACCGAGAACCTGCGGGGCGGCGATGTGCTCCTCCTCCACGATGCCGACAATTACAGCGGCCGCGACTGCTGGCGGTCGACAGTCGCCGCGATCCCGATGATCGTCGCCGCGATTCACGCTGCCGGCCTGCGGCCCGCGGCGCTCTAGTCCTAACCGGCGCGTTCGCCGGCAGGTTCGCGGTACTCGCGCACGCGGTCGACGCCGACCGCTACCGCCATCGCCGTACCGGCGCCGATCGCCGTCAGCAGGATCGTCCCCGCGTGGGGTCTGCCGAGCTCGAGCGCGTGACGAGTCACGGGGAAGAGCGCGAAGGCGAGCAGGGCGACCAGCGACCAGGCGGCGAGCAACCCAGTGCGCGCGACCCGGATGCCGTAAGCGGGGAGCACCGCGAGCCCGGCGAGCATGCCGACCAGGGTCGTGGCGATGATCGTGTGGATCTGGCCCTGGCCGAAATCGTCGGTGCGGAGCGCGAGCAGCAGCGGCAATATCAACCCGACGAGACAGGCAAGCCCGGCCACGGCGGCGCCTGAGAGCGTCAGCTCCCGTTCGGCCGGCCGCGCGATCTCCTGCGTCTCGGGCTTGGGCTCGAACTGCCCGTCGCTCTGGGCCCAGTCGACGTAGCGCCCGACGCCCTCCTCGATCGGCGTCGAGGCGGCCCAGCCGAGCTCGTCCTTGGCGCGGACGCTCGAGATCTCGGCGCCGCCGAAATCCCCGGTCCGCCCCGGCGTGTGAACGATGTCGACGTTGCGGGTCGTCCCGCGCACGACCTCGGCGAGCTCGCGAATCGTCACGGTCTCGTTGCTGGCCAGGTTGTAGATCTTGTTCTCGGCGCCGTCGTCGAGAGCGCGGACGATGCCGTCGGCGAGGTCCTCGACGTAGACGAAGCGCCGCGTCTGCAGGCCGTCGCCGGCGATCGTCAGCGGGTCGCCGGCCATCGCCTTGTTGACGAAGATCGGGATCACGGCCGCGGGACGCGCGCGCGGGCCGTAGGGAATGCCGAAGCGGAGGATCGTGTACGGCACGTCGTAGAGCTCGGCGTAGGAGGTGCAGTACATCTCCCCCGCGAGCTTGGTCGCCGTATAGAGGTGCGCCGGCATGCCCAGCGGCGACTCCTCGTCGAGCACGCCCTCGCCCGATTCGCCGTAGACCCAGATCGTCGAGCCGTAGATGATCCGCATGCCGGTTCCCCGGGCGGCCTCGAGCACCGCCAGGGTGCCGCGCGCGTTGGTGCGCTCGGCGCCCTGCGGGTCCTCGGCGACGATGCCGACGTCGGCCGAGGCGGCGAGGTGGATGACCGCGTCGCAGCCCTTGACGGCCTGGCGCAGCGCGCCGACGTTGGTCAGCTCGCCGAGCCGCGTGTCGACCTTCGGATGATGGGGCGACGGGCGCAGGTCGAAGATCCGAGGCTCGACCTCGCGCGCGATCAGCGCGTCGACGACGTGCGAGCCGATGAAGCCCGAGCCGCCGGTGACGAGAACGCGCTTCACGACGCCACCGCCGCGCCGACCGTGACGGCCTCGGGGACGTGGTAGTAGAGCGGAACGCACCAGTGGTTGGCGGCGACCCAGTCCGTGTTCGGCAGCTCGTCGCCGGTTCCCAGGATCTTGTGACAGGGCTCGTCGTAGACCTTGCCGGTCGACTTCTCGACCGGTTCGAAGACGATGTATTTGTAGTAGCCGGAGGTCATGCCCTCGGGGAACTGGACTCGCGCGGGATGCATGGGATCGAGGATGTCGCGGGCGATCGCGCTCTTGCGCTCGACGATCTCATCAAGGCGCTCGGTCTGAACCAGGCCGATGGCCGCCGTGAACTCGCTGATCCGGAAGTTGAGGCCGCTCACCGAGTAGTCGGGCTTGCCGTAGTTGCGGAACGCACGGGCGTACTCGAGGAGGTCCTCGCGCTCGGAAACGAGCATTCCACCCTCGCCGGTAGAGATCGTCTTCGTCGCGTAGAAGGAGTAGGCGCCGGCGTCGCCCCAGGTACCGGGCTTGCGGCCGTTCCAGTCGGCGCCGTGGGCGTGGGCGCAATCCTCGAGCAGGAAGATGCCCTCGGCGCGGCAGAACTCGGCGATCTTGTCGATCTCGAAGGCGATGTGGCCGCCGATGTGGACGACGACCGCAGCCTTCGGCTTGTGCTCACGCGCCTTGCGCTCGAAGTCCTCGAACGAGACGCAGAGGTCGTCGCGGTTGCAGTCGACGAAGACCGGGCGGCCGCCCGCGTGCTCGATCGCCCGCGGCGTCGCCATGAACGTGTTCGACGGGCAGAGGACGGCCTCGCCCTCGATGCTCGCGAACTCGAGCGCGGCCAGCGCGGCGCCGCTCCAGCTTCCGGTCGCGACCGATCCGACGCCGTTCCACTGCGACCAGGCGTCCTCGAAGCGCGCCGTGACCTCGCCCTCGGACCAGCGCCCGGAGGCGACGACCTCGTCCCAGAGCTCGTGGAGCCTGGGGAGATCGCGGCTATCGAAGCCGATGGCGAACTGGCTGTAGTCAGCGTCGGGCAATTAAGTGAGGGATCGGGAAGTGGAAGGGAATCGCGGCGAGAGGCGTGTGGCCGGCCCTAGGCGGCCTTTACCTTCTCAACTGAGCCGTGCACCTTAGCGATGAACGCTTCGGTCTGCCGAACACTCCAAGGGGTATCCCTGTCGTGCCTGAGAACCTCGCTGGGGCGGAGTTCCTCCATCCATGGAGGGTATATGCGACCGCGACGGCATGTCTGACGAAGGCCTGAGCATGGCTGACAAAGGCCTGAAAGACTGCCCGACATGCGGCTTTCCCAGCGCCTGCTCGCAGCCTTCTTCACCCTCGCCGGGGTGATGCATTTCGTCAAGCCCGGCTACTACCGGGCGATCGTGCCGCCGCAGAGCCCCGTTCCGCCCAAGGAGGCGGTCGAGATCAGCGGCGTCGCCGAGTTCGCCGGCGGCCTCGCGGTCATCGACGAGCGCACCCGTCCCCTGGCTCGCTGGTGGCTGATCGGCCTGCTCGCCGCGATCTTCCCCGCCAACGTCTACATGGCACTGAAGCCGGAGGAGATCAAGGGCCTCGACCTCGAGCGCGTCAAGCCGTGGATGTTGTGGGCGCGCCTGCCGTTGCAGGGACTGATGATGATCTGGGTCTGGCGCGCGACGCGCGATTAGAGTCCGAGCTCGGAGCGGTAGCTGCGGCGGTAGTCGTCGCGTTTGGCGAGCACGTTGTCCACATATGCGCGGGTCTCGGGGAACTTGATGTCGCTTTGGGTCAAGTTCGCCCCTCCCCACTGCTCGACCACGGTCTCGCCCGCGTTGTAGGCGGCGATCGCCGCGATTTCGTTGCCGTTGAAACGGTCGAGCAGGTACTTGAGGTAGAAGGTGCCATAGCGGATGTTGAGGTCCGGGTCGGAGAGGTCCTGGAGCGTGAAGGTCGAGCCGCCGCTCTTCGACTCGATGATCTGGGCGGTCTTCGGGGTGATCTGCATCAGCCCGCGGGCCCCCGCGGACGACGTCTGGTCGCGGAAGCGGGACTCGTTGTAGATCACGGCGGCGATCAGGTCAGCGGGAACGCCCTTCTCCTGGGCCTGCTGGCGGATGATGTCCTCGTGCTTGAGCGGCAGGGTGACGGCGCGGATCAGATCCTCGCCGCGGAAGAGAAAGAGCGCCACACCGAGGCCGACGACCAGAGCCCCGGCCGCGACCGCGATGCGTCGCTTGCGCCCAACTGCCTTATTGCTCGGCGAGGATCGCGGCAAGTTCCCGCTCCAGGTCGTCGATCGAGCCCTCGTTGCGAACCACGTAGCCGGCCCGGCTCGCCTTTTCGTCCTGGGAGAGCTGGCGCTCCTCGCGCCCTTCGAGGCCGGCGTCGCCGCGCTCTGCGAGTCGCTCGTTGCGGATCTCGTCGGCGGCGACGACCGCGAGGACGTCGTCGAAGGCCGCCTCCAAGCCGGTCTCGAACAGCAGCGGCACTTCGATCACGGCGACCTCGGTCGAAGGGTCCAGCCCGGCGCGCCACTCGGCGACCGCACGACCGATCCGTGGATGCAGCTCGGACTCGAGCCATTGGAGCTCATCGGGGTTCTCAAACACCACCGAGGCGACGGCGTCGCGGTCGACGCTGCCGTTCGGCGCAATCTCCTCGCCCCAGCGGGCAACCAGGACGTCGCGCATCTCTTCGCCGGCCAGGACGTCGTGGTTGACGGCGTCGGTCGAGAGCGTCTCGGCGCCGAGCCTCTTCAAGGCGGCCAGCGCTTCGGACTTCCCAGCCCCGATGCCGCCGGTTAGCCCGATGAAGCGGGTCAGGAGCCTTCGGCGGGCTCGGGCGCTTCTTGGGGAGTCTCGGCCGCGGGTTCCTCGGCCGCGGGTTCCTCGGCCGCGGGCTCCTCCGCCGGGGGCTCTTCGGCCGGGGGCTCTTCGGGGGGCGGCTCCTCGGCGGGCGGATCTTCGGCCGGGGGGACCTCCACGGGCGGGTCCTCGACCGGCGCCTCGGCCTCGGGTGGCGGCGCGGGCTCCAGGTCGGGCGCGGCCTCGACTTCGGCGGCTTGCTCGGCCGGCACGGGCTCGGCCTCGGCTTCGGGCTCGGCTTCGGAGGGCTCAGCCGGGGCCTGCACGGCCTCTGCCAGCGCCATCTCCTCGGGCGTCGCCTCGGCGACCTGCGCCTTGGCGGCGTCCATCGCCGCCTTGATCGGAAGCTCCTGGCCCTCGACGCGCTTGACGCTCAACGACAGGCGCCGGCGCTCTTCGTCGACCTCGAGAATCTTGACCCGCACCTCATCGCCGGGGGCGACTACCTCGCCCGGGCTCTCGACGTGGTGCTGGGCGAGCTCGGAGATGTGAACCAGGCCTTCGACGCCGGGCAGGATCTGGACGAAGGCGCCGAACTGAACGACCTTGGTGACTGTGCCGTCGAGCGTGTCGCCCTCGCCGTACTCGTTGAGGACCGTCTGCCACGGGTCTTCCTGGGTCTGCTTGAGGCCGAGGGAGATCCGCTGGCGGTCGCGGTCGATGTCGAGGACCTTGACGCTGACGGTGTCGCCGATGTCGAGGATCTCGGAAGGATGGTTGACGTGGCTCCAGGAGAGCTCGGAGATGTGGATCAGGCCGTCGA
>JAWVFN010000079.1:0-3110 GCA_033855935.1 Solirubrobacterales bacterium | reverse complement strand
CGGATCGACCTCGAGCTCGGTGGCGAGGTGCTTGCGCACGAGCTCCATGACTTCGTCGCGTTCCATTCCGCGGAAGTATGCCTGGTGACCCAGTCCGGAAAAAGTGTCAGGCGTCGAGCGAGCCGCGTGTGGCTCCCGCCGCGACCAGGCGCTCGGCGGTGCGCTCGGAGGCACGCTCGCGGATCGAGCGGTCGGCGAGGCGGATCGCGTTGGCGATTCCCTCGGGGCTGGAGCCGCCGTGGGCGACGACGGCGACGCCGCGCAGGCCGAGCAGGATCGCGCCGCCGGTGGCATTCGGGTCCATGCGCTCGCGCAGCCCGCCGAGCGCCGGGCGCAGCATCAGGCCGCCGAGCGCCGCGAGCGGATTGGAGCGGGCGGCGCTGCGCACGCCACCAACGACCGCGCGGGCCGTGCCCTCCATCAACTTCAGCGCGACGTTGCCGGTGAAGCCGTCGGTAACGACGACGTCGGCGGCGCCGCTCAGCAACTCGGTCCCCTCGACGTTGCCGACAAACTCGAGCCCCTCCTCCCCCGAAAGCGCGTCGTGGGCGGCGGCGACGTCGGGCGTCCCCTTCTTCGACTCCTCGCCGACCGAGAGGAGGGCGACCCTCGGGTTCGGGCGGTCGAGAACCGCCTCGCTGAACGAGGCGCCGAGGAAGGCGAACTGGATCAGGTCCTGCGGCCGGACCTCGACGTTGGCGCCGACGTCGAGGAAGAGAACGGTCTTATCCCCGTCCGGCAGCGGCACCTGCGCTGCGAGCGCCGGGCGGCGTACACCCTGGATTCGCTTCAGTGCGAACAGAGCCGCGGTCATCGTCGCCCCGGTCGAGCCCGCGCTGACGACCGCGCCGGAGTTGCCCGCCGCCGCGTCGGCGGACGCCATCACCACCGAAGCGCTCGGCTTGCCTCGAACCGCGGCGACGGGATCGTCGTCGTTGGTGATCCACTCCTCGCTCGCGATGACCTCGACTCCGGAGGGCGGATCGGGGAGCTCGGCGGGCGGACCGAAGATCCGAATGGCGATGCCGTCGGCGGCAGCGAGCCGCGCGCCCTCGAGGACGAGCTCGGGACCGCCGTCGGCGCCGAACGCGTCGAGCGCGACCGGTGCGGCCTCGCCGGCCGTCAAGGGCTAGCTCTCGGTCTGCTCGGGGGCTGCCGGCGCCGCTTCGGGCGTCGAGAGGTCAATCACTTCGCGCCCCTTGTACGTCCCACAGGTCGGGCAGACCCGGTGCGGCAGGCGCGGGCTGTGGCAGCGCGGGCACTCGTTCAGCCGCGCGGCGCTGATCCCGTGCGTGGCGCGGCGCTTGTCGCGGCGCGTGCGGGAGGTTCTTTTCTTGGGGACTGCCATCCGGCCGAGGATGGTAGCGAGGCGGCGGCTACTTCTTCCGCTTCTTCTTGCACTTCTTCTTCTTCTTGGCGGTGGAGGCGTGGCGCTTCTTCTTTTTCTTGCACTTCTTCTTCGTCACCGGCGTCGTCACCGGGGGAGTGACTGCCGGGGGACTAAGTGCCCGTGTCGACAGCGTCGCGCTCAGGTTGATGCGGGAGAAGTTCCCGGCGCCGCTGCCCCAGGTAGCGCCCGCCCCGCCGACCGTGTCACCTGGGGCGGGATCGCCGGTGACGAGGACGGTGACGTCGTTGACCCCTCCGGCTATGTAGGAGAGGGGCACGTTGCCCGTCGCGTCGGATTTCAGGCCGAGAACATCCCCGGGCTGAACCGGGATGTCTACGGTCGCGCTCGGCACGGCTCCGGCCGGGATCGTCGCGAAGGGGCTGATCGACACCAACTGGAACTGACCGACCGTCGACGTAGGCCGCCAGAGCTCGAGCGCCGCGGTTCCATCGCTCGTTCCCCCTCGCGCACTCCACGAAGTGATGGCCCAAGCCTCACCCGACGGCGCTGCTGGAACGGTGTAGGGGACGTCGGCGGGGTCGCTCCCGAACTCGATAACCGTGCAGGTCATGCACGCCCCGGCCACGCTCGTAGGCCTCACCTGACCGAGAGTCACCGTCGCAGCGCTGGCGGGCGCCGCGAGTACGAACCCTGCGAGGACCACCAGAAGTATGCCCCTGACCCGGATGTGGGGAGCCTACTCGTCGCTGCGGAGCCGATCAAGCGCCGCCCAGCGCGGGTCGCGCGGCTTCTCGTGCTGATGGGCGGCCGGATCGGCGTCGTTCAGCGACTCGCCGCAGACCGCGCAGAGCCCCTTGCAGTCCTCGCGGCAGACCGGCTGGGCGGGCATCTCGAGGATCAGCGAGTCGTCGGCCCAGCGCGCGACGTCGACGTTGAGGCCGTCGACGTAGGGGCTGTGGAGCTCCTCGTCCTCGCTCGCCGACTCCTCGACCTCGCGGACGTCGACGGTGAGCTCGATCGCGGCCGGGCCCAGGCAGCGCACGCACGTCCCCTCGAGCGTCGCCGCGAAGGTCAGGTGCAGAGCCCAGCCCCCCATCGTCCGCGAGACCTCGAGCTTCGCGGGTACTCCCCCGGCGGCGACGGCGTACTCCTCGTCGCCGAGCTTGATCGGGCGGAGGTCGAGCTGCAGGTCGAGCCGCCGCCCCTGGCCGTGGTCGAGGGCGAGGCGGCCGAGATCGATGACTTTTTGAGCTGGTTCGGGCACTAGAGTCACCTTAGCTTGGCCGCCCAATTTCACTGGAACCCCGACACCTACCTGGATCAGATCCGGGGCGAGGTGCCGCGCTTCGACGAGCTCCAGGCGGAGGCGATCAAGGCGATCCCGGAGGCGCCGGCGCGGGTGCTCGAGCTCGGCATCGGCACCGGGGAGACGACCAAGCGGCTGCTCCAGGCCTACCCCGATGCCTGGGTGATCGGGCTCGACTCCGACTCGAACATGATCTACCGGCTGAGGGGCGAGTACGACGAGCTCCAGCACGCGCGCATGGAGGACCCGCTGCCCGACGGGCCGTGGGACCTGGTGATCTCGGTGCTCGCCGTCCACCACCTCAAGGACCCCGAGAAGCAGACGCTGTTCCGGCGCGTGCGCGAGCAGTCGAAGGCGCTGGTGATCGGCGACGTGGTCAAGGCCGAGAATCAGGTGACGCCGGTCCATCCCGACGTCGACTTCCTCGACACCGCCGAAGAGCTGGCCGAGTGG
>JAWVFN010000078.1:0-13828 GCA_033855935.1 Solirubrobacterales bacterium | reverse complement strand
TGAACTCCCCGAAGCGAAGGCTGTCGAGCACCGCGATCGGGCGGGCGCCGATCGCGAAGACATCGCGGAGGATGCCGCCGACCCCCGTCGCCGCGCCCTGAAACGGCTCGACCGCGCTCGGGTGGTTGTGCGATTCGACCTTGAAGGCGACCGCGTGGCCGTCGCCAATGTCGACGGCGCCGGCATTCTCGCCAGGTCCCATCACCACGCGTGGCCCGTCGGTCGGCAGCTTCGCCAACAGCTTGCGCGAGTGCTTGTAGGCGCAGTGCTCGGACCAGAGCAGCGAGAACATCGCCAGCTCCAAGTGATTCGGCTCGCGGCGCAGCTTCTCGACGATCAGCTCGTACTCGGAGTCGGTCAGCCCGAGCTCCTGGTGAACAGGCCGTTCCGCCACGCTCATACCAGGACTTCCTCTACCGAAAGGAAGAGCTTCAGGCCGTCGTCCGAGCCCGTCATCGGGTCGACGGCGTGCTCGGGGTGGGGCATCAATCCCAGGACGTTGCCGGAGTCATTGACCACGCCGGCGATGTCACGGACCGAGCCGTTCGGGTTGTGGCCCGGGGCGTAGCGGAAGGCAACCCGCCCCTCGGCTTCGAGGCGGTCGAGCTCGCCGTCGGGCGCGTAGTAGCGGCCGCTGGCGTGCTTGACCGGGATCGAGAGGCGCTCGCCGGCGTCGATTCCGGCGAGCAGCGGCGAGCGCGCGCCCTCGGCGACGAGGTCGACCTGGCGGCAGACGAACTTCAGCCCCTCGTTGTCGAGCAACGCGCCGGGCAGCAGGCCGGCCTCGCAGAGGACCTGGAAGCCGTTGCAGATTCCGAGCACGGGGCCGCCCTCCGCCGCAAAGGCGGCAACCGATTCCATTGCCGGCGAGAAGCGCGCAATCGCTCCCGCCCTCAGGTAGTCGCCGTAGCTGAAGCCGCCGGGGACGACGATCGCGTCGAGCCCGCTGAGGTCGGTCTCCTCGTGCCAGACGAGCTTTGCCTCTGCGCCTGTCCTGAAGCACGCGGAGAGCGCATCGCGCTCATCGCATGAACCGGGGAATTGCAGCACTCCCCACTTCAATCTTCGATGACCACCTCGAAGTCTTCGATCAAGGGGTTCGCGAGCAGCTTCTCGCAGAGCTCGGGTAGCGCCTCCGGGTTGTCGGTCTCGAGCTCGACCAGCCGGCCGACGCGGACGCCGGTGACGCCTTCGAAGCCGAGCTTCGGCAGTGCCCCCTCGACCGCCTTGCCCTGCGGATCGAGGATGCCCTGCTTGGGCCGGATCAGCACCTTGGCCTTCACCATCCCAGCCTAGCGGGCGCCGAAGTCGCGCTCGGTGATCTTCTCGTAGGCCTCGATGTACTTGGCGCGCGTGTTCTGCACGACCTCCTCGGGCAGCTCGGGCGCCGGCGGTGAGTGGTCCCAGCCGATCTCGTCGAGGTAGTCGCGGACGTACTGCTTGTCGAACGAGGCCTGGCCGCGGCCGGGCTCGTAGTCGGCGGCAGGCCAGAAGCGCGAGGAGTCCGGGGTCAGCACCTCGTCGCCGAGGACGATTTCGGCGCCGGGCGAGGAGCCGAACTCGAATTTGGTGTCGGCGACGATGATCCCGCGTTCTGCGGCGTGCTCGGCGGCGTGCGAGTAGAGCTCGATCGAGATCCGCTTCAGCTCGTCGGCGAGCTGCTGGCTGCCGAGTAGGCCCGCGGCGTGGTGGAGGTCGATGTTCTCATCGTGGTCGCCGATCTCGGCCTTGGTCGCGGGCGTAAAGATCGGCTCGGGCAGCTTCGCCGACTCGGTCAGGCCCTCGGGCAGGGCGATCCCGCAGACCTCGCCCGTCTGCTGGTACTCCTTCCATCCCGAGCCCGACAGATAGCCGCGGACGACGCACTCGACCGGGTACATCTCGAGCTTCTGCACCCGCAGGGCGCGACCCGCGACCTCCTCGGGGACGTCCTGGGAGAGCAGGTGGTTGGGGACGATCTCGCCGGTGGTCTCGAACCAGAACACCGACATCTGGGTCAGGACCTTGCCCTTGTCGGGAACCGGGTTGGGCATGATCACGTCGTAGGCCGAGATCCGGTCCGAGGCGACCATCAGCAGGTCGTCCTCGATCTCGTAGATCTCGCGAACCTTGCCCGAGGAGTGGAGCTTGAGGTCGGCGATCGCGGTGGCAGCCATGCCGCGAAGATATCGTTCACGGATGATGGCGCTCCCCCCCGGCCCAAAAAGTTCCCGCTTACACCAGACTCTGCGCTGGCTGCTGAGGCCGATCCCGTTCATGGAGGACTGCCGGCGGACATACGGCGAGGCCTTCAGCGTCATCTTCGTCGGCTTCAAGACGCCGATGGTGCTGGTCTCCGATCCGGAGGCGGTCAAGGCGATCTACACGGAGCGCGCCAACGGCATGCCCCCCGGGCGCAGCATCGTGCTCGAGCCGGTGATGGGCCCGCGCTCAATCCTCTTGCTCGAAGGCAAAGACCACATGGCGCGGCGCAAGGTGATGCTGCCCCCGTTCCACGGCGAGCACATGCGCTCCTACGAGGCCGTCATGCGCGAGGCGATCACGACCGAGATCGACTCGTGGAAGGTCGGCGACACGTTCCCGATCCATCCCCGGATGCAGTCGGTGACGCTCGAGGTGATCTTGGGCGCGGTGTTCGGGGTCACCGATCCGGCCCGGCTCGCTCGGTTGCGAGCGCTGCTCGGCCAGGTTCTCAGCGACACGGCGTCGCCGATGCTGCAGCTGGCAGGCTTTGCCACCCAGCGCTTCAAGTACGGCCCATGGGCTGTCTTCCAGGAGCACGTCGGCGCCGTCGACCGCGAGCTGCTCGGGCTGATCGCCGAGCGCCGGGCTGAGGCCGATCTCGAGAGCCGCGAGGACATCCTCTCCTCGCTGATCGCGGCAAAGTTCGAGGACGGCGATGGCATGACCGATGCCGAGGTCCGTGACCAGTTGATGACCCTGCTGCTCGCCGGCCACGAGACGACCGCGACGGCGCTTGCCTGGACCTTCGACCTTCTGCTCGGCAACCCCGCCACCCTCGAACGGCTCGTCGCCGAGCTCGCCGCGGACGACGGCGATGAGTACATGCGGGCGACGATCTCCGAGGGCCTGCGGCTGCGCCCGGTGGTGCCGATCGCCGGCCGCCGCCTCTCCGCCGACCTCAGCGTCAACGGGCTCGAGCTGCCGGCCGGCACCGACGTGGCGCCGGCGATGTGGCTGACCCATACGCGCCCCGACGTCTATCCCGATCCCTACGCCTTCAAGCCCGAGCGCTTCCTCGATTCGCCGCCCGACACCTATGCCTGGATTCCGTTCGGCGGCGGCGTCCGCCGCTGCCTCGGCGCCGCCTTCGCCGAGTTCGAGATGCGGATCGTGCTCGCCGAGGTCCTGCGCCGCTGCAGGCTGGCGGCGGGTGGCGACGGCGCCCAGCACATGACCCGCCGCAACATCACCTTGTCGCCGCGCGAGGGGACTCCCGTGACGCTGCTTTCGCGGGAACCGGCGCGAGAGCCAGTCCCGGCCTGACTATTTCGCCGCCGGGTGCTCCTTGGCCCAGTGCGCGATCCGGCTCGAGCCCGAGACGACTTCGCCGTTGTCGAGCACCAGGACTGGTACCTCGTTGGTGCCGCTCAGAGCCTTGATCTCGGCGCGGTCCCTGTTACGGCGCAAGCGGGTCCAGGGCATCAGCCTGTAGCCCCTGACCACGCGGTGCTCGTACTCGTAGCCGGCCTTGTCGAGCGAGTTCAGCGCCCGCGCACACGGGTGGGCGACGTTTCCGCCCTTGTACTTCAAGCCGCAGGTGTAGAGGATCATCGTGGCCAGCCTAATCGAGCTCGTCGAGCCGGGCGAGGAGCTCGGGGACGTGTTTGAGATAGGCGCCGTAGTCGAAAATGCCGTCGAGATCGCCAGCTGACAATTTGGGTGCGGCGGCGCCGATCAGCTCGCGGAACGGGGTGCCGGTGTCCCATGCCTTCTGCGCCGACTCCTGCACGAGCCTGTAGGCGTCGTCGCGCTTCATCCCCGAATCGACCAGGGCGGTCAGCGCTCGCTGGCTGAACAGCGCCCCGTGAGTCATTTCGAGGTTCTCGCGCATCCGGTCCGCGTGCACGGTCATGCCCTCGGCGACCGTCGTCGCGAGCCCATGCATATAGTCGACGAGGATCGTCGAGTCGGGCAGGATCACGCGCTCGGCGCCCGAGTGCGAGATGTCGCGCTCGTGCCAGAGGGCGACGTTCTCGAGCCCCGTCTGGGCGTAGCCACGGAGCACCCGCGCCAGGCCGGTGATCCGCTCGGTGAGGATCGGGTTGCGCTTGTGGGGCATCGCCGAGGAGCCCTTCTGCCCGGAGCCGAACGGCTCCTCGACCTCGCGGACCTCCGTTCGCTGCAGGTTGCGGATCTCGGTGGCGAAGCGCTCGAGGCCCGCACCCGCGATTGCGATCCGCGACGTCAGCACCGCGTGGCGGTCGCGGGGGATGACCTGGGTCGAGATGTCCTCGCGCTTGAGACCGAGCGCGTTCATCACGTTTTGCTCGACCGAGGGCGGTACCGAGGCGTTGGTGCCGACCGCGCCCGAGATCGCGCCGAAGGCGAGCTGGTCGAAGGCGTTCTCGAGCCGGAACAGGTTGCGATCGGCCTCGAAGGCGAAGCCCGCGAGCTTCAGCCCGAAGGTCGTCGGCTCGGCGTGGACGCCGTGGGTGCGCCCGACGCAGATGGTGTCCGCGTGCTCGCGAGCTTTGGCGACGAGGGCGTCGCGAAAGCCGCGGGCGCCGTCGACGATGATCTTGCCCGCGTCGCGGAGCTGCAGCGCCGTCGCCGTGTCGAGGACATCGGATGAGGTCAGCCCGTAGTGGATCCAGCGACCATGCTCGCCGACCGATTCGGCGACGACGTCGACGAAGGCGGCGACATCGTGGCCCGTCGTCTTCTCGCGCTCCTGCACCGCCTCGACGGTGAATGTGGCCTTCTCGCGCGCGGCTGCGGCGGCCTCCTTAGGCACCACGCCCTCCTGCGCCCAGGCCTCGGTGGCGGCGAGCTCGACCTCGAGCCAAGCCTCCATCCGCCGCTCCTGGGTCCAGACAGCGCCCATCCGATCTCGCGTATAACGCGAGATCACCCGGCGGCTCCTCCGCTTCGCGTCCGGGGCCGCCGGTCCAGGGCTCTCCGGGAATGGCCCTTATCAGCGGTCAGCAATTGATGATCCGGGCGGCGAGCAGCCCTGCATTTTTTGCACCGTCGATGGCGACGGCGCCGACCGGGACGCCCGGGGGCATCTGGGTTACCGAGAGCAGGGCGTCGAGCCCACCGAGGTTCTTGCCCGAGACCGGAACTCCGATCACGGGCAGGTCGGTGTGGGCGGCGGCGACGCCGGGGAGCGCCGCCGACATACCCGCGCCGGCGATGATCACCCTCAGGCCCCTCATCCTCGCCGCGTGGCAGTACTCACGAACCAGCTCCGGGTCGCGGTGGGCGCTCATCACCCGCACCTCGTAGCGAATCCCGAGCTCGTGCAGCGCCTCGCCCGCCGGCTGCATCTTGGGCTTGTCGTTGCGCGAGCCCATGATGATCCCGACCCGCGGCGCATCGACCTCGATCTCCTCGAAGGCGGCCTCGACCTCGGGCATCGGCTCGAGGTCGGCGGACTCGGTGGTTGCTGGGGCTTCGGGTGTCTCTTCGGTTCCCACGGTTTCCTCTTTTACAGGGCCGCCAGGCTAGCCGGTCGCGACCCGCTCGACCGCGCGCAGGGCGATGTCGGTTCGCATCTGCTTGCCCTCGAACTCGATCTTCTCGGCTGCATCGTAAGCCCGCCGGCGGGCGTCGGCGGGGGTCGGGCCGAGCCCGGTGACGTTGAGCACGCGGCCACCGGCGGTGACGATCTCACCGTCGGCCTCCGCCGTGCCCGCGTGGGTGACCTCGGCGACCTCGGCGGCCTGCTCGAGGCCGGTGATGACATCGCCCTTCGAAGAGGAGGCGGGATAGCCGGCCGAGGCGAGGACGAGCGTCACGGCCCAGTCGTCGGAGAAGTCGGCGGTGACGCCGTTCAGCCCCCCGGGCTCGCGCGAGGCGAGGCAGAGGTCAATCAGATCGGAGCCCAGCCGCGGCAGCACGGCCTGGGTCTCGGGGTCGCCGAAGCGCGTGTTGAATTCGAGGACGTGGAAGGCATCGTCGGGCTGCATCATCAGGCCGGCGTAGAGGACTCCGTGGAAGGGGTTTCCACGCTCGGCCAATAGCCGGACGATCGGCCTGTGGACGGCGTCCACGATCCGTTCGACCAGCGCCGAGTCGATATCCGGGACAGGCGAATAGCTCCCCATGCCGCCGGTGTTGGGCCCGGCGTCTCCGTCGCCGATTCGCTTGTAGTCCTGCGCCGGGGCGAGCGGGACAACGTTCTCTCCGTCGCAGAGGGCCAGCAAGGACAGTTCTTCCCCCGTGAGGAACTCCTCGAGCACGACTTCGGTCGAGCCGAACCGCTCCTCGACGAAGAAAGCTTCGATCGCCTCGCGAGCCGCCGGCTCGCTCTCGCAGATAATCACCCCCTTGCCCGCGGCGAGCCCGTCGGCCTTGAGCACGCACGGATAGGCGGCGCCGGTGAGCTCTGCGAGCGCCTCCTCCCTGGTTCGAAACACCACGTGTTCCGCGGTCGGGACTCCCGCCTCGGCCATCGCCTCCTTCGCGTGTGCTTTTGAGCCCTCGAGCCTGGCCGCCTTGGCGGAGGGGCCGAAGGCCGGTATGCCCGCGGCCTCGAGCTGGTCGACGACGCCGCCGACCAGCGGCACCTCCGGCCCGACGATGACGAGGTCCGCCGCTTCGGCGCTCGCCGCCGCGACGATCCCCTCGACGTCTTCGGCGCCTACGTCGAGCAGCCGTGCGTCGGCGGCGATGCCGGCATTGCCGGGCGCGCAGAGAATCTCCGTCGCCCGCTCGGAGCGGGCCAGCGCGCGAACGATCGCGTGCTCGCGCCCTCCCGCTCCGACGACCAATACCTTCAAGCGCCGGCTCCTCCGCTTCGCGTCCGGGGCCGGCTTGGGGTAATCGTCGGGATCACAGCGCCTTGGCCAGGTCGCCGGCGGGAAGCGCGGCCAGGGTCTGGCTCGACATCGTCCCGCGCGAGCCGAGCTCGACCGAGACCTTGGCCATCGTCTCGGTGTCGGGCGCGTCGACGATGGTGATGAAGTCGTACTGGCCCAGCGTCGCCCATTGATCCAGGACCTTGGCGCCAAGCTGCTCGACTTCCTTGTTTACCTCCTGAACCCGGTTCGGGTTGTTCTTCAGCGTCTGAACGCCATCCGAAGTCAGGTTGGTGAGCATCACGTAGATCGGCATTGCCTCTCCTCTTCTCGTCGTGTTTTCACGATCGGGGCTGACTCATATCATGGCGGCGTGCCTGGGCATCCGATCTTCGCCCGCCTCTACGACCGGATGCTCGCCGGCACCGAGAAGGCCGGGCTCGCCGACATGCGCCGCAGCCTCGTCGCTCAGGCAACGGGCCGGACCCTCGAGATCGGCGCCGGGACCGGCCACAACCTGCCCCATTACACGGACGCAGTGACCGAATTGGTGCTCGCCGAGCCCGACCCCCACATGGCCAAGCGCCTGCGCAAGCTCGTCGAGGAGGAGCCTCCAGCGGTCGGCAAGGTCGACGTGATCGAGGCGCCGGCCGAGGACCTGCCCTTCGACAACGGCAGCTTCGACACCGTCGTTTCGACCCTCGTCCTCTGCACGGTCGAAGACCCGGTTCGCGCCGTGGCCGAGGTCAAGCGCGTGCTCGCCGACGGCGGCGCTCTGCTCTACCTCGAGCACGTCCGCGGCCAGGGCGGCGTCACCCGCGCGCAGGACTTCTTCGAGCGGCCATGGGGCTGGCTCGCCGGCGGCTGCCATCCCAACCGTCCGACCGGTGAGACCCTCGCCGAGGCCGGCTTCTGGATCGAGCGCCTCGACCGCGCCAAGCTGCCGAAGGCGCCGCCGATCGTCAGGCCTCTGATCACCGGTGTCGCGCGGCGCCCGAGCGGCGCGGCGGCGCCGGAGTATTAGTCCTCGCCCGTCACGGTCCCTTCCCGCCAGGGCCGGGCGCCCTCCTCGCTAGCCCAGGGTGCCGCCCCGTCCCGGTCCACCTGCTCGACGTACGCCTCCATCAGCTTCAGTGACTCGTCCGCCGACGAGGCCGCCAGGAACCACTTGGCCTCGATCGCCAGACCCTGCTCGAGCGGCCGCGACGCGCCCTCGTAGACATCGTGCTTGAGCGCCTTGACCGCCGCAGGCGACCGCCTCCCCATCCGCTCCGCGGTCGCGATCGCGTCGTCCAGCAGTCGCTCCGGCGCGGTCAACCGGTGGACGAGGCCGAGCTGCAGCGCCTCCTCGGGATCGAGCGTTCGTGCTTCGAGCATCATCTCCAGCGCGCGCCCCGGCCCGACCAGGCGCGAGAGCCGCTGGGTCCCACCGGCCCCCGGCGGGAAGCCGATCGTCATCTCGGGCAGCCCGATCCGGTGCGACCCCGTGGCCGAGATGCGGATGTCGCAGGCCAATGCCAGCTCGCAGCCGCCTCCGGTCGCGGTGCCGTTGATCGCCGCGATGAAAACCTTGTCCATGTGGTTCATGCGGAGGAACAGCTCGTGGATCGCGCGCAGCTCGAACAAGCCATGCACCGGGGTGCGGCTGAACGCCGCCCTGGCGCCGGGCACGCGATCGAGCCCGCCCACCGAACGCAAAAGCGCCCCGGCTGCGCGTGCTCCGGGCCGGGGACCGGGGACCTCGTGCACCCCGGAGACGATCTCCGCGATGTCGTAGTGGGTGACGAAGCTGCCCTCGACTCCACCGGTGAGGACGACGGCGCCGAGCTTGACATCTCCCTCTATGGATTCGACCAGCTCTTCGAGCTCGTCGACCATTTGGCGGTTCATGAAGTTGAGCGGCGGATTCGCGAGGGTGACGATCAGTACCCGCCCGCGCCGCTCGCTATGGAGGAGCCTCTCCGCGATGCCCCAACCCTAGCTCCTAGGCGGCGGTCTTCTCCGGCTCGGGTTCGGGCTCGACCGGCGCGTCGGCTTTGCTGAAGCTCAGCTCGCCCTTGTTGACGTCGACCACAACCGTGTCGCCCTCGGCGAACTCGCCCTCGAGCACCTTCAGCGCGAGCTTGTCGACGAGCTCCTTCTGGATCACACGCTTCAGCGGCCGGGCGCCGTAGGTCGGGTCGTAGCCGCGCTCGGCGAGCAGTGCCCGCGCCTTGTCGGTGAGCTCGATGCTGATGCCGCGCTCGGAGACCCGTTTGACGAGCTGGTTGACCTGGAGCTCGACGATCTGCTTCAGGTCGTCCTCGGAGAGGCGCTTGAAGATGACGATGTCGTCGATCCGGTTGAGGAACTCGGGCCGGAAGCTCGCGGCAAGGGCTTCTTCGACCTTGTGCTGGATCTCCTCCGGGTCGTCCTCGCTGACGATGAACTGAGAGCCGACGTTCGAGGTCATGATCAGGACGGTGTTGGTGAAGTCGACCGTGCGGCCCTTGCCGTCGGTGAGGCGGCCGTCGTCCATGATCTGCAGCAGGACGTTGAAGACGTCGGGGTGGGCCTTCTCGATCTCGTCGAGGAGCACGACCGCGTAGGGGCGGCGGCGCACGGCCTCGGTCAGCTGGCCGCCCTCCTCGTAGCCGACGTAGCCAGGGGGAGCTCCGATCAACCGGGCCACGGTGTGCTTCTCCATGTACTCGGTCATGTCGATGCGGATCATCGCTTGCTCGGAGTCGAACATGAACTCGGCCAGCGCTCGGGCCAGCTCGGTCTTGCCGACGCCGGTCGGACCGCAGAAGAGGAAGGAGCCGATCGGCCGGTTGGGGTCGGAGAGGCCGGCGCGCGAGCGTCGCAGCGCTCCGGCGACCGCGGTGACTGCCTCCTCCTGGCCGACGACCCGGTCGTGCAGACGCTCCTCCATGTGGATCAGCTTCTCGACCTCGCCCTCGAGCAAGCGCGAAACCGGGATTCCGGTCCACTTGCCGATGACCTCGGCGATGTCCTCCTCGGTGACCTCTTCGGTCAGCATCGTGCCGCCGGCCTCGTGCAGTTCGTGGAGCTTCTCTTCCTGCTCGGCGACGAGACTCTCGAGCTCGGGGATGCGCCCATAGCGGAGCTGCGCGGCGCGTTCGAGGTCGCCGTCGCGCTCGGCGCGCTCGACCTCGCGTCCCGCCTCTTCGAGTTCCGCCTTGGCGGCCTTGATCGCCTCGATCGCGCTCTTCTCGTTCTGCCAGCGCGCCTTCATCTCCGATGAGCGCTCTCGCAGCTCGGAGAGCTCGGCCTCGATCGCGGCGAGCCTCTCCTTCGAGGTCTTGTCCGTCTCTTTCTTCAGCGCCTCGCGCTCGATCTCGAGCTGCTGGATGCGCCGCTCGAGGACGTCGATCTCGGTCGGCATCGAGTCGATCTCGATCTTCAGCCGCGAGGCCGCCTCGTCGATCAGGTCGATCGCCTTGTCGGGCAGGAAGCGGTCGGCGATGTAGCGCTCGGAGAGGGTGGCGGCGGCAACGATCGCGGCATCGGAGATGCGCACGCCGTGGTGGACCTCGTAGCGCTCCTTCAGTCCGCGGAGGATCGCGATTGTGTCGTTGATGTCGGGCTCGCCGACGAAGATGGGCTGGAAGCGGCGTTCGAGGGCGGCGTCCTTTTCGATGTGCTGGCGATACTCGTCGAGCGTCGTCGCGCCGACCATGCGCAGCTCGCCGCGGGCGAGCATCGGCTTCAGCATGTTGGCTGCGTCGACGGCTCCCTCGGAGGCGCCGGCGCCGACGATCGTGTGGAGCTCGTCGAGGAAGAGGACGATGCGGC
This sequence comes from Solirubrobacterales bacterium, assembly GCA_033855935.1. GTDB lineage: Bacteria > Actinomycetota > Thermoleophilia > Solirubrobacterales > 70-9 > JAWVFN01. Next base: position 3,044 of record JAWVFN010000078.1, on the reverse strand, counting down.
CCTCCTCGGCCTGGACCTCCTTCAGCACGGCCTTGAGCCGTTCCTCGAACTCGCCGCGGTACTTGGCGCCGGCGAGCAGGCTGCCGATGTCGAGCGCGACCACACGACGGTCGCGGAGGCTCTCGGGGATATCGCCGGAGACGATCCGCTGCGCGAGGCCCTCGACGATCGCCGTCTTGCCGACGCCGGGGTCGCCGATCAGCACCGGGTTGTTCTTGGTCCGCCGAGAGAGCACCTGGATCACCCGGCGGATCTCCTCGTCGCGGCCGATGACCGGATCGAGCTTGCCCTGCTCGGCTTCTGCGGTCAGATCGACGCCGTACTTCTCGAGCGCGCCGTAGCTCTCCTCGGGGCTCTGCGACGTGACCCGGTGCGGGCCGCGGACCTCGTTGATCGCCTTCAGCAGCTCGTCGCGCGGGGGCAGAAGATCGGAGACGCCCGACTTGCTCTGGGCGAGGGCGAGGAGGAAGTGCTCGGCCGAGATGTACTCGTCGGCGAGCGCCTGCGCCTCCTTCTCGGCCTGCTGGATGACCCAGACGAACTCCTTCGTCGGCCTGATGTCGGGTACGTCGTTGCCGCTGAGGCGGGGGAGGTTGTCGATCGCTTCCTGAGCCCGCTGCCGAGCGGTCGCCGGGTCGACGCCGAGCCGCTGCAGAACCGGGATCGCGATGCCGTCGTCCTGCCCGAGCAGGGCGAGGATGAGGTGGACCGGTGCCACCTCGGGGTTCGATGAATCGGAGGCGAGGCGCTGCGCGGCCGCCACGGCCTCTTGGGCCTTGGTCGTAAAACGGTCTTCTTGCATGCGTAAATCCTACCTAGCTATGTAAGTGATGTCAAGAAATCTGAGTCCGTGCGACTAAAGGATGAGATGGGCTCGAGGGCTCAATCCCCCGCCCCGTGCGGGCCCCCCGGCTGGTGGCCGGGCGGGATGGATCCACCCTGATCAGCGGCGTGTTTCGTCGCCTGCTCGCAGGCCTTCTGAATCTTCTCGAGCGCCTTTTGGTCCGGGGGGATGCCGCCGCTGGCGCGCAAGGCGCCGCAGGGGTCGGTTGTCGTCGGCGTGGTCGGGACGGTCTCGGTCTGGATCACCGTGACCGGGTCGGGCGCCGGCGCGGTCACCACCCGCGGGCGTGGCTTCTTGTCGGCGCCGGCCGACGCCGAGTTGCCGTCGCCACCTCCGCCCAAGACCTGGGCGAGCGCCAGCCCGGCGCCGAGGATGGCGATCGCCAGCAGCGCCTGCCGGAAGACCCGCCGGCGGCCGCGCCGCGGCGTCCTGGCGACAGCCGTCGGCGCGGTCAGCACCGCGGTGCCCTGCTGGCCGGAGTCGAGCAGCGCCAGCGCCGCGCCCGCCGAGCGCGGGCGGCGCTGCGGATCCTCGGCTTGCAGCCGCGCCGCGAGCGCCCTCAAGTCGGCCGGCCCGTGATCGCCGGTCGCCTCCGCGATCACGACCCCCGCCGAGTAGAGATCGGAGCGCTCGTCCGCGTCGGCCCCTTGCCTGACCTCGGGCGCCATGTAGCCGAGGGTGCCGAAGACCTTGCCGGTCTCGGTCATCCGCGTGCCCCCGCCGGGCTGGGCGACGCCGAAGTCGGTCAGCCGGCTGCGGCCGTCGGGATCGATCAGCACGTTGGCGGGCTTGACGTCGCGGTGGATCACCCCGGCTTGGTGGATGTGCTCGAGGGCGCTGAGCAGCTGCCGCGCCAGCGCCTCGGCGTCGATCGCACCCCCCGATTCGAGTCGCTCGGCGAGCGTGCCGCCCTCGATGTATTCGCTGACGATGTAGGGGCGCGGGATGTCGGCGCTGAAGTCGTAGACGCCGACGAGGTTCGGGTGCGAGAGCCCGGCGGCCACACGCGCCTCGCGGGCGAAGCGCTTTACGAAGGACGAATCGAGGGCCAGGGTCTCGGAGAGGATCTTGACCGCCACCGGGCGACCGAGTCGCTCGTCGCGCGCCTTCCAAACCGAGGACATGCCGCCCGTGCCGAGCAGCCGCTCCAAGCGGTAGCGACCGAGCACGACTCCAGGGGCCAGACGGGAATCGGCCATGTCCGGCGCTTACCCGAACCTGGCCGGAGTATTCGATTTGAGGCTAATAGCCGCTGGGATGGCGGGCGATGAAGCCGGCGTTGTCGCGCAGATCGGAGTGCCAGCGAGGGCCGAAGCCGCCGCCGTTTCCGCCGGTGTCGAAGCGCAGACCGGCGACGTACATATAGGCGTGGCCGGAGTTGGCGAAGACCGTGATCCAGGTTCCGAATCCAGCTGATCCCCAGGTGCTGAGCCCGGTCGAATCGAGCGGGCTCGAAAGCAAGCCGCCGCCGTGGAGCGCGAAGCTGACCGAGCCGGAGCAGTCGTAGCCGCTGGGCGAGTCGAAGGAGCCGTGGCCGCCGCCCCAGAGGTAGGGCAGGCTGTTGATCTGGTTGGCGGCGTTGATCACGTCGACGACGGCCTGCGGAGCGTTGGCCGGCGCCACGGCCTCTCCGTTGACCAGCCCGGCGTGCCCGGGCGAAGAGGGGACGGTCTCGCCGCCGCTGAGGGGCCCGTTGAGCGCGCCCGAAAGCGAGGACGCCTGCGAGCGCAGCCGCTGGAGGACGCCCTCACGCGCGTGACGGGCGGCGACGAGCTGCGAACGCTGCGCGAGAAGCGACCGCTTGGTCTGAGCGAGCTCCCGGCGCTGGCCGACGATCGCCTGCTTGGCGGCCTCGACGGTGTTGCGGGCTTCGGTCAGCAGCTCGACCTGGTGCTGGACCTCGTCGCGGAGGCTGTGGACGCGGTCGACGACCGTCTTGTCGTTGTTCTGGATCCGGTCGAGGTACTCACTGGTGGCCTCGACGTCGGACCAGCTCGATTGCTCGAGGATGATGCTGATCATGTCGGGCTGGTTCGACTTGTAGATCTCGATCAGGCGGTCGCGGAGGACGATGAGGGACCGCTGGAGCTGGGCCCGGACCTCGTTGAGATGGGCCTCGCCCTGGATCAGCTCGGCGTTGGCCTTGACCAGCTCGGCTCGCTTCTCGACCAGAGCCTTGGCCAGGTCGGCCTGCTTGGTC
>JAWVFN010000077.1:0-12083 GCA_033855935.1 Solirubrobacterales bacterium | reverse complement strand
GCCTCCGCTCCTGCACCCGCGATGCCGACACTCTGGCCAGAGTGGGGAGCGACGAGTTCCTCGTCGTTTGCGAAGAGGTTGATCTCGCGCCCGGGACGCTGCCCACGACCGAGAACCTACGGGAGGCGTTCTCCTCGCCGTTGGTGCTCGACCGGACGCGGGAAACGATCGAGATCACCTTCAGCATCGGCTCGAGCAGCATCGGCGATCGCACGGTCCCCAGCGCGCGACGGCTGCTCGACCAGGCCGAGGAAGCACTGGCCCGGGCCCGCCGTCGCGGACCAGGCAGCTACGCGCACCATTCCGGGGATCTGGCCAAGACCAACGGCCACCGTGCGGCGTCGTCGATCGAGCTACTGAACGCCGAACCGGCTGAGACGAACGGCAAGCCTGCTGAACCATCCCCGACCGAAGAGCTGGTCCGGCACATGTACGACTTGTGGGGCCCGGGGAAGCCTGATGAGTGGATCAGCTGCTTCCACGACGAGATCGAATACATCCCCAGCGCCGGCTTGAGCGGCTTTGATGCGATCTACCGAGGCCACGAGGGAATGCGCCGCTTCTGGTCCCACAAGGAGGATGGCTGGGAGTCGACCGAGGTCGTGCTACTGCACTTCGAGGAGCGTGGAGACAATTTCGTCGTTTTCGTCCTCGCCAGCCTTGTGATGAAGGGAACCGGAGCCCAGATCGAGGTCAGTCTCCACCAGGGCGGAAAGATGCGCGATGGGCTGATCTACCGCCTCGGTGGATACGAGAGCCGCACCGAGGCCTTCCAGGCCCTCGAGGCACGCGACTAGCGCCGTAGGATTAGGCGATGAAGATCGGTGTCCTCACCGGCGGCGGCGATTGCCCCGGCCTCAACGCGGTGATCCGCGCGATTGTCCGCAAGGGCGTCGGGGTCTACGGCCATGAGTTCGTCGGCTATCGCGACGGCTGGCGGGGGCCACTCGAGGGGGACGCCAATCCGCTGGGTGTGCCGGAGGTGCGCGGGATCCTGCCGCGGGGCGGCACGATCCTCGGCTCGTCGAGGACCAACCCGATGAAAGAGGAGGGGGGCGTCGAGAAGCTCGTCTCCAACCTCGAAGCCGACGGAGTCGACGGGCTGATCGTGATCGGAGGCGAGGACACGCTCGGTGTCGCCAGCAAGCTCTCAGAGCAGGACGTCAAGGTCGTCGGGGTGCCGAAGACGATCGACAACGATCTCGGCGCCACCGACTACACCTTCGGCTTCGATACAGCGGTCAATATCGCGATGGAGGCGATCGACCGCCTGCACACGACCGCGGAGAGCCACAAGCGCGCCCTGATCGTCGAGGTCATGGGCCGTCACGCCGGCTGGATCGCCTTCCACGCCGGGGTCGCCGGCGGCGCCAACGTGATCCTCATCCCCGAGATCGAGTTCGAGATCGAGAAGGTCTGCGAGTACATCGAGCAGCGCTACGAGAGCCACTACTCGCCGATCATCGTCGTCTCCGAGGGCGCCCAGCCCAAGGGTGGGATTCCGGAGGCCGGCGACGCTCCGACCGACGCCTTCGGGCACGTCCGCCTCGGCGGCGTCGCCCACTGGCTCGAGGGCGAGATCGAGACGCGCACCGGCCACGAGGCGCGGGCGACGGTCCTCGGCCATGTCCAGCGCGGCGGCACCCCGACGGCCTTCGACCGGGTTCTGGCGACCCGCTTCGGCCTGCACGCAATCGACGCCGCGCACAACGGGGACTGGGGCATGATGACCTCGCTGCGCTCGACCGACATCGAGCTCGTCGCCTTGGGCGAGGCGACCGCCGAGCTCAAGCTCGTCCCCGAATCGCTCTACAGCGAGGCCGAGGTGTTCTTCGGTTGAGGTTGCTCGCGGGGCTCGCGGCGACCGCCGCGTTTGCGATCGCCGGTTGCGCGGCGTCGGGCGGCGGCGTCAGCTCCGACGCGCCGCTCGCCGTCTATTTGAGTGTCCCACTGAGCGGCCCGCAGGCGCCGAAGGGCAAGGAAGTCGCCGCCGCCGCCGAGCAGGCGCTCGCCCGCGCCGGCGGCAAGGCCGGAAGCCACCCGATCGAGCTCAAGGTCCTGGACGACACAGGTGGCGGGGGCGGCTGGTCGCCGGTCGTGACGGCGGCCAATGCTCGCCAGGCAAACGAGGACGCTTCGACGATCGCCTACATCGGCGACCTCGACGAGGGCGCCAGCCGCACGTCGCTGCCGATCACCAATCTCGCCGACATCGCCCAGATCGTCCTCGGCCCGATCCCGGGTGGCCTCAGTGTCTCCAGCCTCGTCGACGCGCCCTCGGTCCACGGCGCCGACCCTGGAAGGGCTTCGGTGGAGCTGCTGCTCGCGGCGATCGAGAAGGCCGGCTCCGACGGCGGCGACCGCAAGAAGGTCACCGAGGAGCTCAAGGCCGAGGCGGCCGGCCAGGCGGCGGGATCCGCTCCCTGACCCATTCGGTCAGCTCGGGAATCACGCGCGGGTCGATTGTGTGCGCCATGCGGCTCTCGAGATAGGTGACGTCGAGCTCGCCCTCGATCAGCAGGTCGCGGGCGCGCCAGCCGAACTCGACCGAGATCACCGGGTCGAGCTCGCCGTGGGTGATCATTACCGGCAGGTTCTTGCGCGAGGCGAGGTCGGGCTCCCAGCCATAGACCGTGGGGATGAAGCCGCTCATCGCCAGGATCCCGGCGGGCTTCGGCCGTCCCTTGCCGAGCCCGAGCGCGTAGGACATCACCGCGCCCTGGCTGAAGCCCCCGATCACCGTCCGCGACCAGTCGATGCCGCGCTTGGCGAGCTTCTCGTCGAGGAAGCTCGTCAGCGCTTCGTAGCCCTGGGCAAAGGTCTGGGGCTCGGGATAGCCGATCTCCTTGACCGCGTACCAGTGGCGCCCGCCAGGGGGCTGGTCCGTGAACGGCCCGCCCGGGGTGATGCCGAAGAGGCGCTTCTCGGGGTCGAGAAAGTCGAGGAACGGGTAGAGGTCATGCTCGTCTGTGGCGCGGCCGTGGAGCAGGATCAGCGCCCCTTCGGGCTCGCCCGACGGCTCCCGCACCTCCGCTACGAGCTCGCTCAAGCCTTCTCGGCGGTGCGCGGGTTCGATATCGGGCGGAGGTTGGCTTCGACCTCGTCTCGCAGGTGCTCGTAGTCGGGCGGCAGCGACAGTGATTCGCCGAGCGTGCCGAGCGGCTCGTCGACCGTGAACCCGGGACCGAGAGTGGCGATCTCAAACAGCACGCCGCTCGGCTCGCGGAAGTAGATCGAGCGGAAGTAGAAGCGGTCGATGATCCCGGTCGGCCGGCCGCCGCCGCGGATCACGCGGTGGCGCCACTCGTCGTGCTCGTCCATCGCCGAGGCCCAGGCGACGTGATGGACTGTGCCGGCCCCCTGGAGCCCGGGCTCGGGCGGCGGCGTGTCGTAGTGGTAGAAGCCGCCGCGGCCATTGCCGCGGGCTTCCCAGCCCTCGTCCTTGGGCTCGAAGGCGAGGGCGTCTTCGAAGAGGGCCCGGCTCGCCTGGGGGTTGCCGGAATAGGCGCGGACGCCGTCGAAGCCCCGCAGCGCCATCTCCGACGGAATCTCGGGGTGCTCGGCGATCAGAGGCAGGTCGTCGGTGTCGTCGATCTTCAGCGCGTGGCCGAGGCCCTCGGGGTCCTCGAAGCGGAGCTGCCCATCGACGGTCTCGGTCGCGACGTCGTGCGACGCGAGCCTCTCGGCCCAGAAGTCGAGCGCCTCCTGGGACGCGACCCTGTGGCGGATCAGGTGGACCATGCCGTCGCCGGCGCGGCCCTGGGGCACGCCCGGGAACTCGAAGAAGGTGAGGTCGGATCCGGCGCTGCCCTTCTCGTCGGCGTAGAACAGGTGGTAGACGGTGGGGTCGTCCTGGTTGACGGTCTTCTTGACCAGGCGAAGGCCCATGACGCCGACGTAGAAGTCGACGTTCTTCTGCCCGTTCTCGGTGATCGCCGTGATGTGGTGAATGCCTTCGAGCTTCATGCGGCTCCTTTGGGGCGGGTCAGCTCCTCGAGGGGGAAGACGATCGACTCGTACATCCTGCCAGTAGCCCGCTCCATGCCGATCTCGCAGGTGCGGTTGCTGGAGAGGTGCAGGTCGAACGCGCGGCCGTCGACTTCCGCGGCCTCCGCCTCGGTCGCCGACTCGGTCAGCTCGGGATGCAGGAGGCCGCGATCGCCGGCGAAGCCGCAGCACGTCGCGGTGGGCGGGACGAAGACCTCCTCGGCGAGCGCGCCCGCGAGCGCGAGCAGGCCGCGGTCGACGCCGAGGTGGCGTGCCGAGCAGGTGGGGTGGACCGTCGCCGATGCGGCCGGCGCCTTGACTTCGAGCTTGTCGAGCAGGCGCTCGCCCCAGGCGACCGAGTCGAGCACCTCGACCTTCGCCAGGCGCTCCTTCCATTCGTCGGCGAGCGCCTCGGGCATCTCGGCGACGATGCCGTTGGTGCAGGAGCTGGCGTCGATCACGACCGGCAGCTCGCCCTCGCCGCTCCAGCGCCAGAGCGCCTCGGCGGTGTGGCCTGCCATCCAGGCGTGGGCCTGACGGCGGCCCTTGGAATGGAACGGCGTCCCGCAGCAGTGTCCGGCGGCGTCGTCGGGTATCCAGACCGGCATCCCCGCCCGCGCCGAGACCCCGACCAGCGCCTGCGGCAAGCCGATCTTGCGATCGCTGCCGCGCGGGTTGCCGAAGATACGGTTGATGCAGGCGGGCAGGTAGACCGCGACGGCGCCCTCGCGCGCCGTCTTGGGCAGCTTGCCGGCCGCCTTCGGCAGCGCCTTGCCCCGCTTCGAGAGCTGGGCCGCGCCGCCGCCGACCCGCAGCCCCGTGCGCGCGGCGCGCTCGACCGACGCCCAGCGCTTCGCCGCCGCCAGCGCCGAGCGCTCGGCCCGCGGTGAGGCCTCCTCGGCGCGCAGCTCCTTGACCAGCTTGCCGGTATCGATGCCGACCGGGCATGCGCTGGCACAGCTGCCGTCGGCGGCGCAGGTCTCGACCGCGTCGTACTCGTACTCGGCGATCAGCGCCTCGCGCACCGCCGACTCGGCCGGCTGGCGCGCCATCTCGCGGCGCAGGACGATCCGCTGCCGCGGCGTCGTCGTCAGGTTGCGGCTCGGGCAGACCGGCTCGCAGAAGCCACATTCGACGCAGGCGTTGGCGATCTCTTCGACAGGTGGCGTCGACTTGAGGTTCTGCAGATGGACGCCGGGGTCGCGGTTGAGCAGGACTCCCGGGCTCAGGACCCCGTCCGGATCGGCGAGCGCCTTGACCCGCCACATGTGCTCGGTCGCCTTGGCGCCCCACTCGCGCTCGACGTAGGGCGCCATGTTGATCCCGGTGCCGTGCTCGGCCTTGAGCGAGCCGTCGTACTTGTCGAGGATCAGCTCGACCAGGCCCTCCATGAACTTCTCGTAGCGCTCGAGGTCTTCGGGCTTGGTGAAGTCCGGCGTGAGCATGAAGTGGAGGTTTCCGGCTGAGGTGTGGCCGGCGACACCGGTCAGGAAGCCGTGCTCGCCGAGCAGCGCCCTGATGTCCTCGGCCGAGTCGGCGATCCGCGCCGGGGGCACGCATACGTCCTCGATGATCAGCGAGGTGCCCTCGGGGCGCATCTTGCCGAGCAGGCCGTGGAGCCCTTCGCGCACCCGCCAGTTGAGCTCGACGGTCTCGGGGTCGCGGGCAAAGACGGGCTCGGAGATCAGCTCGTGCTTGGCGATGACCTCGGCCGCGACCCGCTCGTGGGCGTCGAGCTCGGCGTCGTCGGCGCCGCCGAACTCGACCAGCAGCGCCGCCGACTCGGGCGGCAGCGTCTTCCATTCCTCCGGAGTGCCGGACATGTTGAAGGCGGCGACGATCAGCGCCGGGGCAACCATCATCTCGACCGCGGTGGCGCCGGCGGCGACCAGATCCGGCACCGGCGCGCAGGCCTCGTGGAGCCCGGGGAAGTGCAGCCAGGCTGTCGTCGTCCGCGGCGGCTGGGGCACGGTCCTGAACACCGAGTCGGCGATGAAGGCGAGCGTGCCCTCGGAGCCGACCAGCAGCCGGCGGAAGATCTCGAGCGGCAGGTCGGCGTCGAGGAAGGCGCAGAGCCGGTAGCCGGTCGTGTTCTTGATCTCGAACTTCCGGCGTATGCGCTCGGTCAATTCTGTATCGGCGCGGATTTCGTCGCGGATCTGGGCCAGACCCTCGGCGAGGGCCGGCTCGGCGGTGGCGAACTTCTCGGCTGCGCCGGCGGCGCCGGTGTCGATCGTCGTCCCCGAGGGCAGGACGAAGGTCAGCTCTTCGACGGTCGAATAGGAGTCGCGGACGACACCGCAGCGCATGCCGCCGGAGTTGTTGGCGATCACGCCGCCGACCGTTGCGATGTCGGTGCTCGCCGGGTCGGGACCGAGCTTGCGCCCATACGGGGCGAGCACACGGTTGGCGTGGCCGAGGACCGTGCCGGGGTGGACCCGGACGCGCTCACCCCCATCGAGGACCTCGACCCCGGTGAAGTGGCGGCGGACGTCGACGAGGATGCCGGCGCCCTGGCCCTGGCCGTTGAGACTGGTGCCGCCGGATCGCAGCGTCACCGGAATCTCCTTCTCGCGACCGTAGGCGAGGACTGCGCCGACGTCCTCGGCATCGTGGGCCATCACCACGGCCCTGGGGATCAGCCGGTAGGGGCTGGCGTCGGAGGCGTAGCGGACGAGGTCGCTGACGCGGCCGAGGACGCGGTCTTCTCCGACGAGCTGCTCGAGGTCGCCGCGCAGAGGCTGCGCGGTGCCGTCGGCGAGCTCGTCGGGGACTCGGTCCGGGGCGAAGCCCGCGGTTTCCGGCGCCAGGCTCTCGACCTGGGCCGCCATCAAAACAGGTGCATGCCGGGCGCGACCGGGACCTCGATCACCCTCGGGCTCTCGGCGGCGATCGAGTCTTCGAGGGCCGAGTGGAGCTCGTCGCGGGACTCGACGATCTGTGAGCCGACGCCGTAGCCGGCCGCGACCTGGGCGACCTTCAGGGCCGGCAGGTCGAGCGCCGGCGCACCCTTGACCTCTTCGATGTCGGCGAACCATTTGAGGATCGCGTACTCCTCGTTGCGGAGGACCAAGAAGGTGACCGGAACGTGGTAGGTCGCGGCGCTCCAGAACGCCGTGATCGCGTACTGGGCGGAGCCCTCGCCGAGGACGCAGACGACCGGGCGGTCGGGCTGGGCGAGCTGGACCCCGATCGCCGCCGCGAGGCCGAAGCCGAGGCCGCCGCCGGCGCCGAAGTAGTAGCTGCCGGGCGCAGACAGCCGCAGCTGGTTGCGCAGCGCCAGTGTGCTCGACGGTGACTCGAGGACGATGATGCCGTCCTCGGGGAAGACCTGGGCGAGGGTGTTGTGGACCATCGTCGGGCTCATTGGGTCCGACTCCTCGCCGGGCCCCGGATCGCCGAGCGGGTCGGGCTCGGCGCGCTCGCTCTCGTCGACCGCGGCGAGCAGCGCCTCGAGCGTCAGCGCCACGTCGGCGACGATCGCTTGGCCCATCGGCGCCCGCGCGGCCTCGTCGGGGTCGCTGGTGATCTGGACGAGGCTCCCTCCCTCAGGCAAGAGGGGCCCGGGGATGTACGGGTAGTAGGGGAAGACCGAGGAGCCGACGACGAGGATCAGGTCGCGCCCCTCGAGAGTCTGGGTCACCGGCCCGATCGCCGGCGGCAGCACGCCCTGGAACAGCGGGTGGCCCTCGGGGAAGCCGATGCGCCCGCCGCCCGGCGCCGGGGTGGCGAAGACCGGCAGCTTCTGGCGCTCGGCGAGCGCCACCGCCGCGTCCCAGCCGCCGCTGGCGTCGATGTCTGGGCCGGCGACCATCACCGGGTTCTTCGCCGCCCCCAGCCGCTTCGCGAGATCGGCGACCTTGGCGGGATCGGCCGCGGCGCGGCCGTCGACCGAGCGCGCGATCGCGTGCCTGGTCGCGCCGTCGTCGGCCTCGGCGGTCCAGTCATCCATCGGCAGCGAGACGAACGACGGCCCCTTCGGCGGCAGCGAGGCGATGTGGATGCCGCGGGCGAGCGCCGCGACGGCGTCCTCGGCGCGCGGCGTCTCGAAGCTCCACTTGACGAAGGGATGCGGCACACGGGTTGCGTCGCGGTTGGTCAGGTTGGCCTGCATCGTTATGTGGGGCCGGACCTGCTGGCCGGCGGTGATGAGTAGGGGGGAGTGGTTGGCCTGGGCGTTGAACATCGCGCCCATCGCGTTGCCGAGGCCCGGCGCCGTGTGCAGGTTGACGTGGGCCGTCTGGCCCGAGGCCTGGGCGTAGCCGTCTGCCATGCCGACCGCGACGGCCTCCTGGAGCCCGAGCACGTAGCGGAAGTCGTCGGGGAACTCGGCGAGCATCGGCAGTTCGGTCGAGCCCGGGTTGCCGAACATCGTCGTCATCCCGCGCTCGCGGAAAAGGTCGAACGCAGCCTCTCTCACCGTCGTCATTGGGCGGACGTTATTTGAGAGCGGCTTCCAGCGCGGGACCCAGCTCCGGGTAGCGGAAGCGGAAGCCCATATCGAGCGCGCGGCGCGGCATGATCCTGGCGCTCTCGGTTGCCATATCGGCGAGCTCGGAGCCGCGCAGCGCGGCGACGGCGAGCTTCGGCACCGGCAGAAACGACGGCCGGTGCAGCGCCTTGCCGAGCGCCGCCGAGAACTCCTTGTTGGTGACCGGGTTTGGGGCCGTTGCGTTGATCGTCCCCGACACATCCCCGTTGTCGAGCGCCCAGAGCATCAGCGAGACCTCGTCGGCGATGTGGATCCACGACATGTACTGCTCGCCGCCGGCGATCGGGCCGCCGACACCGAGCCTGAAGGGAAGGAGGAACTGCTTGAGCAGGCCACCGTGCTTTGAGAGCACGAGCCCGGTGCGGACGATCGCAACGCGGCAGCCGAGCTTTTCGGCGTCGCGCTCGACGCCCTCCCACTCGTTGAGGACCTCGGCCCCGAAGCCCTCGCCCAGGTGGGACTCCTCGTCGAGCATCTTGGCGCCGCGGTCGCCGTAGTAGCCGATCGCCGACTGCCCGACGAAGACCTCCGGCTTGGCTCCAGCCGCGGCCATGCCTTGGATCAGGTTTTGGGAGGCGGTCACGCGGCTCTCGCGGATCCGCTTCTTTGCGGTGGCCGTGAGCCGCTGGTTGATCTCCTCGCCGATCAGGTTGATCACGCCCTCGACCTGGTCGAACGCCTCGGCGGGAGGGCGCTCGGTCACCGGCTGCCACGGGTACCAGCGAACCGTTGCGTTCTTCGGCTTCGCCTTCTCCGGATCGCGGGTCAAGCCCACGACCTCGTCGCCCCGCGCGAGCAGCGCGTCGGCGACCGCTGATCCGATCAGGCCCGTTGCCCCTGTGATCAGAACTCGCACGAGGCGGGATCCTAGCGAGGCGCATCCGCTGCTCCCTCCTACGCACCCGAGGACGGTTCAACTAGACTCGCTGTGATGCTCGGGGAGGCTCTATCAGGCGCAAAACTCCGCGGTGCACCACGGAGTTTGGTTCTCGGATTCTTGATCGCCCTGGTCGCGGCCATCGCCGGTCACGGGCTCCTTCCCGGCAGCGACAAAGCGACGGGCGGCGGCAGCCTCACAGCGGAGATCGCGAAGGCTCCACTCTCTTTCGAGCCCAACGCGGGACGGGCCGGCCGCTCTGTCGACTACATCGCGCACTCGGTGGCGGGCGGCACTCTCTCCCTGAGCGCGCGGCAGGCCGTATTGGCGCTGCCCACCGGCAAGCATCGGTCGCGGGACCTCGGGCTCGGGCTGGCCGGCGGAAACCCCAACGCAAGCGCAGTGGGCCTCGCCCCGCTGGCCGGAAAGGCAAACGTCTTCATCGGCGATGACCCCTCGAAGTGGCGCTCCGGGATTCCGACCTACGGGCGGATCCGCTACCAGGGTGTCTATCCAGGCATCGATCTCGACTGGTACGGCAACCAGCACCGGCTCGAGTACGACTTCCGGTTGGCGCCCCGCGCCGATTCGAGCCAAATCGGCCTCAACCTGCGCGGCGCGGATTCCGTCCGCATCGCTCCGAGCGGCGAGCTCGTCGTTGACGTCGGTCGGCGCGAGATCCGGCAGGCCGCCCCGGTCGCCTTCCAGACGATCGGCGGTCGGCGCCATGAGATCAACGCCGCCTACGACGTACGCGGCTCGCACGTCGGGTTCCGCCTCGGTGCCTACGATCGCTCGAAGCCCCTGGTCATCGACCCGCTGGTGCTTGACTACTCGACCTACCTCGGTGGCGGCGGCCTCGTCAACGGTGACGTCGGCCTCGGGATCGCCGTCGATTCGGCCGGGGCGGCGTACGTCACCGGCGAAACCGATTCGGGCGGCGGCGCCCCTTTCCCGACCCAGGACCCGTTCCAGGGTAGCTACGGCGGTGGAAACACGGACGCATTCGTGACCAAGTTCAACCCCGACGCCGGCGGTACCGTGGGCCTGGCCTATTCGACCTACCTGGGCGGTGGCGGCGATGACGTCGGCAGGGGTATCGCGGTCGACTCCGCCGGCGCCGCCTACGTGGTCGGTGACACCTCCTCGGCCGGCGGGACCCCGTTCCCGACCGACAACCCCCTCCAGGGCGCCAACGGAGGCGGCCTCAGCGACGCCTTCGTCACCAAGCTCAATCCCGACGCGGGCGGCGCTGTGAGCCTTGCGTACTCGAGCTATTTGGGCGGCGGCGGCACCGACGAGGGCAGCGGCATCGCGGTCGACTCCTTGGGCGCCGCCTACCTCACGGGTGACACCAGCTCGACGGGCGGCTCGCCATTCCCAACCCAGGATCCCTTCCAGATGACCAACGCGGGGGGCATCGACGCCTTCGCGGTCAAGATCAACCCCGACACCGGTGGCACGATGAGCCTCGCCTACTCAACCTATCTCGGCGGCGCCGGTACCGATCAGACAGTCGGCGGCGCCATCCAAGGAGGCGGCATCGCGGTCGACTCCGCCGGAGCCGCCTATCTGACCGGAGTGAGCAACTCGACCGGCGTCACCCACTTCCCGACCCTCGATCCGTACCAGGGCGCGGACGCGGGTGGGGCAGATGCCTACGTGACCAAGCTCAACCCCGACACCGGCGGCACGGTGAGCCTCGCCTACTCGACCTATCTCGGCGGGGCCGGCACCGACAGCGGCCACGGAATCGCAGTCGACTCGGCCGGCGCTGCCTACGTCACCGGGGACACCGACTCGAGCGGCGTCACCCCCTTCCCGACCCAGGACGCCTTCCAGGCGACTTACCAGGGCGGCAACCCGGATGCCTTCGTGACCAAGCTCAACCCAGACACCGGGGGCGCAGTCAGCCTCGCCTACTCGACCTACCTCGGCGGCGGTTCCTTCGACACCGGAAACGGGATCGCGGTCGACTCGAGCGGCGCCGCGTACGTGATCGGCAAGACACAATCCGTCGGGGTCACCGCCTTTCCGACCAAGAATTCTTTCCAGGACACAGGGCAGGACGGCGGCGCCGCGGGGGATGCCTACGTCACAAAGTTCGCTCCGGACACGGGCGGCCCCCTGACCCTCGCCTATTCGACGTACCTCGGCGGCGGGCACAACGACGCCGGCAAGGCGATCGCGGTCGACTCCGCGGGCGCCGCCTACTTGACCGGTTTCACCGCGTCGAGCGCGGCCAACCCGCCGCCATTCCCGACGCAGGACGCATTCCAGCCCACGCGGGCCGCCAACTTTGATGCCTTCGTCGCCAAGCTGGTCCTGCCGCAATCGACCACGGTTTCGCCGCCGCCCGCGACGCCGTCAGCCACCGGCCGGCGCGCGGCCGCGCTGAAAAAGTGCAAGAAGAAGAAGAGCAAGAAGGCGCGCAAGAAGTGCAAGAAGAAGGCGAACCTGCTGCCGGTCTAGCCGGTCGCTAGCTGGGGCCGGCGCCGTCGACCGTCTTGAAGGTGCCCGTCTCCTCGGAGAAGCGGGCGATTCCGGCGGCCTTGGCCTCGTCGACGACGGCCTTGGCGACCGCCGGGGCGACGTCGCGATCGAAGGCGCTGGGGATGATGTAGTCCTCGGCCAGGTCCTCGTCGGCGACGACCTCGGCGATGCCGCGGGCGGCGGCCATCTTCATCTCCTCGGTGATCTGGGGGGCGCCGGCGTCGAGGGCGCCGC
>JAWVFN010000076.1:0-8030 GCA_033855935.1 Solirubrobacterales bacterium | reverse complement strand
CTCGATGCCAAGGCCAAGAAGGAGCTGAAAGCGGAAGCCAACCGCCTCGCCGAGTTCCATGCGTGACGCCTCGCTACCCGGAAACCGGAGGGGCCGAAAATCAAGCGTGGCAAGGACTGAGGACGCCGCCACGCGCCGATTTGCAGGCCCCGAAAAGAAGTGGCGTGGCGGGGCCGCGGGTGGCAGGGGGTCCACACGGCCCGCGCCACGCCTGCGCGTCGGGTGCCAGGGAGGGATTTCCGACGCGTTCGCTCCCGGAGGCGGGACTAGCCCGGGAGCGAGTTTTGAAAGCCCTTGGTAATTGGCTCCCTGCTACAAGACCCATTATTCACCCTAAGGGCCGTTTGTGTCAATCCCCTCGTTCGCAGGCCCGGCGGCGGTCGGCGCGGCGACGCCCCAGCCCTTGTGCTCGATCAGCCAGATGCCGACGACGCTGCCGAACGGCCCGAACGGGGTCAGCGTCGCGGCGAGCAGCGGATACGGCGCCTCGTGGCGGAGGATCGCGACCCAGATCAGCAACGCCAGGGCGACGAATCCGAGGCCGTGCAGCAGCCCGAAGAGCGAGGTCTGGCTGTCGAAGCCAGGCGCCAACCAGAAGAAGAGCAGGGCCGCGAACAGCACCGATTCGAACCACGACGCGTACTTGACGACCTCGAACAGCCGGCCCGGGACCGGCTTGCGAAGCACCTCTGAGGGCTTGCTCAACCTATGAGGGCCGGGCGCCCTGGCCGGGCGTCAGCGCGGTGAGCACTATCCGCTCCTGCTCGCGGGCGTGGGCGGCGGCGTAGCCCTCGCCGGGGGCGGCGCGCGGCGGCCGGCCGACGTAGCGGAAGTCGACGCCTTCGGGGATCAGGTCGGGCAGGCGGCGCGACATCACGCTCCAGGCGCCCATGTTCCTCGGCTCCTCCTGAGTCCAGACGATCTCCTTGAGGTTTGGGTAGTGCGAGATCAGCTGGGTGATCTGCTCCTTGGCGAACGGATAGAGCAGCTCGACCCTGGCCACGCCCACGTTCTCGGATTCGGCGCGCCTGTCGTTGGCGTCGATGTCGTAGTAGATCTTGCCGCTGCAGAGGACAAGGCGCTCGACCTTGTCGCGGCGCTCGTCCGCGGTCGGGTCGTCGAGGACGAAGTGGAACTCGCCCGCGCTCAGCTCCTCGATGCCCGAGCTGGCGCGCGGCAGCCGCAGCAGCCCCTTCGGCGTGAACACGACCATCGGCCGGGCCTTGGCGATGTGGGCCTGGCGGCGGAGGAGGTGGAAGTACTGTCCGGCGGTGGTCGGGTTGGCGATCCGGATTGAGCCTTCGGCGGCGAGCTGGATGAAGCGCTCGATGCGGGCGCTCGAGTGCTCGGGGCCGGAGCCCTCGTAGCCGTGGGGCAGGAGCAGCGTAAGCCGCGTCAGCTGTCCCCACTTGGCCTCCGCCGAGGTGATGAAGCTGTCGATGATCACCTGGGCCGCGTCGGCGAAGTCGCCGAACTGCGCCTCCCAGAGCACGAGGCTGTCGGGCGACGCGGCCGAGTAGCCGTACTCGAAGCCGAGACAGGCGGCCTCGGACAGCGGGCTGTTGTGGAGCTCGAACGGCGCCTTGGCCTCGTCGATGTTCTGGATCGGCGCGAACCGGAGGGCGGTCTTCTCGTCGTGGAGGACGAGGTGGCGGTTGGAGAAGGTGCCGCGCTCGGTGTCCTGGCCGGTCATCCGCACGTGCACGCCCTCGGTCAGCAGCGAGGCGAGGGCGAGGCTCTCAGCGTGGCCGAACTCGATGCCGCCCTGATCGATCGACTCGAGACGCTTCTCGAGCGGCTTGCGCAGCTTGCGGTGGATCGTGAAGCTGTCGGGGACGCGGATCAGCTCCTCGTTCAGCCTGCGCAGCTCCTTGTCGTCGACGGCCGTGTCGACGTCGGGTGAGGCGGTGCGGTCGAGCTCGCCGGTGCCGGTTCCCGTCCCCGTCGGGTCCTCGTACTCGCCGGCTTCGATTTTCCGCCGCAGCTCCTTGTGCAACTCGCCGAGCTTCTGCTGGCGCTCGGCCCGCTTGGCCTCGACGTCGCCGGGGCTGACCACGCCCTCTGAGACGAGCTTCTCGGCGTAGAGCTCGGAGACCGGCGGGTGGTCCTTGATCTTCGCCGCCATCAGCGGCTGCGTGTAGGCGGGCTCGTCGGTCTCGTTGTGCCCGAAGCGGCGGTAGCCGATCACGTCAATCACTACATCTCGGCCCCAACGTTGCCGGTAGGCCATCGCCAGGCGGATGGCCGAGATGCACGCCTCGGGATCGTCGGCGTTGACGTGCATGATCGGCACGTTGAAGCCCTTCGCCATGTCGGACGCGTAAGGCGTCGAGCGAGCCTCCTGGGGCTCGGTCGTAAAGCCGATCTGGTTGTTCTGGATCAGGTGGATCGTGCCGCCGGTCGAGTAGCCGGTCAGCGACTGAAGGTTGAGCGTCTCGGCGACCACACCCTGGCCGGGGAAGGCGGCGTCGCCGTGGAGCAGCACCGGCACGGCGACAGAGGGGTCGTGTTCGATCGAGGAGCCCGAGTGCTCGGTCTGCGCCGCGCGCGCCGCGCCGGTGACGACCGGGTCGACGAATTCGAGGTGACTCGGGTTGGGATAGAGCCGCACCGAGATGTCCTTGCCGTCGTGCGTGGTGAAGATGCCGTTGTGGCCGTAGTGGTACTTGACGTCACCGGTGCCGCCGTGGGGGATCGCGGCGACCGCCTTCACCGCCTCGATCGCCTTGGCGCCCTCGAACTCGGCCATGATCGAGTCGACGGGGCGCCCGAGGTTGTGGGCGAGGACGCTGAGCCGGCCGCGGTGGGCCATGCCGATCACCGTCTCCTCGGCGCCCTCGGTGTGGGCCATCTCGAAGAGCTCGTCGAGCATCGGCACGATCGCGTCGAGGCCCTCGATCGAGAACATCTTCTGGCCGAGGTAGGCCTTCTCGATATAGCGCTCGAAGCCGAAGACGTCGATCAGCCGGAACAGCAGCTCGCGCTTCTCTTCAGGCTCGAGCGGCTTGCGATGCCAGCCGGTCTCGATCATCTCGCGCAGCCACATTCGCTGCTGGTGCGAGGAGAGGTGCTCGATCTGGTACGAGATCGTGCCGCAGTAGGCCTCGCGCATCCGCGGCAGCGCCTCGAGAAGAGTCTCGCCGCCTACGCCGATGCGGAGGATCTCGGCGGGGATCTGGCTCATCAGCTCGGGGGTGAGCCCGACGTTCTCCGGCTGGATCGCAGGGTCACCCTTGGGCTGGGAGCCGAGCGGGTCGAGGTTGGCGGCGAGGTGGCCGTGGGTGCGGTAGGCCTTGAGCACGGAGGTCGCGGCCTGGACCGCCTGCAGCAGCTCGGTATCCGGTCGCGTCGGCTGGGCCGGGGCTCCGTCGACCGCGGGTGCGACCTGGGTTCCAAGCGGCGGCGCCGAGGCCGAGGCAGGGTGGGCGCTGGTCACCGGTTTCGGGTCGATGCCGAGGTCGCCGGCGAGCCCCTCGTAGAAGTTGTCCTCGCCTTGGAGCAGCTCCTCGATCCGGCGCAGGAAGGAGCCTGACTCGGCGCCCTGGATGATCCGGTGGTCGTAGGTGCTGGTCATCGTCATCACCTTCGAGACCCCGAGCGCCTTGATCTTCTCGGCGGGCTGGTGTTTCCACTCGACCGGATAGGCGAGGGAGCCGGCGGCGATGATCGTCCCCTGTCCGACGAGGAGCCGCGGCACCGAGGCGATCGTCCCGAGGCCGCCGGGGTTGGTCAGCGTGATGTTGGCGCCCTGGAAGTCGTCGGGGGTGAGCTGGTTCTCGCGCGTCTTGGTGATCAGGTCCTCGTAGTAGGAGTGGAAGCCGGCGAAGTCGAGGGAGTCGGCGTTCTTGACCACGGGGACGAGCAGGCTGCGGCCGCCCTTGCGCTCGACGTCGACCGCGATCCCGAGCCCGATCCCCTGCGGCTCGATCACGACCGGCTTGCCGTCCTTCTCCGAATAGGCCCGTGCCATCGAGTGCCACTCGGTCGCCGCCCGGACGATCGCCCAGGCGATCAGGTGGGTGAACGAGACCTTCATCCCCTGTTCTTTGAGGATCGCGTTGATCGCCTTGCGCTTGGCGTCGAGCGTGTCGACCGCCAGGGTCCGGAACGAAGTCGCCGTCGGGATCGAACGCGACTCGTTCATCGCCTTGGCGAGCATCGCCGCGGCCCCGCGCAAAGGCTTCACATCCCCGCCCACCCCCTCCGCTTCGCGTCCGGGGGTATGCGTCGTCGATGCTCCGCCGCCATTTGCGGCGAGGACGTCGGCCTTGGTCACCTTGCCGCCCGCGCCCGAGCCTTGGACCTTGCCGAGGTCGACTCCTTCCGCGGCGGCAATCCGGCGGGCTACCGGAGTCGCCTTGGCGTCGTCATCCACAGCCGGCGGCGCGGGGGCTTGGGAAGAGCTTGATGCCGTCTCGGCCGCCGCCCCGGCGCCGTTTCCGCCGCCGCCCGGGCCGGTGGTCATCTCAGCGAGCACGGCGCCGACATTCACCGTCTCATCGGGCTGGGCGAGGATCTTGCCGATCGTGCCGGCCGCCGGTGCGGGCACTTCGGCGTCGACCTTGTCGGTCGAGATCTCGACCACGGTTTGGCCCTCGTCGACCTGGTCGCCTTCGGCGACATGCCACTCGAGGACCGTTCCCTCGGTGACCGACTCGCCCATCTCGGGCATCACGATCTTGACTGCCTTGCCCGCAGCCGCCGCCGGGGGGCTTGGGGCCGGGTCGTCGCCGTTGCCGTCTGAACTCGTCGCGGCGGGAGCCTCGTCTGCGTCGTCGGCAGCGACACCGGAGGTATCCAACTCAGCCAGCGGAGTGCCGACCGCGACCACCTCGTCGACCTGGGCGTTGATCTTGGTGACCGTGCCGCTGGCCGGAGCGGGGACCTCGGCATCGACCTTGTCGGTCGAAACCTCGACCACCGTCTGCCCTTCTTCGACGAAATCGCCCTCGGACACGGCCCATTCCAGGATCGTGCCTTCGGTCACCGATTCGCCCATTTCGGGCATCACCACCTGCACCGTCGACGTCGTTGCCATTCGTCTCCTACTCTACGACTTGAGCCTCATCGGACGCTCGCGAGATGCTTGCGAAACCGCTCGATTGCAACGGTCCGCGCCTCTCGCAGATCGACCATCGGCGCCGGGTAGTCCTCGCCGATCACGCAGCGCGCCCGCTTTTGGATCTCGGGAGGTGTTCGCCAAGGTTCGGCGATGTACTCGTCGGGGACGTCGGCGAGCTCCGGCAGCCAGCGGCGGACGTAGATCCCGTCGGGATCGAAGCGCTGATGCTGGCGGACCGGGTTGAAGAGGCGGAAGTACGACTGCGGGTCATCGCCCAGCGAGGCCGCCCACTGCCAGTTGCCGTTGTTCGAGGCCACGTCGCCGTCGATCAGGTGGCGCATGAAGTGGGCTTCGCCCTCGCGCCAATCACAGAGCAGATGTTTGGCCAGAAACGAGGCCGAAAGCATTCGCACCCGGTAATGCATCCAACCCTCGGAGAGCAGCTGCCGCATGCCCGCGTCGATCAGCGGCAGCCCGGTATGGCCGCGCTTCCAGATGTCGAGTGCCTTGCGGTCGTGGCGCCAGCGGAACTCGCGGAGGCTCTTCTCGTGGCCACTCGTCAGCTGATCGGGGAAGTGGTGGGCGAGGTGGAGGAAGTAGTCGCGCCGGGCGAGCTGGCGCCGGAGCTGAATTCGCCCGCGTCCCGGGCGCGCAGCGAGCCGCTCATCGAAGTTGGCAGGAGAGATGCAGCCGAAGTGCAGGGCCGCCGAGAGGTGCGAGGTCCAATCGAGGTCGGGGCGGTCGCGGGCCTCGTCGTAGGAGCTTGTCTTCTTGATGAAGGCGTCGAGGCGCCGCCGCGAGGCGGGCTCGCCGGGGGCGCTGAGGTCGGCGATCCGCTTTGCGTCGGAGTCGATCCGCAGCCGCGAGTGAGAGGGCACGCTGCTCGAGGCGACCCCTTCGGGCGCCAGCAGGATCCGCGGCCGCAGCTCCGGCGAGCGCCGCGGGGCCTTGCGCCAGGCTCCGAAGAAGGGCGTGAAGAGCTGGTATGGACGGCCGGACTTCGTCGCGATCTCGCGTACGTCGGTGCAGGTGATGCCGCCATGCATGACCAGCTCGATTCGCTCGGCCCGGAGCTGGGTCGCGACGCGCTCGTCGCGCCGCCGTGCGTGCGGGGTGTGGTCGGCGTTGGCGTGCACGGCCTCGGCGCCGATCTCGCGCGCCAGCGTCGCCACCTCGTTGGCGGGCCTGCCCTCCCGGAAGACGATCTTGCCGCCGATCTCCTTCAGCTCGCGCTCGACGCTGGTCAGGGCCTCGAGCAGGTAGGCGTTGCGATTCGGGCTCGAATGCTGGCCCTGGATCAGCCCGTGCTCGAAGCAGAAGCAGAGCAGGACACGATCGTGGCGGCGGCCCGCCTCGGCGACGGCCGGATTGTCGAACAGCCGCAGGTCGCGGCGCAGCCAGACGAGGCCGGTACTCAACGAAAGCGTGCGACCAGCTCGACCTCGGGCCAGCCGTGATCACGGATGAACTCTCGCGTCGGCGCGACGCCGTCGCAGAACGGGCAGGCTGCGAGCTCGTCCCAGGCGAGGGGAGCGACGACCGACAGCGGCATGTCGCAGGCGGGGCAGGCGAAGCCGCGGATGCCGAGCAGCGTCGAGCGCCGCTGCTCACGAATCTCGAATCGCCCCGCAATTCCCTTGCGCGCCTCGCGATCGGGATCGGGCCGCCCCGTCGGGTCCATGTAGAAGCCGGCCATCGCCCAACATGATGAACCACTGGCCTAACCGGGTCCAGTTGACCGAGGCGAAGCCGGGGATCATCTAGTTGTAGGGTCCGATCTATGGAGGAGAAAAGATGAGCTACTTCGTTACGGGAGCGACCGGGTTCATCGGCCGCAACCTGATCGAGCTCCTGCTCGAGCGGGAGGGAAAGATCTACGTCCTCGTCCGCGAGGGCTCGCGCGGCAGGCTCGAGGAGCTGCGCAGTAGGTGGGGAAGCGCCGGCGAGGACCGGATCGTGCCCGTAGTCGGCGACCTCTCGCAGCCCCACCTCGGGCTGCAGGACAAGGTCGACGAGCTCAAGGGCGAGGCCGACCACTTCTTCCACCTGGCGGCGATCTACGACATGACCGCCGACGCGGAGAGCCAGCGTGTCGCCAATGTCGAGGGCACGCGCCACGCCGTCGAGCTCGCCGGCGACATCGGCGCCAAGCACTTCCACATGGTCAGCTCGATCGCGGCGGCCGGCCTCTACAAGGGCACCTTCACCGAGGAGATGTTCGAAGAGGCCCACGACGTCGAGAACCACCCCTACTTCCAGACCAAGCACGAGTCCGAAGCCGTCGTGCGCGAGGAGTCGAAGGTTCCGTGGCGCGTCTACCGGCCCGGGATCGTCGTCGGCCACTCCGAGACCGGCGAGATCGACAAGATCGACGGGCCGTACTACTTCTTCAAGCTGCTGCAGAGGGCACGAAACCTGGTTCCCCAGTGGTTCCCGGGTGTAGGGATCGAGGGCAAGGAGATCAACGTCGTCCCGGTTGACTTCGTGGTCAAGGCGATGGACCACATCGCCCACCAGGAGGGGCTCGACGGCCAGGCGTTTCACCTCACCGACCCCAACCCGGTGACCGCGGGGCAGTTGGTCAACATCTTTGCCCGCTCGGCCCACGCGCCCGAGGCCACGATGCGCCTCGACCCGAAGATGTTCGACGTTGTCCCCAAGCAGGTGCGATCGGGGATCCAGATGCTGCCGCCGGTGAAGCGGATCACCGACCAGGTCCTCGCCGACCTCGGCATCCCCCGCGAGGTCCTCGTCTACATCAACTACCCGACCTCGTTCGACTCGACCAACACCCAGAAGGCGCTCGAGGGCAGCGGCATCTCGGTGCCGCCTCTGGCGAGCTACGCCGACACCCTCTGGGACTACTGGGAGCGCAACCTCGACCCCGAGCTGTTCAAGGACCGCTCGCTCTCGGGAGCGATCGGCGGCAAGACGGTGCTGATCACCGGCGCCTCCTCGGGAATCGGCA
>JAWVFN010000075.1:0-2686 GCA_033855935.1 Solirubrobacterales bacterium | reverse complement strand
TCGCCCGCCAGCTCGCCCGCCAGAACCCGAACCCCCGCCCGGGGAGCGAAGCCGACGGCAGGCTCGCCACCGCGGTCGAGACCTCCTTCGGGCAGGTCGGCGGCGCCCAGGTCTCCGAGCAGAACTTCAAGGGCTCGTTCAACGGCAACGACGTCGACCTCCGCAACGTGATCGCGGTGCTGCCCGGCTCCTCCGACCAGCAGGTCGTCGTCATGGCCGGGCGCGACGCGGCGAGCGGCCCGGGCGCCGGCACCGCGGCCGCCTCGACGGCGACGCTGATGCAGCTCGCCGCCGGCTTCGGCGGCGCCACCCACACCAAGACCCTCGTCTTCGTCTCAACCGACGGCACCGGCCTCGGCGCCGGCGGCGCCCGCCAGTTCATCGACGGCTACAGCGACATCAGTCTCGTCTCGCAGATCATCGTCGTCAGCCAGCCTGCTTTCGATCACCCGCGCCAGCCGATGGTCATCCCCTGGTCGAGCGGGCCGCAGTCGACCTCGATCGAGCTGACCAAGACCGCGGACAAGGCCCTCGCCGCCGAGACCGACTACACGGCCGCCGACGAGAGCGCCTTCGGCGAGCTCTCGCGGCTGGCGATACCGGCGAACCTCGGCGAGCAGGGGCCGCTGATCCAGAGCGGATTCGACGCGGTGCGATTCAGCTCGGCGGGCGAGCGGCCGCTGACAGCCGCCCAGGACGACATCGCCCACATCTCCGCCAACACGATCGGCCCCTTCGGGCGCACCGCTCTGGCGACGATCCTCGCGCTCGACGCTTCGACCCAGCCGCTCGAGCACGGGCCGGGCGCCTACATCGGGCTCGCCGGAAACCTGCTGCCGGGATGGGCGCTGGCGATGATCTCGCTGTCGCTGATCCTGCCCCTGGCGATTGTCGCCTTCGCCGCCTGTGCTCGGGCCGCCCGCCGTCCCGACCGCCTCGCCCTCGCCGGCTTCTGGGTGCTCGAACGCTCGCTTCCGTTCATCGCCGCCACGCTGCTGTTCTGGCTCGCCGGCCTCGTCGGGCTCTTCCCGCGGCCCGCCTTCCCGTATGACCCGGCGCGCTTTGCCCCGGGCCTGGGCTCTGAGATCGTGCTCGCGATCGTCCTCGCCGGTCTCGCCGCCGGCCTGATCTACATCCGCGCGGTGCGCCCGCCGCCGGACCGCTACGCGCCAGCCGCCGCCCCGGCGTGCGCCGCGGTGATCGCCATCGCCGGCCTCGCGGTCTGGCTCGCTAACCCTTACCTGGCGTTGCTGCTGGCGCCCGCGTTGCACGCCTGGCTGCTGCTCACGGCCGAGTCGACCGCGGTCGGCTCGCTGCTCGCCGCGGCGATCACGCTCGTCGGCCTCGTGCCGCTGTTCGTCGCGGTCGCCGAGCTGGCGGGGCGCTTCGGGGTCGGGCGCGACGTCTTCTGGCAGATCCTGCTGCTGCTCGGCGACGGCCAGATCAGCGTCGCCCTGGCGCTGTTCGGCTGCGTGCTCGCCGGCGCCGCCCTCGCTGCGCTGGCGCTGGCCCGCTCGCGGATCGTCCAGCAGCCGCCCGAAATCAAGGTGCAGGGGCCGATCCGGATTCGGCGGAAGAAGCGAGGCGGCGCCGGCGCCACCGGACGCGAAGCGGAGGAGGCGGCGGGTGGTGGTGCCTCAGGCGAGGTGGTCGAAGCCGGCGGCCTCGATCACCGCGCCGCCCGGGGTCCTCAGCGCGACGCCTGAGCCGGCGCCGACGATGCCGATGCCGGTGAGGGCCACGCCGGTTTTCTCGACCGCGGCGACCGCCGCGTCGAACGCCTGCGGCGGCAGACAGGCGAGGAGCTCGAAGTCCTCGCCGCCGCTCGCGGCGAGCTCGAAGGCCGCCTCGTCGGTGCCGGCGACCTCGGCGACTCCCGGCTGCAGCGGCACCGAGCCCATCTGGATCTCGAGCCGGACGCCACCAGCCTCGGCCAGGTGCCCGGCATCGGCGCCGAGGCCGTCGCTGATATCGATCATCGCCGTCGCGCGGGCGTCGGCCAGCGCCCGCCCGGCCCCGAGCCGGGGCTCGGGCGCGAACTGACGGGCGCGCAGCGCCGCCGGCGCCGCGGGCTCGCCTGCAGCTGTGCCGTCGAGCAGTTTCAGTGCCGCGGCTGCGCCGCCGAGCTCGCCGGTGACGGCGACGATGTCGCCGGGCCGGGCGCCGGCGCGGGTGACGAGCCAGGAGTCGCGTGGCTCGTGGCCGACCGCGGTGACGGTGACGGTGAGCACCGGCGAGCGGGTGATGTCGCCGCCGATGACGCTTGTGCCGGTGTTGCGCGCCAGACGTGCGATTCCCTCGGCGATGCCGAGGCAGAGCTCCTCTTCGTCGCCGGAGGACGGGAGACCGAGGACGACGTAGGCCTCGCCGGCCTCGGCGCCCATCGCCGCCAGGTCGCTGAGCGCCCCGGCGAGCGCCTTGTGTCCGACGGCCTCGGGACTGAACTCGGGCAGGGTGAAGTGGATGCCCTCGACCATCGCGTCGACGCTGGTCGCGGTCGCGCCGAGCGGTTCGGTGACCGCGGCGTCGTCGCCGGAGCCGACGCGGACGCGCGGTCCCTGGCCTGGGAGCACGGCCCGGAGCTGTTCTATGAGCTCGAACTCATTCACGTCTTCAGGGTACGCCCGGGCTTGAAGATCGGGATCACGACGAGGACGAGATAAACGAGCAGCGCCGCGTTGCGCGC
>JAWVFN010000074.1:0-13582 GCA_033855935.1 Solirubrobacterales bacterium | reverse complement strand
CCGAACTTGCTGTCGATCTCGACCGTGACCACGGCCTTCTTGTCCGCGTTGATGTCGAGGCTCTTGACCGTGCCGGCCTTGACCCCGGCGACCCGGACCTCGGAGCCGTTGACGAGGCCGAAGGCGTTGTCGAGCTCGACCTTGTAGGTCCGCGTGCTGCTGGCGCCCGCCGAGGCGGCCATCCAGACGGCGGCGCCGGCGGCGATCAGCAGGAGTGTCAGCCCGATCCGCCTCATGGCCCGGTCGGCACCTGGCTCGGGTTGCAGTCGAGCTGTCCGTTGTAGGTGAGCTTGGCGGCGCTCTGCCCACGCTCGAGGGCGCCGGGGCAGCGCTTGAGCTGGTCGGTGGTCAGCGCTCCGATCACCTCGAGCGGCGTCAGCGGGCTGGCGAGGTTGGGGATGCCCGGGGCGCTGAGCGAGAAGGCGTTGAGCGTCGTGCCGATGCGGCCCATGCCGCCGTTGGCGTCATAGACGCCGGAGTGGCCGAAGTCGTCGAACCAGCCGCTGACGCCGTTGACGGTCACGTAGGGGCGCAGGAAGGAGAGCTGGGGCAGCCCGCCGTTGAGCGCCTGCGCCGCGGCGGGCAGCGCGCCCTGGCGGGTGGCGCCGTTGCGGTCGACCGGGCCCGAGGCGATCTGGCCGAGCGGCACCTGGAGGTTGGTCAGATCGATCAGGTCGTTGTTGGGACCGGGGGCGCTGACGATCGAGTCGAGGTTGGTGATCGTCGGCACGGCCTCCTTGGTGAAGCCGCGGAGGTTCTTGGTGAACGGAATCAGCTTCTTGGCGACCGGCTTCGACGCGTTGACGAGCGGGTCGACGTCGTCGAGCGCAGCGCGCAGGTTGAACGCCGTGGTGTCGAACTGGCGCATGAAGTCGGGGAGCTGGCCGACGGCGCTCGCCAGCTGCTGGTTCTGACGGCCGATCGCGCCGAGCGCGTTGGCGCCGCCCTTGACGAGGTTGTTGAGGTCGGTCGAGCGCGCGGCGAGGGCGCTGGTCAGCGAGGCGCCGTTGACGATCAGCGACTCGAGCGCCGGCTGGTCGCGGTTGAGCTCGCCGAAGACGCGCCGCGAGGTCGAGAGGAAGGGGTTGAGGTAGTAAAAGCCCTTGTTGGTCTGGGGACCGACGCCGGTGTAGGCGCGGGCGAAGCCGCGAATGACTCCCTTGAGGCCTTCGATCGTCGGCTGGTTCAGGGTGTTGAAGAGCTGGTCGAGGTCGACCTCGGAGACCGTGTGTGTCTGGTCGATCGTCCCCCCCGACTTGATGTCCTGCCCGGCCTTGTCGGCGGCCGGCATCTGCAGCTCGACGTAGCGGTTGGCGACACCCGAGATCGACTGCGAGCGGACCGTCGCCACGGTGCCGCTCTTCAGCGGCTCGTATGCCGGGTCGTCGATGCTCATCACGATCTCCGCCTGGCCGTTGTTGGCGAGCTTGATGTCCGAGACCTTGCCGATCGAGACGCCCGCGACGTCGACGAGGTTGCCCGTGACCAGCTGGCTGGCGTTCTCGAAGTCGGCGGTGACCTTGTAGCTCGAGCCGCCTCCGAGCAATAGGAGCAGCGCGACGACCAACACCCCGATCAGGGCGAGGATTCCGGCAATCCGTCCTACTGCTGTTGAAGTGGACACGGTCGGTTCAGCTACCCCAGTACGTTCTCTCCTTCGCTCCTCCGAGCCGCGCGAATCCTATGCGCGGCACGACGAGCGTGGATTCTCCCATTCGGCGCTGACGCCTGTCAAAGGGGAACCGACGCTCGAAAGACGCCTTCTCAGGCGTCAATCGCGGCACTTCTCCCCTTCCCGGATTGAGATCACGTTAAGCGTGGCGCTCTCCTGCCAGGCAACCTATCTGACCGGGCGGATCTCGGCGGCTCTCACGCGGCCCGGAGCTCATCCAGCAGGCGCCCCACTGAAGGCGGCGGCGCGCTCGTAGAGCTTGTAGAGCTTGAACCCGCGCGCCAGCTCGTTCTTGCAGTAGCCGTCGAGCAGGTCATAGGCCTTCGAGTCATCGATAACCGCTCCTGTGCCGGAGGCCGGATGGGCGCCCCCGCCAACCACCTCACCGCCGGCGAAGTTCCGCAGCTGG
This sequence comes from Solirubrobacterales bacterium, assembly GCA_033855935.1. Lineage (GTDB taxonomy): Bacteria > Actinomycetota > Thermoleophilia > Solirubrobacterales > 70-9 > JAWVFN01. The sequence continues at coordinate 11,501 of JAWVFN010000074.1, read as the reverse complement.
CGGATCGTCCCCAGCCGCTGTGCGGTCGAGGAATTCTCCCAGTCGGTGCAGTCGGCGAGCTCAATCGTCTGGCCGACGTTGAGGCCCTGGACCGGGACGCTCGGGCTGCCGCCGCCGGAGCCGCAACCCGCGATGACCGCGAGGGCGCCGGTCAGCACCGCCACTGCGAGACGATCGCGCATCGTGGAGGAGCCTACGGCTTGGCTGGAGTGGTGAACCAGGGGCAGTTGCCGATGCCCTGGCTGAAGTAGACGAAGCAACCGATCAGCTCTTGATCGGCGAGCGGGTTGCCGATCACCGTGCCGATGCTGTTGGCGCAATCCGACGGAAGCGATGCAGGTGCGCTGGTGACACTCGCGGCGTTGCCGTTGACGCCGGTGTTGTCGTGCCAGCAGTTGCCGGTATTGCCGAGGAAGTCGTCCCACCAGAAGTCGGTGCCGTTTGGATGCTGGCTGCCGTCGGGTGCCACACCCATCTTGTTGCCGTAGAACTGGTTGTTGAACGAGGTCGAGGGCGTGTTGGTCGGGTTGCAGCCCGAGAGCAGCGACGGGTCGACGCCGGCCGGACCGCAGACCAGTTGGTCGGGAACCGCGAATGTCATCGTCCCGCGGCGCCAGTTGTTCCAGAAGTGGTTGTTGCGGATGATGTTGTGGTTGCCGCCTGCGATCCAGAGCCCGGTGCCTACCGGCTCGGGGACGGTCGGGACCACGTCGGAGCAGTTGCCGCCGGGGTTGTCCATGTTCTGGCCGGCGCCCGGGGGACCGGGGGACTTGCCCGCCGGGCAGGGCGGCAAATAGAGGTTGAAGTTGTTGTCATAGAAGTTGTTGTTCTCGACCAGGTTGGAATCCTGAGGGAAGCCAGGGTGCCCGGGAGCGGTGAACACGTCGGTCGTGTAGCCGAGCGTGTTGTCGTAGAAATTCATCTGGTGGATCCAGACCGCGTTGCTGTCGGTCCCGGAGAAGCCGGCGGCGCTGTGGTGGGCGTCACAGGTGCGCATCTCGGTGCCGTAGCGGCGCTGGGCGGCGGGAACGGCGTCGCCGAGGTCGGCCGTTGCGCCGGGGTAGACGGCAGCGTCGCCGCTGCCCCAGGCGTCGCAGTTCTCGATCAGCGAGTGGTCGGCGACGAAGCTGAGGAACCCGTACTCCGAGTTGTAGGACATCTTCACCCGGTCGAGGAGGAAGCCGTCCGTTTCGGTCTGGTAGATGCCGTGCTCGTTGAAGTGACGGACCTTCAGATCGCGGACGACGAAGCCATCGGCACGGTCGACTCGGATGCCAACGTCCTTGGCGTACCGGGGCGGGTTGTCACCGGGCGGGCTGTGATCGCCGAGCGCCGGGTCGCCGCCGTCGATCGTGACGTCTTCGGGCCGGACTCCCGAGCCCTCGAGCTGCAGGTTGCAACGGATGCAGGGGCCGGCGTCGGGGATGCCGTGGCGGTCGAGCGCCGGTGGCTGCGGCACCGGCTTGTTCGTGACGGCCCGCCCGATGACCGCGATCAGGTTCTGGTCGTTGGGGCACTTCGCCTGGTATTTGTAGGAGAGGGCGCCGGTCGCACCATGGTCGTTGGTTTCCACCAGGGTGGCGCAGGCCGGGTCGTGAGTGGGGGCCGCCCGCGATGCGGGCTCGGTGTAGACCCCGGGCATGACGACGATGCGGTCATTGTTGTGCGAGTCGGTGACCGCGGCCTGGATCGCGTGATAGCCGCAGTGGGCGAGCAGCTTCTTGTTGTAATCGCGGAACCGCTCCGCGTCCTTCTTGGTCACCGCCAGCGCGGGCTGCGACGCGCGCAGCTTGAAGCCGTGGGATCGGGCGTCCTTCAGCCCCGCATTGAGGGCCGCGATCGAGGCATTCGCATTGACCTTCTTGTTGTAGCTGCGGTTGAGCTTCCGGACCTTGCGCTTGAGGGCCTTGCCGTGCAGCTGCTTGCGCGCCTTCTTGATCTTCTTCTTCGGCGATGTCGGCACCGTGCCCTGGCAAACGACCCGCGTGTTGCCCGGGGCCGCCTTGTCGAGCGCGGTCCACAGATCGCGATACTGCGGCACCGCGCCGCCGGCGGTCTGACCGGCGCCGACGTTCTCAGGAGCCGGGTCGGGCCAGTAGGAGGCGCGCTCGACGTGCGCCGCGGCGGGAGCCGCGAGCGCCAGCATGGCACCGCACGCAAGTGCCGGGAGCACCCACCGTGCCCCGCCGTTTGCCCGTTGTCTGCCGCTGCCCAAGCCCATCAAGGCGCGTGATACTAACGCGCCGTTCACAGCCGTGCGCCGCCTGAATGTCCGAAATCGCCGGTCTAGCTGTCGAACTCGGGCGCGCGCACGCCCCGGAGCGACTCGGTCTTCGTCTCGGCCCGCAGCTCGGCCGCGGGGACGACGCCGGGATAGAGCGCCGCGACCCAGACCGTGGTCAGCTGCTCGACCACCTCCTCGGGGCTGCGGCCGGCGCGGCTGACGTAGACGTAGCAAACCCGCTCCACGCCCCAGACGAGGGCCTCGGCCACGGCGGCGGGGTCGAGCTGATCGGGGACCAGCCCGCGGCGCTGCTCTGAAGTCAGGTGTTCGGCGGTGGCATCGATGAAGCGCTGGACGATCCCGAACCAGGTTTCGCGCACGTCCTCGCCGTAGCCGGAGACCTCGACCACGACTCGCAGCAGGCTCGCGTGCTCGGCCCAGACCGAGACGACGCCGGTCAGCGCGTTGCGCACGAGCTCGGCGGGAGCGGCGCCCTCGCCGCGCCACCAGAGCTCGGCCATCTGGTAGAGGTCGCCGGCGACCTCCTCGACCGCGGCGTGCAGCAGGTCCTGCTTGTCGCGGTAGTGCTGGTAGAAGGCGCTGCGCGAGATGCCGGCGGCGCGGGCGATCTCGTCGACCGTCAGGTCGCTGAACTGGCTGTTCTCGGCGAGCTCGAGGGCACTACGCAGGACCGTCGCGCGAGCCTCCTGCCGGCGCCGGCGGCTGCTGCTGCGCTGCTCGATCGAGGCCACGGCGGGCATCCTAGCCGCGTGGACAGACCGTTTGACACTGCGTCAGACACCGTGTCAGAACAGGTGGTCTCTTCACCGCCTAATCTCCCTCGCCATGGACGGGCCCGATTTCGACTACGACTGGATCGTCATCGGCAGCGGCTTCGGCGGCAGCGTCTCGGCGCTGCGGTTGGCAGAGAAGGGCTATTCCGTCTGCGTGCTCGAATGCGGCAGCCGCTTCGCCGACGAGGACTTCGCCGAGACGACCTGGCAGTCGCGCCGCTACTTCTGGGCGCCGAAACTCGGCATGCGGGGCATCCTGCGTCTGACCCTGTTCAAGGACATCTTCATCGCCTCGGGCTGCGGGGTCGGCGGCGGCAGCCTCGGCTTCGCCAACACCCTCTACCGGGCGAGGCCCGCGTTCTTCGAGGACGAGCAGTGGAGCGCACTCGGCAACCGCGAGCGCGAGCTCGGCGTCCACTACGACACCGCCGAGAGAATGCTCGGCGTCACCACCTATGACCTGGTCGGGCCGGCCGACGAGCTGCTGCGCGAGCTCGGCGAGGAGCTCGGAGTCGCCGAGACGTTCAAGCCGACCAGGGTCGGCGTCTATCTCGGCGAGCCGGGCTCCGTCGGCCCCGGCGAGAGTGGCGGCGATCCCTACTTCGGCGGCGAGGGGCCCGAGCGCTTTGCCTGCCAGCGCTGCGGCAGCTGCATGGTCGGCTGCCGCCACGGCGCCAAGAACACGCTGGTCAAGAACTATCTCTGGTTCGCGGAAGAGCTCGGGGTCGCGATCAGGCCCGAGCGCCAGGTGACGGAGATCAAGCCGCTCGGCGGCGCCGAGGACGGCTCGGGCGGCTACGAGGTGACCAGCGTCCGTTCGGGCTCGTGGGTGCGCAAGCGCCGCGACAAGCTCACCGCCCGCGGAGTCGTCGTCGCCGCCGGCGCGCTCGGCACCAACCAGCTGCTCGCCGACTGCAAGCACCGCGGCGACCTGCCTCGCCTCTCGGACCGGCTCGGCTATGTCGTCCGCACCAACACCGAGTCGATCCAGGCAGTGACCTCACCCGACGACAGCCGAGACTTCGCCAAGTCGATCGCGATCACCTCGAGCATCTACCCCGACCCCGACACCCACATCGAGGTCGTCACCTACGGCGAGGGCGCCGATTCGCTGAGCACGCTCTACACGCTGATGACGGGCGACGGGACCCGCCTGACGCGGCCGCTGATGTGGATCGGCCAGGTCCTGCGGCACCCGGTCAACTTCCTGCGCACATTCTGGCCCCGCCGCTGGTCGCGCCGCACGGTGATCCTGCTGGTGATGCAGACGCTCAACACGGCGATGCGGCTGCGCCCGCGCCGCCGGCTCCTCGGCCGCGGGGTGCGTCTGCAGACCGAGCAGGACCCCGAGCGACCCAACCCGACATATATCCCCGTCGCCGAGAAGGCGGCGCGCTGGTGGGCGCAGAGGACCGGCGGCCGGGCGACGTCGAGCACCTTCGAGGCGGTGTTCAACATCCCGACCACGGCGCACATCCTCGGCGGCGCGGTGATCGGGCCCGACGCCGAACACGGCGTCGTCGACGGTGGCAACCGCGCTTACGGCTACGAGAACCTGCTCGTTTGCGACGGCGCGGCGGTGCCGGCCAACCCCGGCGTCAACCCCAGCCTCACGATCACCGCCCTGGCCGAGAGTGCGATGGCAGAGATCCCCGCTAAGCAGGGCGAGCCCATGGCCCACCTCCCCGCCGAGGCCCGGCCCGCCACCGCGGAGCCAGTCGGCTAGGGCTTGTTCTTTTTCTTGCCGCCGCCGCCCCCGATCGCGGTCGTGCGCTTGGTGCGGTTGCCGGCGGCGTCGGTGAGCTTGACCTTCAGCTGAGCCCCACCGCGTGCGTCGTTCTTGAGCGCCGGATCGAGGGTGACAATCAGTACGCCGGGTAGAGCGTCCGCGTAGGTCCGGCTGCCGATACCGAGCGGCCCGGAGGAGGCGACAGCCTTGATCGAGGCGTCGAGCGGCTCGCTCGGCGTCACCCGGACCTTGATCATGCCGCTCTTCGCCGCGCGCTTGGCCGGGGTCAGCACTTTGATCGCAGCCGTCGGCCTGACGCCGTCGGCGGGAAGCCGGGCGCCCGCGGTGGTGATCGTCAGGTTCGAACCCATCTCCGGGTGAGCAGGATCATGGAAGGCGTAGACGCCCGAGGCGAGGAACGGCGCGTTGCGAACGAGGCGTGTCTGGCCCGGGCCGATCGTCGGCGCGGAAATCCCTCCGCCCCCGAGCAGGCCGTGGAGGAGGAACGGGTCGTCGTTCTCGAAGACCAGGATCTGGCCCTGGTCCATCGTGTAGTTGGTCTTCGAGAACTCCTTGAGGAACACCGCCCGCACGGGGCTGGCGACGGTCGCCGCGGCGCTCGCCGGCAGCGCGGCGAGGGCGAGCAGGACGGCGCCGAACGCCAGCGGGCGAATTTTCCTCTTGGGCGTCATCGGGCTCTCAAACACCGGTCTTGGCGCCGGGTAGCGGTCGCGTGAGCTGGGCTCGCTACTTGAGCGCGCCCGTGACCGTGACCGGGCTGCCGAACGGAATCGACGACTTGACGGTCACCGTCGCCTTCTTCTTCTTGGCGAGGGCCTTGAGCCCCTTGGGCGTCAACGGCAGCTTCAACACGGTGCTGCCCGGGGCGTCGAGCTGTGTCTTGCCCGCGATCGCCCGCTTCCCCAGGAAGACCTCGACCGGGACGCTGCCCGTGCCAGTCGCCGTCAGCTTGACTCTGAGCTGGGCTTTCTTGATCACCTTGGCAATCTTCTTGTCCAGCACCTGCAACGCCACCGCGGGCCGCGCCTGCGGTGTGCCGGCGCCGACGACGAGGTTGCCGCTCATCGTCGTCGGGTGGACCGTGCAGATGAAGGGGTAGCTGCCGGGCGCCAGGAACTGCGTGCCGTTCACCGGAGTCGAGCCGCTGCCGATCGTGGCGCTGCGAAACAGCGCCTTGCCGTCGGGCCCGTTCGCCGTCGAGGTCACGTTGTGGGTGCTGCCCGTGACCACGAGCTGAGCCACTGTGCCGGCATCGCCGGCGAAGTTCGGGCCGCCGACGAAGGTGTTGGCGCCGTCGCCGGTGATCGTCGCCGGCGCCCCCAGCGCGATCGCCGCCGTGCCCGCGAGAAGAGCCGCGCTGAGAACCGCAACCCCCGCCAGCCGCCTCATCAGCCTGCAGCTGCGAGGTGCTCCGCCACCTTGGCCCAGTTGACGACGTTCCACCAGGCGTCGATGTAGTCGGGGCGGACGTTCTTGTACTTGAGGTAGTAGGCGTGCTCCCATACGTCGATGCCGAGGAGCGGCGTCTGGCCGGCGGAGATCGGCGAGTCCTGATTGGCGGTCGAGGTGACCGCGAGCCCGGAGCCGTCGTGGACGAGCCAGGCCCAGCCGGAGCCGAATTGGCCGACGCCGGCCGCCTTGACCTCTTCCTTCAGCGAGTCGAGATCGCCGAACTTGTCGCTGATCGCCGCCGCGAGGTCGCCGTCGGGCTCGCCGCCGCCGTCCGGGGACATGATCTCCCAGAAGAAGCTGTGGTTGGCGTGGCCGCCGGCGTTGTTGCGTACCGCGGCTTCTTTGTCGCCGAGACTCGAGAGGTTCTTGAGCACCTCTTCGACCGGCTTGTCGGCCCACTCGGTGCCCTCGAGCGCCGCGTTGGCCTTGTCGACGTACGCCTGGTGGTGCTTGTCGTGATGCAGGTGCATCGTTTCCTCATCGATGTGAGGCTCGAGCGCGTTGTAGTCGTAGGGAAGGTCGGGAACTTCGTAGGCCATTCGTTCTCCTTGTAGGGCGTTTGTCTCCGAAATGCAGGCCGACCAAACACTACCTCCCGCCATACTTCGGCTGTGTCCAGCCGAATTTCATCCGGCCCCGGTTGGGCCGGTGTCGTCACCACCCTGATCGGCGTCGCCCTCGCCGCGGCGCTCGTCCTCGCCGTGCCCGAGCTCCGGCACGCGGCGTCTGCCGCCGTCCACGGCGACACGGCGGCGATGCGCGCAGAGATCAACGGCCTGGGGGCGACCGGAGCCCTCGTCGTCTTCGCGATGGCGCTGATCCACGCGGTCATTTTCTACCCGGCCGAGATCCTCAACACCGCCGCCGGCTACGCCTACGGCTTCGGCATCGCCCTGCCGATGGTGATGGCCGCCTGGATGGCGTCGGCCGTGGTCGGCTACGGCATCGGCCATGCCGCGGCCCGGCCGGTCCTGTACAAGCTCGCCGGCGAGGAGCGGATGCGCCGGGGGGAGCGCCTGATCTCGCGCGGAGGGGCGCCGCTGCTCGTCGGTATCCGCCTTTTCCCCCTGATGCCGTTCAGCGTCGTCTGTTACGTCTGCGGTGCGGCGCGGGTGCCGTTCGGCCGCTACATGTGGACGACCTTGGTCGGCTATCTGCCGATCACCGCGGTTTTCGTCTACTTCGGCAGCCGCCTCGACACGCTCTCGCCGACCGACCCTTGGCTGCTCGCCAGCTTGGCCGTGATCGTCGCTCTGCTCGCGGTCGCCTGGTGGCTGGGTCCGAGGTTGAGCTCGAGCAATACGGAACCGACCTGATTGCGGCCAACCAGCTGAAGAATCGGGGCGGTCGGATTTGAACCGACGACCTCACCGTCCCGAACGGTGCGCGCTACCAAGCTGCGCCACGCCCCGAGGAGAGCGAAGGATAGAGAGAGCTCTCAGCTCACGTCCGACACCGCAGACTCGATCTCTTCGAGGCTCGGCTGCTGCTCGAGCTTGCGGACGCCCCCCGGTCCGGTGATGACAACGGCGGGCTCTGCGGGCAAGCGCAGGTCGATCTCGAGCTTGGTGTCGTTGTCGAGCACGGCCTTTGCGGCCGGGTCGTCGCCCGCGGCGATCTTCTTGTAATCCGAGAGCCACTGACCCTGGTCCATCTCGAGGATCGCGGCGCCGATCCGCGAGAGGAAGTCCTCGTTGACGCCCTTGACCGGCGGGACGGCGCCCTGATTGATGAAGAAAAGCTGGACGAACTGCCACTCATAGTCCTGCTTGGCGGCGGCGAGAGCGCCGAAGTCGGCGAGCTCGGTCGCCTTGTCGCCCAACGGGAAGTGGCGGTAGACGAGCGCCGCCTTGCCGGGGCGGACCAGGTCCGCGACGAGCTTCGGCACGACCGCCTTCTGGTAGTCGGCGCAGAAGCTGCACTGGAGGTCGTTGAAGAAGTCGATCGTCACCGGCGCGTTGGGCGAGCCCAGCCTCGCGTCCTTCTCCTCGATGCCACCCATCAGCGACTGAACCTCGCCCGCGCCGGTGATCTCGACGGGCTTGTCGGAGCCCTTGTCGAGCGAGAGGCTCGCGACGAGCGCCAGCAGCGCTCCGACCGCGAGCACGAAAACGATCACCCCGGCGATCCGGGGCCGCCTGCGCGATGAGCCGCCGCTCACCCGGCGACGGCCTTGTAGTAGCGAACGGCGAGGCCGGTGAGCAGCGTGCGATACGCCTCCTCGACCGGAATCTCATTCTCCTCGGCCCAGGTTTCGAGCCCAGCTCGCTCGATCGCCTCCGCGCGCGCGACGACCTCCTCGACCAGCTCGGGATGCTGATCGCTGAAGAAGGCGCCCATCGAGTAGAGGTCGGTGTCCATCAGCGATTCGATGAACGAGGGGTGCGCGGGTTGATTCACGTGCGGAATGGTATTCGCGTCTAGGCTGCGGCCGTGGCTGCCCTCAACGAGATCGTCTCCTTCTGCGACGAGCTGCTCGCTATCGGCGAGTTCGACGATTACTGCCCCAACGGCCTCCAGGTTCCCGGCACCGACGAGGTCGAGCGCGTCGTCACCGGCGTCTCCGCCAACCTCGAATTGCTGCGCGCGGCGGCGGACGAGCGAGCCGAGCTCGTCGTCGTCCACCACGGGCTGTTCTGGGACCGAGGCAGCCGGGCACTCTCACCAGCCCTCGCCGAGCGCCTGCGCGTCGTGCTCGAAGCGCGGATCTCGCTCTGTGGCTACCACCTGCCGCTCGACGCCCATCCCGAGGTAGGCAACAACGCCCTGCTCTGCGCGGGACTCGGCCTCGAACAGGGTGGGCGCTTCGCCGAGATCGGCGGTTCGGCGATCGGCGTCATCGGCGTAGCCGCCGATCCGATCTCGCCGGGGGAGCTCTCGGCGCGGGTGGCGAACCTGGTGGGCCGCGAGCCGCTCGCCTTCGAGGAGGGCCCCGGCGAGGTGCGCTCGGTGGGCATCGTCTCCGGCGGCGGAGCGTCGAGCCTCGAGCAGGCCGCCGCACTGGGCCTCGACGCGATGATCACCGGCGAGCCCAACGAGCCGGCAAGGGCTACAGCTCGCGAATCCGGGATCCATTTCATCGCCGCCGGCCACCATGCCACCGAGACCTTCGGCATTCGCCGCCTCGGCGAGCTGATCGCCGAGCGTTTCGGCGTCGAGCACCGCTTCATCGAGGTCCCCAACCCCGTCTGATGCCGCGGGGCGAACCCGCAGTTTGCGGCGATATTGCTTGACACGTCAGCCCCAAGCGATATACATCTCGGTGTCAACCCGCATCAAGGAGGAGGGTCATTTGGCAGTCCACCTGACGCCCACCGAGCTCGCCGACGAGTTGCAGATGAAACGGCGCGACGTGATCTCGAAGTGCATGGAGATGCACGTACCGATCTTCCACGGCCGCATCGACAAGACGCTCTTCGTCTCCTCGATGCGCCGCATCTCTGCCGCGGCCAAAGAGCGCGCCGCGGTCTAGGCGAGACGGCTCTTCACATAGACTCTCCGAGCGGCGATTGCCGCGCCTTTTGATCACGCCCCTAAGGTAGGAGAGGCTTGGAAACAGCGACACTGGAACGACCGGCAGCCGAATCGGCGACCGGCTCCAAGACGACAGCCGACCTGCTGCCGCTCGCCGCGAAGGTCCACGGCCCGAAGCAGGCGATCATGTACAAGGACGACTCGGGCCAGTGGGTCACCAAGACCTACGCCGAGGTCGGCGACATCGTCCGCGACCTCTCCCTGGGGCTGATCGATCTCGGCATCGAAAAGGGCGACAAGGTCTCGATCCTCGCCAACACGCGGCCGGAATGGACCTACTTCGACTTCGCCGCGCTCTCGGCGGGCGCCACCGTGGTGCCGATTTACCAGACCAACTCCCCCGAGGAGTGCCAGTACGTGCTCGAGAACTCCGACGCCAAGGCGGTGATCGTCGAGGACGACGAGCAGCTCGAGAAGATCCTCGCGGTCCGCGATCGCTGCCCCAAGCTCGAGCACATCATCCGCATGACGGGGTCCTCGCAGGGCACGATCTCGATGGAGGAGCTCGCCGAGCGCGGCCGCAAGCACGAGGCTTCCGAGTGGGAGCAGCGCTACGGCTCGGTGACCACCGACGACATCTGCACATTCATCTACACGTCCGGCACGACCGGGCCGCCGAAGGGGTGCGTGATCTCGCACGGCAACTACCGCTCGATGCTCGACATGATCCACAAGGTCAGCGTCATGCGCGACGACGAGCTGACCTATCTCTACCTCCCCCTCGCCCACTCCTTCGCCCTGCTGATCCAGCTCGGCAGCTTCGACCTCGGCGCCACGCTCGCCTACTGGGAGCGCGACCCTCTGAAGATCGTCCCCAACCTGATCGAGATCAAGCCGACCTACTTCCCCTCGGTGCCGAGGATCTACGAGAAGATCTACACCGCGGCGACCTCCCAGGTAGAGAAGGACGGCGGCCTCAAGAAGATCATCTTCGACTGGGCGGTACGTGTCGGTAAGAAGGTCCGCGAGCGCGAGCGCGCCGGCAAGCGAATCGGCTGGCTGCTGCGCCGCGAGCACGACTTCGCCGACAAGCAGGTGCTCTCGAAGATCCGCGCCCTCTTCGGTGGCCGCGTGCACCTCGCCGTCAGCGGCGCCGCCCCGATCAACCCCGAGATCCTGCGCTTCTTCGACGCCGCCGGGGTCACGGTGGTCGAGGGCTGGGGGATGACCGAGACCTCGACCGCGGCGACGATCGCCACGCCCGAGGACTTCAAGATCGGCACGATCGGCAAGCCGTTCCCCGACTGCGAGATCAGAATCGCCGGCGACGGCGAGATCCTGGTCAAGGGGCCGAATGTCTTCCAGGGCTACTACAAGAACGAGGAGGCGACGAAGGAGGCGATCGTCGACGGCTGGCTCCACACCGGAGACCTCGGCGAGATGGACTCGGAGGGCTACCTGAAGATCACCGGCCGCAAGAAGGACATCATCATCACGGCGGGCGGCAAGAACATCACACCCGCGAACCTCGAGGCCGAGATCAAGCAGAGCCAGTGGGTCTCGCAGTGCGTCGTCGTCGGCGACCGCCGCCCCTATCTCGTCGCGCTCGTCACCCTCGACCCCGAGGAGGTCGCCAAGCTCGCCGAGGAGAAGGGCTGGCCGGCCGACCCCGCGCAGATCGCCGAGCAGCCCGAAATGCGCGAGCTGATCCAGCAGCACATCGACTCGATCAATCAGAACTTTGCCCGCGTCGAGCAGATCAAGAAGTTCGCGATCCTGCCCGAGGACCTCTCGCAGGAGGGCGGCG
>JAWVFN010000073.1:0-6730 GCA_033855935.1 Solirubrobacterales bacterium | reverse complement strand
GGGGAGGGGATGTGTTGTTCCTGTGTTGAATTGGCCATGTGGCCAGGAGCCTACCCTGTGGGAGATGGCCACAAAGTCAAAGCCAGAGCCCGTCCCGGGCTCGCTCGACGAGCAGCGCCGCAACCTGCCCGACACCCCCGGCGTCTACATCTTCCGCGACCGCGCCGGGAGCCCGCTCTACGTGGGCAAGGCCAATTCGATCCGCAAGCGCGTCGCCTCGCACTTCTCCGGGCGCAGCTCGAGCTCGCCCGAGATGCTCGAGCGCACCGACTCGATCGAGGTTCTCGTCACCCAGAACGAGGCCGAAGCCCTGCTCGCCGAACAGAGCATGATCAAGCGTTACCGCCCGCGGTTCAATATCCGGCTCCGCGACGACAAGTCCTATCCCTACGTCGCGATCAGCTTCGACGAGGAATACCCGCGCGTCTACTTCACGCGCGAGAAGCACAAGCCCGGGCGCTCGTACTTCGGGCCGTTCTCGAGCGCCAAGCGGGTGCGCGAGACACTCGACCTTCTCGGCAAGCTGTTCCAGTACCGGACCTGCGAGGGCAAGGAGCCCGGGCGCCAGTCCGGCTCTCCCTGCCTCGACTACTTCATCAAGCGCTGCGGGGCGCCCTGCGTCGGCTATATCGACAAGGAGGCCTACCGGCGCAACATCGACGCGATCGCCGACTTCCTCTCCGGCCGCTACCGGCGGATCGAGAGGGAGCTCTCGGAGCAGATGGACGAGGCTTCGGGCGCCCAGGACTTCGAGCGAGCGGCGCTCTATCGCGACCGGCTCAACGCCGTGCAGAGCCTGATGGAGCGCCAGCGGGTGGCAGGCGCGACCGTCGACAACGCGGACCTCATTGGTGTCGCCGTGGAAGATGGCGACGCCAACGCCCAGGTCTTCCAGCTCCGCGACGGCGTGCTCGCCGAGCGTCAGAGCTTCTACCTCGACTCAGGCGACGACGACGATCCGGCCGAGGTCGCCGAGGGCTTCCTGCTCCAGTACTACTCGGCGGCGCCATCGGTGCCGAACCTGGTCGTGGTCGGGCCCGAGCTGCGGGGCCGCTCGGGCGTCCTCGCCGAGGCCCTGGCGGCCGGGCGTGACGCCGCGGTCGAGGTGCGATCGGCCGAGCGCGGCGACATGCGCCGGCTGCGCGAGCTGGCGGAGCGCAACGCGAAGCTGGCTCTGGCCCAGGACAAGTTGCGCCGCGAACACCGGCGCGCGCAGCGGGTCGAGTCGGTCACAGCGCTGCAGGAGGCGCTCGGCATGGAGAAGCTGCCGATGCGGATCGAGGGCTTCGACATCTCCAACCTCGGCGAGACCCACACCGTCGCCTCGATGGTCGTCTTCGAGGGCGGCGCGCCGAAGAAGTCGGACTATCGCCGGTTCAAGATCAGAGACTCGACACAGGACGACTTCGCGGCGATGAACGAGGTCCTCACACGCCGCGCCAACCGGCTCGGCGAGCAGCGCGACATCTCTCCCTATGACGCCGATCGCGACGAGGGCTTCGCCGCGGAGCCCGACCTCGTCGTCATCGACGGCGGCAAGGGCCAGCTTTCGTCGGGGATGAAGGCGCTCGAGCCGCTGCGCGAACGCGGCGTCACCGTGATCTCGCTGGCGAAGCGGATCGAGGAGGTGTTCGTGCCCGGGCAATCGGAGCCGTTGCTGCTCGAGGAGGGCTCGGAGGCATTGAAGCTACTCCAGCGCGTCCGCGACGAGGCGCACCGTTTTGCGATTGATTTCCACCGCTCGCGGCGCGACAAGTCGATGAGCGGCTCGGTCCTCGACGGAATCCCCGGCGTCGGCCCGGCCCGCAAGCGCGCGCTATTGCGCCATTTCGGCTCGCCGGACAAGATGATCGCCGCCAGCCGCGAGGAGCTCGAAGCAGTGCCCGGGGTGCCTGGGAAACTAGCCCGCGAGATTTACCACCAACTGAACAGGGTCAAATGAGCGACGTCGAGCTCATCCTCATCACCGGCCATTCCGGCGCCGGCAAGTCGGAGGCGATCGCCGCCTTCGAGGACGGCGGCTACTTCTGCGTCGACAACCTGCCGCCGCGGATGATCGCGTCACTGGGCGAGCTCTTCCGCCACGAGGGCAGTGGCGTCGAGAAGGCCGCGGTGGTCTCCGACGTCCGGGGCGGCGACTACTTCGACGAGCTGATCGCCGTTCTCGGCGAGCTCGAGAAGGGCGGCATCGAGCCCCGCGTCCTGTTCCTCGAAGCGGACGAGGAGACCTTGCTGCACCGCTTCAAGGAGACCCGCCGCCGCCATCCGCTCGCCCGCGAGGGCCGGATAACCGACGGCATCCGCGAGGAGCGGGCGCTGCTGGCGCCGCTGCGCGAGCGCGCCGATTTTGTCATCGACACCACCGAGCTCACCGGCGGCGCCCTGCGGCGCCGGATCGCGCGCGAGATGATCGAAGAGCAAAGCGAGGACGGCAAGCTGGCGCTGACGCTGACGACCTTCGGCTTCAAGAACGGCCCACCGCGTGACGCCGACCTCACCCTCGACGTCCGCTTCCTGCCCAACCCGCACTACGTCGACGAGCTGCGCCCCCTGACCGGCCACGATGAAGCGGTAAAGGAGTACGTCGAGGCCGGCACCCAGGCGGGCGAGTTCTATGGACGGCTGATGCCGCTGCTCGATTTCCTCCTGCCCGCCTACGTCGCCGAGGGGAAGCAGCACCTGACGATCGCCGTCGGCTGCACGGGCGGCAAGCACCGCTCGGTCTGCGTCGCCGACCGCATCGCCTCCGAGCTCGACGCCCGGGGCGACATCCGTTTGCGGATCGAGCACCGCGATTTGCCCTAGCTGACCGGCGCCCATATCGGCCGCTAGGCTCGTCGCCGTGAATGAGGTGGTGATCAGCGTCAAGGGCCTGCGCAAGTCTTATGACGGCGTCGAGGCGGTGCGGGGGGTCGACCTCGAGGTCGGCCGCGGCGAGGTCTTCGCCTTCCTCGGGCCGAACGGCGCCGGCAAGACGACGACGGTCGAGGTGCTCGAGGGCTACCGCGGGCGGGACGCCGGCGAGGTATCCGTTCTCGGCGCGGACCCGACCGAGGCGACGCGCGCCTGGCGCGCCCAGATCGGGATCGTCCTCCAGAGCTGTGTACAGCAGAAGGAGCTGACCGTGCGCGAGACGCTCGAGATGTACGCCGGCTACTACCCGGCGCCCCGCGACGTCTCCGAGACGATCGAGCTCGCCGGGCTCTCCGAGAAGGCCGACGAGCGCGCCGGCCGGCTCTCGGGCGGCCAGCAACGGCGCCTCGACGTCGCCCTCGCCCTGATCGGCGACCCCGAGCTGCTCTTCCTCGACGAGCCGACGACGGGCTTCGACCCTTCGGCGCGGCGGCAGGCGTGGGAGACGATCGCCGGGCTGCGGGGCCTCGGCAAGACGATCTTCCTCACCACCCACTACATGGAGGAGGCCCAGGAGCTCGCCGACCGCGTGGCGATCATCTCAGCGGGCGAAATCGTCGCCGAGGGCGCGCCCGACGAGCTCGGCGGCCGCGAGCTGGCGGCGACCCAGATCAGTTTCCGGCTCCCCGACGGGGCGGTCGAGCTGCCGCTCGCGATCGCCGGGGATGCTCAGGTCGCCGACGGCAGGGTCTCGGTCCGCAGCGAGCGCCCGGTCGAAGCCCTCAACGCACTCACCGGGTGGGCACTCGAGCGCGGCATCGATCTGGCCAACCTCGAGGTGCGTCGCCCGAGCCTCGAAGACGTCTATCTCGAGCTGACGCGCGACCCGACCGGGGGGGAGGAGGAGTGAGCGGCATGCGCCTCGTCCTCCACCAGTTCCGCTACGACCAGAAGGTCTTCTGGCGCAACCCGGCGGCGATCTTCTTCACGATCCTCTTTCCGCTGCTCTTCCTGTTCGGGCTGGCGACGTTCTTCGGCGACCACCGGATCTCGGCGCTGGGGGGGATCAAGGTCTCGACTTACTACGTGCCGGCGATCATCGTGCTCTCGATCATCGCCGCGACCCTGGTCAGCCTCGCCTTCAGGCTGACCCAGGCGCGCGAGAGCGGGCTGCTGAAACGGATTCGCGGCACACCGCTGCCGAGCTCGGTGTTCATCGCCGGGCGCGTCGGCAACTCGCTGGTGATCTCGGCGATCATGGTCGTCCTGATCGGCGGCATCGGGCACCTCGTCTTCGGCGTCAAGGTGCCGACATCGACCCTGCCGGCGCTGCTCGTCTCGGTCGCGGTCGGCGCCGCCGCGTTCAGCTGCCTCGGCTTCGCCCTCGCGGCGTTCATCCCCAACGAGGACGCGGCGCCGGCGATAACCAACGCCATCGTCTTCCCGCTCTACTTCCTCTCGGGCATCTTCGTACCGGAGAATGAGATACCTGACGGGGTCCTGAAGGTCGCCGGCGTGTTCCCGGTGCGGCCGCTGTTCGAGGCGATCTTCAAGGCATATGATCCGTCGACGACGGGATCGGGGTTCGCGCTTGGGGATCTTGCCGTGGTGACCGTATGGGGCATCGCGGGCTTGGTCGCGGCGTTGATCTGGTTCCGCTGGGAGCCTCGTTCCACCTGACTCGCCGGTACCCTTCCGCGCCGTGCTCAACTACATCTCCATCAACGTGACCGACCTCGAACGCAGCGGCGCGTTCTACGACACCCTGCTCAGCCCCCTGGGCTGGCGCCGCCAGCTCGAGCGCGACGGATCGATCGGCTGGGGCCTGGTCAGGCCTGTCTTCTACATCGCCATCGGCGAACCGCACCCCGACTTCGGCACGGTCTCGTTCCCGACCAAGGCGATCCCGGCGGTCAAGGCCGCCTGGGAATCGGGCCTCGAGGCGGGAGGCGGCAACAAGGCACAGCCCGGATCGCCCCCGGCTCAGGGAAACTCTCACTACTCGGCGCGCGTCTCGGACCCGGATGGGTACACAATCGAGATATGCGTGCAAAACAACTAGAAGGGATTTGACGCTCTCATGGCTATCAAGGTCGGAATCAACGGTTTCGGGCGGATCGGCCGCAATATCTTCCGGGCCGCGCACCTCTCGGACGCGGACATCGACTTCGTCGCGGTCAACGACCTCGTCGACAACGAGACGATCGCCCACCTCGTCAAGTACGACTCGATTCTCGGCCGCTTCCCGGGCGAGCTCTCCGTCAGCAGTGATGGATTCCGGGTCGACGACGAGGAGGTCAGAGTGCTCTCCGAGCGCGACCCGGCCCAGATTCCCTGGGGCGACCTCGGCGTCGACGTCGTAATCGAGTCCACCGGCCTGTTCACCAAGCGCGAGGATGCGCAGAAGCACCTCGACGCCGGCGCCAAGAAGGTGATCATCTCCGCCCCGGCGACGGAACCCGACGTCACCCTCGTGCTCGGCGTCAACTTCGACGCCTACGACCCGGAGAATCACCACATCATCTCCAACGCGTCGTGCACGACCAACTGCTTGGCGCCGATGGCGAAGGTCCTGCACGAGGCGATCGGGATCGAGGCGGGACTGATGACCACGATCCACGCGTACACCTCCGACCAGCGTCTCCAGGACATGCCGCACAAGGACCCGCGGCGCGCCCGCGCGGCGGCGATCAACCTGATCCCGACCTCGAGCGGCGCCGCCAAGGCCGTCGGCCTCGTGCTGCCCGAGCTCAACGGCAAGCTCAGCGGATTCGCCGTGCGCGCCCCGGTGCCCACGGGCTCGGTCGTCGACCTCACCTTCAACGCGTCGCGCGAGACCAGCGCCGAGGAGGTCAATGAGGCGATCAAGAGCGCCGCCGGAAGCGGCGATCTCGACGGCATCCTCGCCTACAGCGAGGACCCGCTCGTCTCGACCGACATCATCGGCGACGCCCGCTCATCGGTCTTCGACTCGGGCCTCACGTCCGTCATCGAGGGCACGCTGGTCAAGGCGGTCTCCTGGTACGACAACGAGTGGGGCTACTCGAACCGCTGCGTGGATCTGGCCGCGAAGGTGCTGCAGCCCGCCGCCGTCAGCGGTTGACGCAGGGCGGTTCCCCCGCCGTGGCCGGGTTCACCAAGGCCAGCGTCCGCGACGCGGACGTCGGCGGCAAGCGAGTGCTGCTGCGCTCGGATCTCAATGTTCCCCTCGAGAACGCCCCGGACCGGACGCAAAGCGGAGGATCCGGGGTGATGCAGGTTGCGGATGACACGCGGATCAAGGCCGCCCTGCCGACGATCGAGCTGCTCCGCGAGCGCGGGGCAAAGACAGTGCTTGTCAGCCACCTCGGCCGGCCCAAGGATCGCGAGCCCGAGCTCTCGATGCGCCCTGTCGCCGACCGCCTGGCCGAGTTGCTCGGCAGCGACGTGATGAGCGCCGACGCTGTCGTCGGCGAGGTGCCGGAGACGGCGAGCAAGGAGATCGGCCCGGGCGAGATCCTGATGCTCGAGAACAGCCGCTACGAGCCCGGCGAGACCGAGGACGACCCGGAGCTCGCCGAGAAGCTGGCGGCGCTGGGTGAGATCTACGTCGACGATGCCTTCGGCGCCGTCCACCGCGCGCACGCCACGACCCACGGGGTCGCCGAGCGCCTGCCCGCCTATGCGGGGCTCTTGCTCGAGCGCGAGATCACGACGCTGACGTCCGTTCTCGAAGACCCGGCGAGGCCGCTGGTCGTGGTCCTCGGCGGGGCCAAGGTCGCCGACAAGCTCGGCGTCATCGAGCGCTTTCTCGAGACCGCCGACGAGCTTTTGATCGGCGGCGCGATGTGCTTCGGCTTCTTCGCCGCCCAGGGCCACGGCACCGGCGACTCGCTCG
>JAWVFN010000072.1:0-4073 GCA_033855935.1 Solirubrobacterales bacterium | reverse complement strand
CGCCGCCACAGGAGCCCCAGTGTTGGCTCCGGACGACCACCGGCAGCGAGGCCACGCCTCATCGAGCGGATCGGCGCACCTGCCTTGGCGAGACAGAGGCGCGTCAGTGGATAGACCCGTTCTCCATGCAAGGCGGATCGACCCGCTTCTCGTCCAAAGCGGGTGCCTAAGGCTGGTGCGGAGTCCCGCCCGTCGACGGGAGCTTGTCGCTAGCGCCGGCCGCCACGCAAAGGTCCCCCTTCGTTGCGCCGAGGAGCCTTTGCTGGCGTGCCGTGCAGGGCTGAGTCCTGACAGGCCGAGCACCGTTCTCCGGCGAAGCAGTCCTGTTCGAGTGCAGGCTTGAGCGGCTTGTGTCGATGGCCTGGTCATTCTTGATGCCCTGAGCTGCGCCGCCGATGGCAACACACGCGAGAAGCACGAGTGATCCGATCCGAAGCCAGGGTGGCATCGCGCTCCACCCGGTGCTGATGCCGTCCCGAACGCTCATCCCTCGAACAAGGATAGTCGCGTGCCGCTTCTCGTCGAAAGCAGCACTTTGTAAGCTCACGCCATGAACTGGTTCTTTGGGGAGTACCGGGAGCCGTGGAGGGCGTTGCTCCGCGGGGTATTCGTGGTCGCCGCTGTCGCTTTCTCAGCGTCGTTCTGGTCGAGCATCCAGGTGTCGACGGTCTCAGGGATCATTCTTTTCGCCGTGCTTTTTCGGATCGTCGTCGGGTACTACGCGCCGCGGAACGACGGGACGCGGTCCCACCCCTGAGTCGGCTGGGGCACCGCCTGCTTCAAAGCACCCGCTTTCCCTGCGAGGTCAGTTGACTCCCTTCTCGTCCGAAGCGGCACTAATTCAGTGACTGCTCCCCGGCTGAAGCGCGCCCGCTTTCACGCGAAAGCAGAAGCGTTCAAAGGGGGATCTAAACGGGTAGCAGCTGGGCCTTCTTACGGCACTTCTTCCGCGCCCTCGCGGAGTGCTTCTTCTTCTTGCACTTCTTGAGTGCCGCGGCGCGCTGACCGGTTGTCGCCGTCGGCGAGGGCACCACGTAGGTCTTGAACGCGTGGTCAAGCACTGCAACCGGGTTCCAGGCGCCGGAGGGAGGCGACGGGCCATTGTTGAGGAATTCCTCGCCACCCGGATAGGTGCCTGTGATACCCCCCCAGGTGTATACGTTGCCGGGCGGCGTCGAGCTGTAGACGACTATGGCGTACTGGGTTCCCGTCACCACAAGCGCGGGTGGGGAGAATTTGATCGACCGGAACGCGGGGGTCCCGGAGACGCTTGAGGCCGGAACGGACCGACTGGCTAGGATCATGCTGCCTGGGCCGCCCGAAACGTCTCGAATCTCGACGCTCAGGTAGGACGTGGGAGAGGCACTTGTTCCGAGAGACAGATCCACCTGGTCGAGCCCGCCGCTTAGGCCGGCTGTGAAGGTCTGAGCAGCGCTTTGCGTCGCGTAGATCTCTGTATCCGCGCCGCTGGCGTCGGTTTGCTGCTGATCGAGAGTCCCGGCCATAGCGGGGCCGGGGCCGATCAAGGCAAGTCCAATCAAGCTCATGCCGATAGCTGCAAAACCCCGAACTCCTCGCCTCATCCCTCGCCTCCTCCTCGCCCCATCCACCCAATGGGGGCAGAAGACCAGCCTCCGATCAGTGAGAAGTAGCTTCCCGCCTACGGCTCGACGACTGCCCTGGATTCGGTTGGCGGCCTGTGACCAGACCGTCAGCTCCTGCGGTTCGGCTTCAACCCCCTTAAGCCACCAGCTCCCGATTTTCCCGTTTCTCATGGCACCCTCCCTTTCGTGTGCAATCGCTCAGCTGGTTCCACGCCGGTCGTTCATCGCCACCCCCATCTGGGCGGGTGTTGGCAATCAGTCAGTTGGAGAAGCTAGCGACGAACCTCGAGGCCGTCATGGGGCATTTACCCCATCTTTGCGATTCAGATGAGGCACCCACGGATCGCCCGGCTCACGCCCCCAGTGCGCGAGCAGGAGGCGCGTCGGCCGATAGTGCTGCTTTCCATGCAAGGCAGCACTCTCGCGATCACACCCGTGAAGAAGCGGAGCGGGGTCCCTGGCTGGCTGGCCAGTGCTCGTCGGCAGGAGTAGTCTTCGGGCGTCCGGAGAGCTCGACGAGGAGGAGTTGCTGTGGCGCTGCTGAGTAGGACCAAGGAGAAGTCCGCGAGCGAGACCGGCGGCAATGGCGCCGCCTCGGCCGAGACCATCGACGTCATCAACCCGGCGACGGGTGAGACGATCACCGCGATCGACGTCGACAGCCCCGAGAAGGTCCGCGAGACCGTCGAGCGCGTTCGCGCCAACCAGGCCGAGTGGGAGGCCCTCGGGATCAAGGGCCGGGCCAAGTACCTCGCCCAGCTCCGTGACTGGCTGCTCGACAACAGCGAGCAGATCTCCGACACGATGCAGGCCGAGACCGGCAAGGTCCGCGGCGAGACTGGCGGCGAGACGATCTACCTCGCCGACCTGATCAACTTCTACGGCAAGAAGGCGAAGAAGTACATCGGCGACAAGGGCGTTCGCGCTCACTCGCCGCTGCTCGCCTCGAAGAAGCTGAAGATCCAGTACCGCCCCTTCCCCGTCGTCGGCGTGATCAGCCCCTGGAACTTCCCGCTGATCCTTTCGCTCGGCGACGCGATCCCGGCGCTGCAGGCCGGCGCCGCGGTCGTGATCAAGCCCTCCGAAGTGACGCCGCTCGGCATCACCGAGGTCGTCGACGCATGGAAGAACGAGATCGGGGCGCCGGATGTGCTCGACCTCGTCCACGGCGCCGGCGCCACCGGGTCAGCGCTCGTCGACGCGGCCGACTTCATCCAGTTCACTGGCTCCGACGTGACCGGCAGGAAGGTCATGGCCCAGGCCGCCGAGACGCTGACCCCGGTCAGTCTCGAGCTCGGCGGCAACGACGCGATGATCGTGCTCGAGGGCTCGAACATCGACCGCGCCGCCAATGCCGCCGCCTGGGGCGCGTTCACCAACTCCGGCCAGGTCTGCATGTCGGTCGAACGCACCTTCGTCGCGGCGCCGATCTACGACGAGTTCGTGCAGAAGTTCACCGACGAGGTCAAGACGCTGAACATGGGCATGGACGGCGCCGAGTACGGCTCCGAGCAGGGCGCGATCACCTTCCCCAAGCAGATGGTCGTCACCGACCGCCACGTCCAGGACGCCAAGGCCAAGGGCGCTCGCATCCTCACCGGCGGCGCACCGGCCGACGGCCCGGGCGACTGGTACCCGCCGACGGTGATCGCCGACGCCGACCCGTCGATGGAGATCATGCAGGAGGAGACGTTCGGCCCCGCGGTCGGGATCATGAAGGTCAAGGACGCCGACGAAGCGGTCGAGCGCGCCAACGACTCTCGCCACGGGCTGACCGGCTACGTCTTCGGCAAGCGACGCGAGGCCGAGCAGGTCGCGCGCCGGCTCGAAGTCGGCGCCGCCGTCATCAACGACGTCCTCGTCAACTTCCTCGCCAACGACGTGCCGATGGGCGGCTGGAAGGACTCCGGCATCGGCTTCCGCCACGGCGAGTACGGGATCAAGAAGTTCGTGCGGCCGGAGTCGCTGGTGATCACCAGGTTCGGCGGCAAGCGCGAGCCTCTCTACTTCCCCTACACCGAGAAGCGCCGCAACACGCTCGGCAAGCTCGCGACGTTCTTTAATGCCCGTGACTTGAAGCGACGCTTCGGGCGCTAACGGACATTTGAAGTACAAGAACCTGAAGTACGAGCAGGACGGTCACGTCACCGTCCTGACCTACGACCGGCCCGAGCAGCGCAACGCGGTCAGCCGCGAGATGAACGCCGAGCTCCACCACGCCTGGCAGCGGTTCCGCGACGACGACGATGCCTTCGTGCTCGTCATCACCGGCTCGGGCGACGCCTTCTGCGCGGGCTGGGACCTGCAGGACGCGGCCGACCTGGGCGAAGCCGGGCTCGAGGGGATGAGTGAGCAGGGGCAGGGCTACGACGGCTTCCGCACCCACGTCTGGAACTCGCCGGGCGACTGCGGCTACACCCGCCGACCCGACGTCTTCAAGCCGGTGATCGCGGCGATCAACGGCTGGGC
>JAWVFN010000071.1:0-17873 GCA_033855935.1 Solirubrobacterales bacterium | reverse complement strand
CCGGCATCGGCGAGCGCCGTGCGGCAAGCATCGAGCTCCTGGACGTCGAGCTGCAGGTTCTCGGCGCCGTCGTGGACCTGGTACCAGTCCTCGAGCGGCTTCTTGTCAACCGAGCGGACATCGTGTCCGCCGGCGAGCAGGTCGGCGACGAGGTGACCCCCGATGAAGCCCCCGCCGCCGGTGACGACGATGCGATCGCTCACGCGGCTGCCCGCTCCGCGCTCTTGACGGTCTCGCCCGAGGAGTAGTACCCGTAGTAATCGTCATCGCTGCCCCGCGTGAGCCCGGTGATCACGAGGCCGATCGGCTTCTCGGGCAGGTGTTCGAGGATCTGCTTCGCGCCGGCAGCCTGGTCCAAAGTGGTCTGCCGGAGTCGCACGCAGAGCAGCGCGGCATCGACCTGCGGCAGGATCTCAAGCGTGTCGCCGACGGGCAGCAAGGGAGCGCAATCGATCACCACGCGGTCATAGACCTTGCGCAGCTGGCCGAGGAAGTCCTGGAACCGCTTCGAAGCGAGCATCTCGGTGGGCTGCAGGACGGTGCCCCCGGCGGGGATGACTGGGAGGTTCTCGGCCCCCCGTCCGTGGACCTCGATCGTGCGCAGGACGTCCTGGGGGTCCGCCTCACCGGCGAGGTAATCGCTCAAGCCAGGCTCGGGATCGAAGCCGAAGCGCGCGGCGGCAACCGGCCGGCGGAAGTCGCACTCGACCAGGACCGTGCGCTTGCCGACCAGTGCGCTCGCGTAGGCGTACCAGGCGGCGACGGTTGACTTGCCCTCCTCGGGAAGGGGACTGGTGACCGCGATCATCTTGAGCTCCTCGTCTCCGCCGAGGAAGTCGACGTTCTTGCGCAGGATGCGAAACGCCTCCAGATCCGCCTCCGAGATGGCGCCGTCGCCGTTGCTCGACATCCCCACCATGCCGAGGCTCTCCTTGCGCACATAGCCGACCAGAGGCAGCTCGAGTCGCTTTTGCACCTCGCGCGCGTCGGTCGCCCGCCGGTCGAGGGTCTCTCTGAGGAAGGCCACCGCGATGCCGAGCAGCAGCCCGAGGAAGATCGCGATCAGGGTGTCCCGGACCGGCTTGGGAGAGACCGGGCTGCTGGGAACCTCGGCGGGCTTGACGATCGTGACCGGCTCGGCGACCGCGGCGAGCGCGAGCAGCTTTGCCCTCAGCGTCGCGGCCGCGGGGCCGCCGGGGAACGATGCCGCCTTCTGCTTGTAGAAAGTCTTGGCGTCGTCTCTCGTCAGGTTCTGGACCGAGATGGCGAGCTGGTTCGCTTCCTTCGCGGCGTTGTCCGCAGTGCCGGCCTTGGTCGTCACGATCACCAGGTTGTTGGTGGCGCTGACGGTGACGGTGGTGTCGGACTTGAGCTGATCCGGCGTCGGATTGCCGCCAAGCGCACGGCTGGCGTCCTTGAGCACGTCCTCTCTGGTCACCCTCGCCGCCCCGGCGCCCGCCTCGTTGGCGGGAAAGAAGTCGATGGTGCCGCCACTGCCGACGAGCGAATTCGCCTGGAGGCCGGGGTCGGTGAACTGGAGGTTGGAGGTCGCCTCGTACGTCGTGCTGCGGACGACGGAGAGGACCACCGCGATCGCGGCGGCGAGCACGGTGACAAAGGCGATCAGCTTCCAGCGCCGCCGCAGCACGCCGAGATAATCGCTCAGATTTCGAGTTTCGCCAGATTCCATTCTTGGGCCCGCCGGAAAGTCGGCGTCACGATAGCGACATCTCTCCTCGACCTGCTCACTCGATTCGCGCGGCCTAGACGCCGCGGCTCACGGCGTCCCGCCGGCGACGCGGGCGAACGCGGGCCACGACGGCCGTCGCCGCCCGTTCAGCCGAAAGAGACCCGCTCGGTCGAGGAAGCTGTCCCGGCCCTTGCGCGCGTTGTCCGTGTAGGTGAACCAGAGCGCGCTCTCGAGGCCGAGGTTGCTCGCATTTCGGCCGAGCAGGTTGTAGGTCTTGGTCAAGTTCGCCGCTTGCTGTCTCGGCGTCGTCAGCAACGGCGAGTACCGAGAGCCATATCCGCCGGTGATCCAGCCGAAGGCCGAGGCATAGATCGGCTTTGCCCCGTCGCCGTTCTGGCTCATGATCCTCCGCGCCACCCGGATCCAGTGGAGCACCCCCTTGGGCTGAATTGCGTAAGGGTGAATTCCGAGAATGTCAAATGAGTGGGCGGCGCCCGGGACGCGGTACATCGCCCTCAGGTAGCTGGTCATCCTCGCCGTGTTGCGAAGCGTGTGGTACGGGAACAGCCCGCCGGTCAGAACCCTGGCGTTGGGGTCACCGGCCTTCAGTGCCACAGAGGAGATCTTCAGCAGGGTCACGAAGCGCCGCGGGTTTGACTTGCCGCCGATGCTGGCCCCCAGGTTGGGCTCATTCCAGATCTCCCAGGTCGTGATCGGGCGCTTGGGAAACTCCGGGTGCTCCGTCCAGAATGTGCCGTTGGTTCCGTAGCGGCGCGCGTAATCGGTCAGCAGCGTGCGCCACTCGTTGCGCTGGAACGCGCTGTAGGTCGGCGGCCGGCTTCGGTCGTGCGACATCCACTTGGGGACATCGAGCAGGTCCGGCAGGAAGGTGACCCCGGCCTTGGCGCATTGGGCGACCAGTACATCCGTCGAGTACCAGTTCCTGAGACCCGGCCGCGGCTCGATGAACCTCCAGTCGAGCTGGGCGCGGAAGGTCCCGGCGCCGGCGGCGGCGAGTCGGTCGAGCTCGCCCTGGGAGGGGTAGTGGGTGGCGACGACGCCGTAGAACGGGTTAGGTGTGACCGCCTCCGCGGCGGCCGGACCGGCGATCAGCAGCGCCACTGCCACGCCCGCGGCTGCGATTCCCCTCCTTGCCATGGACGGGAAGTTAGCCATCGCGCGAGCTCGATGTCGCAGTCACGACTGGGCCGCCGCGCCTGATAGCTTGATCGCGGTGAGCGCCAAGAGCGGCAACAACGCGAGCAGCCCGGCGGCGTGGCTTCTGCCCGGAGCAACCCCCAGGCGGCGGCCGGCGGCGAAGCAAGCGAAGCCGCGCAAGCCGGCCGCGCGGAGGACCGCGGCGAGCGGCGGCCGCGCCCAGAACAGCGACTGGGTGCCGAGCGGGGACACCGTGGGTGCAATCGAGGCCAACGGCGCCCGAGCTGGGAAGCGTTCCTGGCGCCCGAAGGGCCGCAAGGGCCGGATCAGATCGGCGCTCGAGCGCCGGCGGCTGACGGCCCAGCTCCGCGATGCCCAAAAGGAGCTCGAGCACGAACGTAGCCGCAACGCCGAGCTGACCGCCGAGCTCGGGAAGCTGAAGGCGAAGAAGCAGAGGAAAAGCACGACCCCAAGCCCAGCAAAGCCGAAGGCGCGTGCCTCGCGGAGTCGATCGCGGGCGCCGGCCGGCCGCCCCAAGTCTTCGCGCTAGATCCCTGCAGGCCGCAGGGATGAGCCCCCGGGCAGGGTTCTTGCCCGCGCCGTAGAAGGCCGGAATATGGATTCTTCTCGAACCCATGCCGACGACTGGCTCGTTGGACCCGGCGGCCCCGAGCGCAAGGAGAAGCCGGCCAAGGAGCCAAGCCCGCCCGCGAGGCCGAGTGCCGAGAAAGCGACCGCCACCGAGGCGCTCGCGAAGCGCCTCGACGAGGACGAGCGGACGATCGCCGATCTGCGCGTCCGTCTCGACGCCCTCGAGTCCGGGCGAACGGTCCGTAAGCTCACCGACGAGCTCCGGCTCGAGATCCGCGAGTGGCTGACCGAAGAGCTGAACCGGATCGCAGCCCGGATCGAGAGCGGGACCCCTGCCGCCGCCCCACTCCCAGCACGCGAGCGCGCTGTCCTCGAGGAGAGCGACTTCTTGCCGTACGCCGAGCGGGTCGAGGAGCAGCTGCGCGAAGTCGAGCAGCGAGTCGAGCGCGCGGGCCGGGTGGTACGAGATATCTCTGCAGGCCAAACGCCGGCTAGGTCCACCCCGCGAGAACCCACCCCCGACGAACCCGGACGCGAAGCAGAGGAGTCGTCGGTTGACGTAGAGGAGTCGTCGGGTGATGTCATCGGTCGCGCGCTCGACGCGCTGAACCGAATCTCCTTCGAGCAGCTCCGCGACCTGGGCCTCTCGGTTACTCAGTCCGCACGGTTGCTTGCGCGCCGCGACGCCCGCGGCAGTCTCGCCTCCTTCGACGACCTCAGCGACCTCGCCGGCTTCTCGCGCGAGGTCCTCGACCAGCTCAGAAAGCGCCTCAGCCCGGGCTAAGCGGGGCGAGCGTCAGACCGAGCGCTTCGTCGATGCGGCGGCGCTCGAGCAGGACCCCGGGCAGCAGGAACAGCGACCCTGGCGCCAACCGCCTGACCGCGGCGAGCTCTGACCGGACAGTGGCCGGATCGCCCTCCCGAGCCGCGAGATCGGCGAGCAGAAAATGGTGGGCCCAGTTGGTCGGCTCATGGTCGACGGCGTTCCGGAGGTCGGTGCCCGCTGCGGGGAGATCCCCCTGGGCCTCCTCGACCAGCGCACGCTGAACGTAGGGCGCGGCCGACCAGGGCTCGGCGTCGATCGACTGGTTGGCGAGCGTCCTGGCCCGGTCGAGGTTGCCGGCCTTGACCTGATCGGCGCTGTCGATCCGCCGCTGGGTCGAGACCAGCGGCGGGATCTGGACCCCGAAGGCGACGATCGCGACCGCGATCGCGACGAGCCTCGCCGGCAGCCCGATTGACGAGCTCCCCCAGCGGCCAGAACCTGCGGCGCCGGCGACGGCGGCGGACCCCAGCGCGAGCGTCCCCACAGCAGACAGCTCCCACATCCAGTCGACCCCCGCGTAGGCGAGGAAGACGACGAATGCCGCGATCGCCGCCGCGCTGGCGCCGATCGCGGCATCGGAGGCGAGATGGCGCCGGGCGGTGAGGCCGGCGGCGAGTAGGCCGCCCATCAGCGCGACGATTATGAGCAAGCCCGGCACGCCGAGCTCGGCGAGGTTCTCGAGATAGAGCGAGTGCGCGTCGCGCAGGTATTCCGGGCTATCGCCGTCGCGGGCCCAGAAGAACTCGAAGCTGCCGGGGCCGATGCCGCGCACCGGATCGGAGTCGAAGGCGTGGATCGCCGAAGTCCAGACCTGGTAGCGGCTGCCTTCGAGATTCGTCAGTCGCGCGGCGGGGTCGGAGGGGTTGCCCGTGGTGACCACGGTTTCCTGGCCCTTGAACTGCTCCCAGCCGCGCGAAAGCGGATGGTGGGCGGCGACTGCGCCGAGAATGACGACGATCGCCCCCAGCGCCACGCTCGCTCGCGCGGCGCGCCGGGGCATGCGCATGTCGTCGACACCGCCGAACCGGGTGGTCAGCGCAATCGCCACGCAAGAGAGAGCACCGAGCCCGAGGACGAGGAGCACCGCCCCTCCCCCGGCGCCGCCGGTTGCGTGGGCGATCTCGGGCTCGTTGCGAGCGGCGAGGATCGCCAGCCCGGCGGCGCCGGCCGCGACGGCGGCGTGCAGGAAAGTCGTCCAGCGGTTCCTGCCGAGCACGATCGCCACGACGACGGCGAGAACGACGGCTGCCGCCCCCGCCCTCGAATAGGAGAGATAGACGCTTAGCCCGACGGCGGGCAGTGCCGCCAGCGCCAGCGAGCGGGTCAGCGGCGAGCGTGCGTGGGCGCTCCAGGCGAGCCCGACCGCGATCGCCATCGCCCCCCAAGCCGCAACGGCGTTCCAGTAGCCGAAGGGATAGCTGAGGCGGTCGATGCCGAGGTTCTTGGCGGTGTGGTCGACGATCAGACTGGGGTCGAGCCGCGCCGCGATCGAGAGCAGGGGCACCACGAGCGCCGCCGTCGCGAGGCCGCCGGCCGCCGCGCGCCAGGTGTGGCGGTTGAGCGAGAAGTACGCGAGCGCGACCAGGCCGCCGTATTGGAGGACGCGGGCAAGCTCCTCGAAGGTGTGGCCGCTGCTCTCGGTCCAGGTCAGGGCGATCGCGGTCCAGGCCGCCATCGCCGCGAACGAGCCGAGCGCGACCCAGGCGGCGGGCACCGGCCGCCCCCGCGGCAGGAACCCGAAGGCGAACCCGAGTGCGATCACCGCCCAAACGACGACCCCGAGCGTGCCGCGGGTGACGGTTTCGTAGCCACCGTTGTCGAGCGCGAGGACGACCGGGGCCCCGGCGGCGACGAGGAAGGTGAGGGTGCGGCGGGCCCGAACCGGAGATTTGTCCATTTTTAGGTACGTTGTAGCGCGCCTAATCAATTTTTTGTAGTATCAGCCCATGGGGTGGAGCATGGGAAAGCGGCGGAGGCGTGCGAGCGTTCTCGTAATGGCCTGCTTGGCGGTCGGGATGCTAGTCGGGCCCGCGGCCACGAGCGCCCAGTCCTCCGGCACGACCCAGTACACGCCTGATATCGCCACCGCCGGCGTGACCGCGACCGGTGCCAGCGGCGGCAAGAAGTCGCCCAACAGCGGCACGGCCGGCGCCAACGCCGCCGGCGGCGTCGCCGGTGAAGCCCAGTCGGGTGGCGGCGGAACCCTCCCCTTCACCGGATATCCGCTGACTCTGCTCGTTGCGCTTGTCGCAATCCTTCTCGCGGCCGGGCTCGTACTCCGAGTCACGGTTCCGCGCCTGGACCGCCGGCACATATAAGAAGACGAAATCTTCACTAAATGTCACTAGAAATCTCAGCGAAGGTCTCTTATCATCGCCTCCGCAGAGGGAAGAAGCCGACGTCTCGTCGAACACGTTGCCGCCGGCTATGGGGATATGCAGAACCGCAGCATGGGGTCGCTGGAACGTAGTTAGGCATACCGGGCATCGATGCCCGGGAAAAGGGATTTTTCCGCAAGACGGACCGGGCAAGACGCCCGTGAGGAGACGCCAACATGCATTACGTAGACCCAACTCATCGCATAGATTCGATCGTCGCTTCAGAGCAGGCTCAGGCCCTCGACGCCGTGGAAGCATTCCCGCGTCACGGGGCTTACACCGAGAACGCGAAACTCGACGAGCGCAGCTTTGCCCGTCCGGCGCCCAAGCGCGGGCACTGGGCGATCAAGCGTGGGCTCGATCTGCTGCTCGCGGTGCTGTTGCTGGCGGTGCTGCTGCCCGTGATCGCGCTGATGGCAGTCCTGATCAAGCTCGACTCGCCTGGCCCGGTGTTCTTCCGCCAGCGTCGGATCGGTCGGCGCGGCCAGCAGTTCGGCATGCTCAAATTCCGGACCATGGTCGATGGCGCCGATGACCGTAAGGAGGAGCTGCGTCACCTGAACCAGGCCGCGGACGGCCTGTTCAAGATCCACGAGGACCCGCGCATCACGCGCGTCGGCCGCTGGCTGCGCAAGACGTCACTCGACGAGCTGCCGCAGCTGTTCCAGGTCCTTTCCGGCGAGATGAGCATCGTCGGTCCGCGACCGCTGGTGCCGGAGGAGGACGCCCAGATCCACGGCCCCTTCAGGTGCCGCACCGAAGTCCGCCCCGGAATGACCGGCCCCTGGCAGGTCGCCGGCTCCTCGCAGGTACCGATCGACGAGATGATGGAGCTCGACCGCGACTACGTCGAGAACTGGACCGCCTGGCGTGATGTCAGCTTGATCGTGCAGACCATTCCGCATGTGGTAATGCGGCGCGGTCACTAGCGACGTCAGCCCGCCGTATCTCGTCGCGGCACTTAATGGTGGGCGGGCGCTACGGAGCGATCTAATGGCGAAGCCGTCCTACATGGACTCAGGTGCACTGATCCCCAGCAGCCCGAGCGTGCGCGCGATCGTCCGCTTGGTCAGCAGGATGATCGCCAGCCGCGAGTCCTCGACGCCTTCACCTTCGGCGCCGACCACCTGGCAGTCGCGGTAGAAGGCGTGGAAGTCGGCGGCGACCGCCGTCGCGTAGGTGGCGAGCCGGTGCGGCGCTCGCTTCTCCGCCGCTTCTGAGGTTTCGCCGGGCAGCTCGAGCAGCCGCTTGAGTAGCTGCCGCTCAGCGGGCTCGAGCGGCTGGCTGCGCGACACCGGGTCGAACGAGCCGGCGCGCTCCTCCGCACCCTCCCCCGCCTTGCGCAGGATGCTCGCGATCCGGGCGTGGGCGTACTGGACGTAGTAGACGGGGTTGTCGTTCGACTGCTTGCGCGCCAGGTCGAGGTCGAGATCGACCGTCGTGTCATGGCTGCGCTGGAGCATGAAGAACCGAGCCGCGTCGGCGCCGATGTCGTCGATCAGCTCGTCGAGGGTGACGAAGGCCCCCTGGCGCTTCGACATCTGGGACCGCTCGCCGCCCTCGACGACGTGGACTAGCTGCATGATCGAGAACTCGAGCCGCTCGGGCTCGTAGCCGAGCGTCTGCAGACCTGCCTTGAGCCTTTCGGTGTAGCCGTGGTGGTCGGCGCCGAGAACGTCTATCAGGCGCTCGAAGCCACGCGCGAGCTTGTCGCGGTGATAGGCGAGGTCGGTCAGGTAGTAGGTCGGCTCGCCGCCGGAGCGGACCAGGACCCGGTCCTTGTCGTCGCCGAACTCGGTCGTGCGCAGCCACAACGCGCCTTCGCTCTCATAGACGTGACCGCTCTCGCGCAGGGCCGCGAGCGTCGTCCCGAAGCGCTCGTCGTCGTGCAGCGAGCGCTCCGAGAACCAGGTGTCGAACTCGACCCCGAACCTGTGCAGCGTCTCGCGGATCTGCTCGACCATCGCCTCGGGCCCGTGGCGCTCGAGCCCGGGGAGATCGCCGGGGTCGAGCCCCTCGGCGGCGAGCTTCGTTCCCAGGTCGGCGACGTAATCGCCCTCGTAGCCGTCTTCGGGAAGATCGGTGCCTGCCATGCGGGCCGCTATCGAGGCGGCGAACCGCTCGATCTGGCCCCCCATGTCGTTGATGTAGTACTCGCGCTCGACCTCGTTTCCGGCCGCGGTCAGGATCCGCGCCAGCGAGTCGCCGTAGGCGGCGTGACGCCCGCCCGCCGCTGTCAGTGGCCCGGTCGGGTTGGCGGAGACAAACTCGACCAGGATCCTCTCGGCCACGCCCTTGCCCGCCAGGCCCGCCGGCGGCGCGCCCCCCTGATCGGCGAGCGCCCGGCCGATCGCGTCGCGGTACCAGGCATCGGATAGGAAGAGGTTGAGAAATCCGGGGCCGGCGACCTCGATCCGCTCGAGGTTCTCGCCGAGGCGCTCGCCGATCTGCTCGGCGAGCCGCGCGGCGACGTCGCGTGGCTTGGCGCCGACCGCCGGGGCGAGCAGCATTGCGGCGTTGGTCGAGTAGTCGCCGAACTCGGGTTTGGGCGGGCGCTCGAGCGCCGGCGCGGCGCCGTCGCCGTCGGCATCTCCGCGCAGCGCATCGGAGGCCTGCTCGACCTCTGAGCGCAGCTCGGATATCGGGTCCATGGGCACGAGGTCAGAGATGGTATGGCTCGCCGGCGAGGATCTTGGCGGCGCGGTAGAGCTGCTCGAGCAGGACCACGCGCGCGAGCTGGTGGGCCATCGTCTGCGCCCCGAGCGAGATCGCCTCGCCGGCGGCTTCGAGCGCGGCGTCAGGCAGGCCCGCGGGACCGCCGACGATCAGGCAGAGGTCGCGGGCCTCGAGCCGGCGCTCCTGCAGCCACATGCTCCAGTCCATCGAGTCGAGCTCGCGGCCGCGGCGGTCGAGGGCGACCAGCGTCGTCGCCTCGGGCAGGCGCTTGACCAGCGCCGTGTCGCCGGCGACCTCGACCACCTCGACCGGCTGGTAGCGGCCGAGGAGCTTGTGGTAGTGGGCCTCGGCGTCGGCGAAGGGTGCCTTGATCTTGCCGACGGCGAGAATCTCGACATTCATGCGGGGGCTCCTCCGCTTCGCGTCCGGTGCCGCCTTGGTGTCATGGCCGGGCTCCTTCTTCCCAGGCCTTGGCGGCGCCGATCCTTTGCACGGCCGTGGGGTGGCTGCCGAAGAGGAACTGCAGCGCCGAGGGCGGGCTCGGGTCGGCGACGTTGCGGGTCGTGAGCTCGCGCTGGACGGCGATCAGCGCCTTGGGGTCGTTGGTCAGCTCGAGGGCGAAGGTGTCGGCGCGGGCCTCGACGTCCCGCGAGAGCTGGCTCCCGGCGATGCCGATCACGAAGCTGGTGACGCCGAGCATGAGGGCGATGGCGGGCAGCGACGCCGGGGTCCCGGGCTCGGCGCCGCCGCGCCGCGCCAGCGCCTCGCCCGCTCCGGCGACGAACAGCACCGCGAGCGGAGCCGAGAGCGCGACCCAGAGCAGCCCGCGCGGAACGTCGTTGCCGTGCACGTGCCCGAGCTCGTGGGCGACGACCGAGCGCAGCTTCGCCTCGTCGGCCGAGTTGATCAGCGTGTCGTAGAGGACAACGCGTTTGGTCGAGCCGATGCCGTCGACGTAGGCGTTGAGCGCGTTCGAGCGCTTGCTCGCATCGACGCGGTAGACCTGGCCGATGTCGACGCCGGCCTCGCGCCCGAGCTCGAGCACGTCGGAGCGCAGCTTGCCGTTCTCGAGCGGCGTGAACTTGTTGAACGCCGGCGCCAGCAGCACCGGGGCGAGGAAGGTGAACACGACCTCGATCACCAAAACGGCGCCGGTCGCGGGGATCCACCAGCGTTTGGGGAAACGGCGCATCAGCGCCACCAGCCCCGCCGCGCCGGCCGCGGTCAGGACCGCGCCGATCGCGGCCGACTTACCGAGGTCGGTGAACCAGGAGCCGAGATCCTGGGTCGAGAGGCCGACGTCGACCGCGCGCTGGTGGCCGGCGATCCCGAATGGCAGGGCGACAACCGCGAGACCGAGTGAGAGCCCGGCCCCGACCAGCGCGCCCCCTCGCAGCGGATGCTCGCCGGCGCGCTCCAGCGTGCGCCGAACCACGGCCGGCCGGCCGCTCGCGAGCATGACCAGCAGCCCGGCTTCGGCTGCGAGGGTGCCGAACATCAACAGCCGCTGTCCGTCGCCGAAGTCCTGGCCGCGGTCGATCTGCTGCTCGGTGAAATAGGCGCGCTCGGGCACCGGCGGCCCGTCGACCGTGCCTTCACGGGGACGCAGGAGCCAGACGCCGGCCTCGGCGACGATCACGGCGGCGACCGCGGTGGCCCCGAGCTTCCAGGCTCGCATCGTGTCTACGATAGTCGCTCGTCCTCAGCGTCAAAACGCGGCGAGAGCCGCGCAGAGACTCCACGTGCAAGTAGCGATCCTCACAGACATCCACAGCAACCTGCCGGCACTCGAAGCGGTGCTCGAGGCGATCTCGGCCGCCGGAGCCGACGAGACCTGGTGCCTCGGCGACGTCGTCGGCTATGGCGCCCAGCCCGACCAGTGCACCGAGCTCGTCGCCGAGAAGTGCGACCTCAGCCTCGTCGGCAACCACGACCTCGCGGTCCTCGGCGAGATCGACATCGACGTCTTCTCCGCCGCCGCCGCCTCGGCGGTGAGCTGGACCCAGACCAACTGCGGCCCCAAGACGATCGAGTACCTTCGCGGCCTCAAGCCCGCGGAGACCGACCGCGAGGTCGCTCTCTACCACGCGTCGCCGCGCGACCCGGTCTGGGAGTACGTGCTCGCCGTCGACCAGGCCGCCGAGTGCATGAAGGAGCAGGCCAAACGCGTCAGCCTCATCGGCCACTCGCACGTTGCGCTGTTCTTCGCCGACGGGGGCGGCGACGACGAGCAGGTGACCGGCGGTCAGGCCGAGGGCGGCCGCAAGCTCGATGTTTCGGCAGGGCGGTGGCTGCTCAATCCGGGCAGCGTTGGCCAGCCGCGCGACGGCGACCGCCGCGCCGCCTGGCTCGAGCTCGACACCGAGGCTTGGACCGCGACCTACCATCGGGTCGACTACGAGATCGACCGCGCGGCGGAGGCGATCCGCGCCGCCGGCCTCCCCGAATTGCTCGCCGACCGTCTTTATGCGGGGCAATAGGAAGTGGTTCGGAACGTGTTTAGAGCGCTGATCACATGACTAGACTCGCCCCGATGCGCAAGTACTTCGGAATGACTCTGGCGCTGGCCCTCGGCCTCGTCTGCGCGGTCATGGTCGCTTCCTGCGGAAGCAGCGGCGGCACGCTGTCCGGCGCCACGGCCCAGCAGCTGCTCGACGCGCTCGACCAGATGCAGACCGACGCCACCAGCGGCAACTGCTCGAGCGTCGCCTCGAGCGCCTCCAATGTCGCCAGCCAGGTCGAAGCGCGCAGCAACATCGATCCGAAGCTGAGAGCGAATCTGGTCGAGGGCTTCCGCAACCTCGCCACGCTCGCCGAGCAGCCCGGTGGCTGCGCGTCGACGACAGCGACGACCACGACCACCGACACGACGACGACCGACACGACGACGACCGACACAACTCCGACGCAGACCACCGACACGACTCCGAACACGGTGACGACCCCGACCCAGACGACGCCCACCCAGACGACGACGACGACGGGCACCGGCGGCACCGGCGGCGGCAATGGAGGGATCAGCCCATGAGCCCGACGGAGATGATCTCAGAGCGCTACCGGATCGAGGATCGGCTCGGCTCCGGAGGAATGTCGTCCGTTTACAGGGCCACAGATACGACCCTGCAGAGGACGGTCGCGGTCAAGATCCTCGCCGAGCACCTCTCCGACGACGAGCGCTTCGTCGCCCGCTTCCGGCGCGAGGCCCTGGCCGTGGCAAAGCTCGTCCACCCCAACATCGTCCAGGTCTACGACACGGGCATCGACAGCTCGCGCCACTACATCGTCATGGAGTACGTCAAGGGGAAGTCGGGGGCGCAGCTGCTGCAGGCGAAGGGAACGCTGCCGCCCGATGTCGCCGTCGACATCGGCGTCCAGGCCTGCGCCGGGCTCGAGTACGCCCACCGCCACGGAATCATCCACCGCGACGTCAAGCCCGGAAACCTGATGGTCATCGGCGGTCCCGCCGGCGGTGGCGACATGTCGGTCAAACTCGCCGACTTCGGCATCGCCCGCGCCACCGAGCAAACGCGCATCACCCAGGCCGGCTCCGTCGTCGGCACGGCGGCCTACCTCGCCCCCGAGCAGGCCCGCGGCGAGGAGGCGACCCCCGCCTCCGACGTCTACGCCCTCGGCGTCGTCCTCTACCAGTTTCTCGCCGGGCGGCTGCCCTACGAGGGCGCTTCGCTCGCCGAGCTCGCGGTGCGGCAGCAGTCCGAGCAGCCGCTGCATCCCTCTTCCTACAACGCCGAGGTACCCGAGAACGTCGGCGACGCGGTCCTCGTCGCGCTCGAGACCGATCCCCAGCGGCGCTTCGCCGCCGCCGGCGAGCTCGCCGACGCGCTCGCTGACGGCGCCGCGGGCGGCGGCGGTGGCACCGCGGCGACCCGTGTGCTCGGCACTAACGAGGGCGCCACGGCCGCCACCCAGCACCTGCCCCGCACCGAGGAGCCGCGCCGGCGCTCGGCCCCATCGCGGCGCCGAGCCCAGCAGCCGCCCCCGCCGCCGCGGAAGCCGAAGCAGTCCGGCGGAGCGGGACGGATCGCCCGCAACCTGCTCGCGGTCATCGTCCTGCTGCTGCTGGCGGCGATAGTCGCCGGCGCAGTCGTCCTCTTCACCTCGAGCCCGAGCAACAAGGTCAAGATCGAGAACGTGATCCAGGACAACGTCAACAACCAGGTCGACTCGCTCAAGCAGCTGGTTCAGGACAACACGAAGTAGACCCGGCTACTCGGCTCCGATGACCTTGAAGTCCTTGTCGACGAAGACGTGGTGTGGCCAGTTGACGCCGATTACGTGGACGTTGTAATCGCCGTTGCTCAGCGACACGACGCGGTTGACGATGCCTCCCGGGTAGGCGGCGACCGCAGCGGCCTTGGCCTTGTTCGCCGCTGTCCCGGTGACGATCGTTCCCGACCCGGCGCTCCAGCCCTGCGGAACCTGGCCGACGACCTTGGATGGGCTCGGGTTGCCACGGTCGAACGGGATCACGTTCGCGGTCGTCGCCGCGCCCGCGGTGCTCGACGTGCCGTTGCCGGCGATCGAGTCGCCGATTGCCACGCCGCCGACCGCGATTGCGACGGCCACGGCGCCGGTTGCGACGAAGTTGGTGAGCTTTCGAGAAAACATGGAGACCTTCTTTCGTTCGATGCGAGTGACACCGAGGGTCCCAAGCCGTACTAAGGCCCCGCTATCGCGGAGCTAGGAAATTCCTAAGAGAGCAACCAGCCGTTCACCCGGGCGCCGACCAAGGTGCGGCGCCGGCGAGGACCGTCTCGCGGTAGGCGCCGAAGCTCTGTGAAGCGATCGCCCGGCGGGCGCCCTCGATCAGCTCCTGGGTATAGGTCAAGTTGTGGAGCGTCAGCAGACGGACGCCGGTGAGCTCGTCGTTGCGCGCCAGGTAGTGGAGATAGGCGCGGCTGTGGCCGGTGCAGGCCGGGCAGGGGCAGCCCTCGGCGATCGGGCCGGGCTCCTCGGCAAAGCGGCTCTTGGCGAGGTCGAGACGAAAGCGGTTCTCGGGCTCGGGGGCGAAGGCGACGCCGTGGCGGGCGAGGCGCGTCGGCACGGCGCAGTCGAAGCTGTCGATGCCGCGCGCGATGCCCTCGACCAAGTCGTCGACCTCGCCGATACCGAGCAGGTGCTTGGCGGCGTCGGTGGGCAGGTGCGGCAGGGTCAGGTCGAGCACGCCGTACATCTCGGGCTTATCGCGGCCGAGCGTGCCGCCGATCGCGATCCCGTCGACGCCGGCCGCCGAGACCGCCAGCGCCGACTCCTTGCGCAGGTCCTCGTGAACGCCTCCCTGGACGATGCCGAACACGGCCTGGCGGTCGGAGCCATGCTCCGCGTGCCAGTCGACGCAGCGCTGCAACCAGCGGTGGGTGCGCTCGGTCGAGCGCGCCGTGTAGTCGCGGTCGGCGTTGAACGGCGTGCACTCGTCGAAGACGAGGGCGATGTCGGAGCCGAGCGCGGCCTGGATCTCCATCGAGGTCTCGGGGCCGAGGAAGCGCTTCGAACCGTCGTGCAGGGACTGGAACTCGACACCCTCCTCCGAGATCACGACCTTGTTGCGGCCGCCCCCGGGATCGCCCCCGCGGCGGGATTTGATCTCGTCGGCGACGCCGCCGTGGGCGAGAGAAAAGACCTGGAAACCGCCGGAATCAGTGATGATCGGCCGGTCCCAGCCCATGAACCCGTGGAGGCCGCCGGCCCGCTCGATCAGCTCGTGGCCCGGGTTGAGGAAGAGGTGGAAGGTGTTGCCGAGCACCATCTCGTAGCCGAGCCCGGCGACCTCGGGGGCGTCGAGCGAGCGCACGCTGCCCGTCGTCGCCAGCGGCACGAATGCCGGCGTCGCGACCGGCCCGTGCGCCGTCTGCATCACGCCCGTACGGGCGTCGCCGTCGCGGGCCGTGATCTCGAACTTCAGTCGCTCGGGGTCGCTGCGCACGTCGCGGCTATTCGACCAGCGACGAGCCCGTCATCGCCTCCGGCTTGTCAATCCCGAGCATGTCGAGCACGGTCGGGGCGACGTCGGCGAGGATGCCGCCCGGGCGGAGGGTGACCGCGGTGTCGGTGTCGATCAGGGGCACCGGATTGGTCGAGTGGGCGGTGTTGGGCGAGCCGTCGGGCTCGAGCATCTGCTCGGCGTTGCCGTGGTCGGCGGTGATCAGGCAGGCACCGCCCTTCTCGTGGACGGCGGCGACGACCGCGGCAAGGGCTTGGTCGACCGCCCCGACTGCCTCAACGGCGGCGGGGATGACCCCGGTGTGGCCGACCATGTCGGGGTTGGCGAAGTTGATGATCCCGAACTTGAATTCCTCCTCGCGCCAGGCCGAGGCGAAGGCCTCGGCCGCCGCGGCGGCGCTCATCTCGGGCTTGTGGTCGTAGGTCGGCACGTCGCGGGGCGAGGAGACCAGCTTGCGCTCCTCCCCCTCCCATTCCTTCTCGCGGCCGCCGTTGAAGAAGTAGGTGACGTGGGCGTACTTCTCGGTCTCGGCGACGTGGAGCTGGCGGTCGCCGTGCTCGGCGATCACCTGGGCCAGGGTCGTCTTCGGGGTCGACGGGCGAAAGGCGACCGGGTAGGGCCAGCCGGCCCGGTACTGAGTCATCGTCGTCACCTTGAACGCCGTGGCGACACCGCGGTCGAAATCGGCGAAGTCCTCCTCGCCCAGAGCCCGCGTCATCTCCCGGGCCCGGTCGGGACGGAAGTTGGCGAAGAGGAAGGGCTCGTCGCTGCGGGCCCCGTCGTATCCATTCATGACGCAGGGCTCGATGAACTCGTCGGTGACGTCGCGCTCGTAGGCCGCCCTAATCGCCTCGTCGGCACTCGCCGCTCGCGGGCCGTGCGCGTGGACGATCGCGTCGTAGGCCTGGTTGATCCGCTCCCAGCGGTTGTCGCGGTCCATCGCGTAGTAGCGGCCGGAGACGGTGCCGATCCGCCCCGCGCTGCGCAGCCAGCGCTCGAGCTCGGCGACGTAGGCGGCGCCGCCATGGGGCAGGGTGTCGCGGCCGTCGGTGAAGGCGTGGAAGACGAGGTCGGGCACGCCTTCGTTGGCGGCGAGCTCGACCACGGCCTCGAGGTGCTCCCAACCCGAGTGCACTCCGCCATCGGAGACGAGGCCGAGGACGTGGAGGCGGCCACGCTCGCTGTCGCGGGCCTGGGCGCAAACGGCCTTCAGCGCCTCGTTCTCGAAGAAGCTGCCGTCGGCGATCGCGTCGTTGATCCGCGCCAGGTCCTGCTTGACCACGGCGCCGGCGCCGAGGTTGAGATGGCCGACCTCCGAGTTGCCCATCTGGCCGTCGGGGAGGCCGACGTCGCCGCCCGAGGTCGAGAGGGTCGTCCGCGGGTACGCCTCCCAGAGGGAGTCGAAGACCGGCGTGTTCGCCTGGGCGATCGCGTTGCCCGGTCCGGGCTCGGCGAGCCCCCAGCCGTCGAGGATGACCAGCGCCAGCGAGGGTACCGGGACCCCACTTGGCCCCGAGGGAAAGTCGGTCAAGCCGCGGCCGCGACTATCGCCGCGAAGTCGCCGGCGTCGAGGCTGGCGCCGCCGATCAGGCCGCCGTCGATGTCGGGCAGCGCGATCAGCTCGGCGGCGTTGCCCGGCTTCATCGACCCGCCGTAGAGGACCCGGATCTTCTCGGCGGCGCCGGCGTCGCGCTCGGCGACGACGCCGCGAACGAAAGCGCACGCCTCCTGGGCCTGCTCCGGGCTCGCGGTCTTTCCGGTACCGATCGCCCAGATCGGCTCGTAGGCGATGACCACGCCGGCGAGGCCGTCGTCATCGACTCCGGCGAGGTCAGCCTCGAGCTGGCGGCGCAGGACGTCTTCGGTCTCCCCCGCCTCGCGCTGGGCGTCGCTCTCGCCGACGCAGAGGATCGGTTGCAACCCGGCGGCGAGCGCGGCCGGGACCTTGCGGGCGAGGCCCTCGTCGGTCTCGCCGAAGAGCTGGCGGCGTTCGGAATGGCCGAGGATGACGCCGGAGGCGCCGGCGTCGAGCAGCATCAGCGCCGAGATCTCGCCCGTGTAGGCGCCGCTCTCCTCCTCGTGCATGTTCTGGCCGTAGACGCGAAAGCCGCGCGCCTTGACCGCGACGGCGACATCGACGATCGCCGTGAACGGCGGGCAGATCACGACCTCGACCGCGTCGGTCGCCTCGATCTTCAGCAGGAGGTCGCCGGCGAGCGCCCGAGCCTCGGCCGCGGTCTTGTTCATCTTCCAGTTCCCTGCAACGATCGGAGTGCGGCTAGGCATCGAGCAATACCTCGACGCCGGGAAGCGGCTTGCCTTCGATCAGCTCGAGCGCGGCGCCGCCGCCGGTCGAAACCCAGTCAACCTTGTCGGCGAGGCCGAACTGGGCCACCGCGGCGGCCGAGTCGCCGCCGCCGACGACGGTCGTGCCGGGCGCCTCGGCGAGGGCCTCGGCGACGCGCCGGGTGCCGGCGGCAAACGGTTCCATCTCGAAGGCGCCCATCGGGCCGTTCCAGAACACGGTTCCGGCCTTGCCGACCCGCGCCGCGTAGTCCGCGGCCGTCGCCGGGCCGACATCGAGGCCCATCCAGC
>JAWVFN010000070.1:0-2937 GCA_033855935.1 Solirubrobacterales bacterium | reverse complement strand
TTGCTCCTTCTCCGTCCTAGAACGGAATGTCGTCGTCACCGCCGCTGCCGCCAAAGGCCGGCACCGGATCGGGCTTGAGTTCGCCACCGCGCGGCTCGAAGCTGCGCGCCTGGCCCTGGCCGGCCTGGCCGCCGCCCTCGCCCGCATCGCGCGAGCCGAGGAACTGGACGGTGTCGGCAACGACCTCGACCGCCTGGCGCTTGGAGCCGTCCTGGGCCTCCCACTCGCGCCACTCGAGCCGGCCGTCCACCGCTACCGCGCGACCCTTGGCCAGGTAGTTGGCGCAGTTCTCTCCCTGCGCGCCCCAGACCTTGATGTCGAAGTAGTTGGGCTTCTCGACCCACTCGCCGCTCGCCTGGTCCTTGTAGCGGCGGTTGACCGCCAGCCGCAGCTTGCACACCGATG
Source organism: Solirubrobacterales bacterium (assembly GCA_033855935.1). GTDB lineage: Bacteria > Actinomycetota > Thermoleophilia > Solirubrobacterales > 70-9 > JAWVFN01. The sequence continues at coordinate 2,532 of JAWVFN010000070.1, read as the reverse complement.
TGCCGCTGGGAAGGCTGGACAGCTCGGGATCCGAGGTCAGATTGCCCGTCAGAATGACCCTATTGATGTTTGCCATGTGCTCCTCCTGTGCCCTGTCTATCGAACGTGTGTTCGGTATGATAGGCGGCTGGACGGACGGCGCCTAGACGCCGGCCTCGACGGGCTCTTCGAACTGCTCATCGCTCGTCGCGGGCCGGTCCTCCGGCACCTTCGCCGAACTGCCCGGCAGACGATTGACGGCCATGAAACGCATCACGCCATCGGTGATGGCGAGCACCCGCGTGACCTCGTGCAGCGCCGGCGCGGGTGCGTCGAACGTCAGCACGTAGTACCACGCCTCGCCCTGGTGCTTGATCTCGTAGGCGAGCTTGCGCCGCCCCCAGGTGTCGGAGGAGATCCACGCTCCGTCACCCTTCTCCACGATCTGCTTCACGCGGTCGATGATCTCGCCGTGACGCTCTTCGGCGACCTCGGGCTCGATCAGCAGCATGATCTCGTACGGGTTGATCCTGATCACCTCCTCCGGACTCGTGCGGCCCCGGCGTCGAAAGGCGCGGCGATCAGGATCGCAGCCACGCCGCACCGGAGCAGGAAGCTCTCGATTGTCGAGGGTGAGTATACTGGCGACCTTCCGAAGGGGGCTCAGTGGCGCGACTTGGATGGTTCTTGGCGGGTGCGGCAACCGCAGCGGGGGTGCTGGTGGCAGCGCCCAACGCCTACAACCGGCTGCGAACGCCGGTCGACTCGCCGGGCCGTGAGATGCCCCCGCCAGCAGATGAGCGGCACACCGGGCCGGACGACTTCGCGCCCGCAGCCGCCTTCGCGGGCTACGACATCCCCGCCGAGGCGGGCGAGATGGACGAGGACACCGCCGAGCTGCGCCTGCGGATCGACGAGACGCGGCAGCGGATCCGACGCCGCGCGGAGGACGGGGCGGCGGCAGCCGAGTCCGACGCCGAGTAGGTAGGGTGGGACGCCGCCGGAGGGTGCGGCGCCCCACCCAGCCCACCACGGCTAAGGCGTGTTGCCGTCGATCAGGTACACCGTGTCGAGGTTGGCGGCTGAGACGAGGTAGTCAAGCGATCCGTTGTGGTTGACGTCGCCGACGCCGACCGCGTCGAAGCCCAGGTTCTCGTTGGCGGTGGTGCTGGTGATCGTCCGCAGCGGCAACCCGGTGGCGCCCGAGAACACCTGCGCCTTTCCGGCTTGGGAGGCGCCGTCGCTGCTGGTGTAGGAGCCGATGATCAGGTCGATCTTGCCGTCGCCGTTTACGTCCCCGGCCTCGCGTCCCGGGCCGATCCCCTCGCCGTCAGATGCGCCAGGCCACCCGTGCAGCAGGCTGCCGTCGACGCCCGAGTAGACGCCGGCATAGCCGGAGGCCGCACCGCTCGCGTTCGAGGCGTAGTCGCCGACGAAGATGTCCGGCACCGAGTCGCCGTTGGTGTCGCCGACGCCGGCCGCGAAGAAGCGGCCAAACTCCTGCCCCTGGGCGGGACTGGCGATCCGGAACAGCCGCGCCCCTGTGGCGCCCGAGTAGACGTAGGCGGCGCCGCTCTGAGCGCAGCCGGCATCGCTGGCACCCACGATCAGGTCGGGCACGCCGTCGCCGTTGAGATCGTCGGAGCGGTCGGTGGCCGAGCCGAACGAGTCGCCGCTCTCACCGGCTGTGAGCGTGCGGATGACGCGGAAGGTGCGCCCGGAGATGACATAGGCGCGGCCCGGCGCGGATCCGAGAGCGCCGCTGCCCGGGGCGCCGACCAGCAGATCGGCATGGTCATCGCCGTTCACGTCGCCGGCGCTGGACACGGCGGATCCGAATCCGTCGCCGGGCGCGACGCCCGTCAGCCGCGTCAGCACGCGCCCGGTCGCGCCGGAGTAGACGTAGGCGTTGCCGGGTGCCGAGCCGGTGCCGGGGGCGCCGCTGATGATATCCGGGACTCCGTCGCCGTTGACGTCGCCGGCGTCGGCCACCGCGTAGCCGTTCAGGTCGTTTGCCTTTCCGGTCAGCCGGTAGAGCAGCTGGCCGGTGGTGCCCGAGTAGACCCACACACGTCCGGCCTGGTGCGACCCGCCCGCGACCTCGCCGATGATCACGTCGTCGACGTTGTCACCGTTGATGTCACGAAGCTCGCTCACCGCCCAGCCGAAGTAGGCGCCCTGGCCCTGGCTGGGGCCGGTGAAAGTGTGGAGTACCGTCGTCGGTTGGACGAACGTGCCGGCGGCGCCGGCCGTTGAGGCGAGGGCGGTGGCCGCCAGCGCCGACGAGAGCAGCGCCGCGCGTATCAGGATCCGTGTCACATCGCACCTTCCGATCGGGCCGTTTCAGGGTTTCGCGGCCATGGTACGAACGACTCGACGCCGACAGATAGGACGTTCTTGCCGCTACCCGGCGACGATCAGGTCGCCGAGCAGCGACGGCACCGCGGCACCGTCCTCGACGATCTCGCGCAGGGCGGACGGCGTCCATCCAAAGGCCCGCCGAAAGCGGGAGGTGAAGTGGCTGTGACCCTGGAAGCCGAGTCCAAACGCGAC
>JAWVFN010000069.1:0-5924 GCA_033855935.1 Solirubrobacterales bacterium | reverse complement strand
ACCTGAAGAAGCCGCCCTCGATCGCCGAGTCGATCGACTGGGCACGGGCGCTGCTGCTGATCGGCGCCGACGACATCGACCGCGAGACCTTCGAGTCGACGATGAGCATCATCGTCAAGCACCGGACCGATATCGACCTGGTCGCCGAGCGGGTCGCGGTCAAGCTCTCGGACGGCAGCGCCTCCGGCGAAGCCGCGCTGAAGCCGCCCGCTTCGAGTTGACGCTGGGCTGATGGCCACCACTTCCGCCCGCCTGCTCGACTTCTTCGAGGAGCTGCGCCAGGAGGGCGTCGCGGTCGGCACCTCCGAGGCGCTCGACGCCTTCGCCGCGCTCGAGCAGGTTCCCTGGACCGACCCCGACGACTTCCGCGAGACCCTCGCCGCCACCGTGGCCAAGTCGCAGGAGGACCGGCGCGTGTTCGAGCTGCTCTTCGACCGCCACTTCTTCCGCGCCGCCGAGGCTGAGGCGCTGGCGCGACAACTCGAGGAGGGCGCCTTCGACCTCGACGGCGAGCTCGACATCGAGAGCCTGCGTGAGGCCGTGCGCCAGGCGATCGGCGAGGGCTCCGACGGCGACATGCGCGACCTTGCCCGGCTGGCGATCGCCGCCTTCGGCCGCCGTGGCGAGCGCTCGGGCGTGATCGGTGTCGACGTCCAGCGGATCCGGCGGGCGCTCGGCCTCCAGGCCCAGGGGCGCGGAACCGAGGGCGATGACGGAGAGAACATCACCCTCGATCGCGAGAGCCTGCGCCAGTTCGAGCGCCACCTGCGCCGCGAGCTCGAGCGCTCGATGATCGAGCGTACGCAGAAGCTGCCCCCCTCGCGCCCGCTCGCCGAGCTCGACCGGGCGCTGCCGACGAGCCCGTCCCAGGACTTGGCCCAGGTCCACCGCGCCGTGGCCCAGCTGAAGAAGCGGATCGCAACCCTCGGCCACGAGCAGCGCGGCCGGCGACGAACCGAAGCCGTCGACGTTCGCCGGACGATGCGCGCCTCGCTCGAGACCGGCGGCGTGCCGCTGCGGCTCAAGTTCCGGCCCAAGCGCCCGCGGCGGCCGGAGATCTACGTGCTCTGCGACGTCTCGACCTCGGTCACCTCGGCCAGCGTCTTCTTCCTCTCCGTCCTGCACGCACTCCACGACTCTTTTCGCAAACTGCGGAGCTTCGTCTTCATCGAGCGGATCTCCGAAGTCACCGAGATCTTCGAGCACGAGCGCGACTTTCGCGCGATCTCCGAGCGCGTCTCGTCAGAGGGAGGTGTGGCGGATGTGTCGGGCTACACCGACTACGGCCGCGTCTGGCTCGAGTTCCTCGAGGAGATCGCCGAGGAGCTGGGGCCGCGCTCGACCGTGATCGTGCTCGGCGACGCCCGCACCAACGGCCGCGAGCCCCACGCCGAGGTCTTCGGCCGCATCTCCGAGCGCGCCGGCCGCACCTTCTGGCTCAACCCCGAGCCGAAGCTCTACTGGAACTACGGTGACTCGGTGATGCAGGCCTACGAGCCGTTCTGCGACGGCGCCTTCGAGTGCTGGACGACCAAGCACCTCGAGAACTTCGTCAACATCGTCGCCGGCGGCGCAGTCGCCGCCGAGTGAGCGGCGCTAGTTGCTTGCTGTGTGCGCGGGCGGAGTGCTCGACGATGCCGGTGCACTTGAACTAGGCGCGGATCCCGAGAAGGCGATCGTCGATCCCAGCAATCCCGCAATCACCAGGGCAACTGTCGCGATTTTGAGCAGTCTTGGCGTTACGCGCGGCGCCAGGTAGGACCTCGCGCCTGTCGCGGCGCTGACTGCAACCATCGCGCAGGCTCCACACATGACCCAAGAGTCTAATTCGGGCTAGAGCCCGCGGTCGATGACGGCCCGGGTGACGCTGTCGTCGATCGAGCTGACCGGGTTCTCAACCCCGACCCAGGGCTCGCCGCCGAAGTGGGTCTCGAAGATCTTCTCGGCGGTGCGCGTCGCCAGCGCTTGCGCCGTCAGCGTCGGGTTCGGGCCGCCGAGGCCGTTGGCGAGGGCCGAGTTGCTGGCGATGTAGAGGTGGTCGACGAAGCGCGCCGCGGCGTTATCGTCGAGAACCGAGTCGGCGGGGTCGGAGCCCATCCGCATCGTCGACTGGACGTGGAGAATCAGCGGCGGCCAGTCGAGGCGGATCACCTTTGCCGCGCCGGCGGCGCGCAGCAGGCGCGCGGCCTTGTCGGCGCAGTACTCGCGGTTGGCGAGGGTCCGGGCGGAGCGACCGCGCTGGTTGAAGATCACCTTCGGGATCGGCCCGTTTTCGTCGCCGGGGAGCGAGGAGCGGACGACGCGGTTCTGGGGCTCGACGTCGTCGTCGGAGATCACGAGCACGTTGAGCAGCTTGTCGACGTCGGCGAGCGTCTCCTTCAGCTCGTCGCCGCCGACGCGCCCCGACTTACCGTCCCAGGCGCCGGTCAGGCCACGGCCGTTGTCGTAGTGCCCCTGGATCCCGGAGTCGCTGAACGACATCGCGAATCCCTCCAGCGCCGGCGGCAGCCCGACGTTCTCGAGGCCGCCGTGGCCGGGGAAGTCGCAGCGGGCCGAGGAGCCGACGCCCTTCGAGTTGCCGGTGTAGTCGTCGAAGACGCCGATCACGAAATCGAAGAAGTGGTCGGTGTAGCCGCGGCCGACCCAGCCGTTGGGATCGGGAAGGCTGCTGTTGAGCCAGAGCCGCGGGTCCTCGGTACAGCCGCCGGCCATGATCACGACCTTGGCGGTCTCGGTCTGGGCCTCGCCGGTGTTGGTGTCGTGCCAGCGCACGCCGGTGGCGACGGTCTTCGAGCCCTGCTGCTCGTGGATGATCCGGTCGACGTAGGCGTCCGGGAGCAGCGTCACGGCCTTTCCGCCGGGCGCCCAGGCGTCGGCGGTCAGCGCCATCGGCGCGTAGGAGTTGTCGGTCGAGCGCTTGGCCTTGAGGTTGCGCGGCGCGTGGCGCGGCTCGATGCAGCCCTGGAAGCAGTAACCACAGAAGGTGCAGCCCTGAGCCTGCGGGTAGAGAAGCTGCGAGGAGTCGTTGGTCTTGCCGGCGGTGCCCTGCGGCTGGAGGATCGCGTTCTCCTGCGGGCGGAACGAGTTCTTGCTGATGTCCTTGGTCGCGTTGACCGGGAGGCCGATGCCCTCGGCGCCCGAGAAGAAGAGCTCCTCCTTGGTCCCCATCGCGGCGGTCTGCACGGGAAGGGTCGCCTCGACCCACTCGTAGTAGCGGATCAGCTCGTGGTAGCTGAACGGGAAGCGGTGGCTGTCGAATGCGCCGGCGTCGGCGCCCGTATAGCCCTCGAAGACGCCGGGCTGGGCGCGCGGGCAGTTGCCGTAGTAGTGCTGGGTCGTGCCCCCAACCCCGGCGAGCTGCCAGAGGAACGAGTTCTGCGGGGTCTCGCGGAACCACGCCGGCTTCGAGCGGTCCGACGGCCCGTAGCGGAAGTAACCGGTCAGCGGATCGTTGGCGTCGTCCTCGTAGCGCGACCACTCGTTCTCGGGATCGCGGTACCAGGGGCCGGCCTCGAGCACCAGCACATCGAGCCCCTTGGCCGCCAGCTCCTTGGCGACGACCGGGCCGCCGCCGCCGGCGCCGATGACGATCGCGTCTCGCATCCTCTAGCCCACGCTCGGGTCGGTCGAAGTGCTCGTGCGGCCCTCGAAGTAGCCCTTGAACTCGTCCCAGCCGTCGGCCGGCGTCGTGCGCCCGGGCATGTAGTTGGAGAGGTCCCAGCCGACCGGTCGTGCGGTCGCCGTCTTCGTCGCCTTGTCGAAGACGCCGTATTCCGTATATGAGGTGTAGGTGCCGAACTCGAGCAGCGCTCCGCCGACGAATTTGAGCAGGCCCGAGAGCGAGCCCTTGAGCGGCTGTGGCGCGCCTGAGTCAAGCGTCGCGACGAGGTCGGGGTCGCCCTGTTCGAGCGCCTCGAACGCCTTCGCCTTGTCGTCGAAGCTGAGGCTGGCGAAGGGCGACCCGGGAATCGACCCCGCGACCGACGCCGGGTTCGTCTGGATCGCGAGGAAGTTGAGGGTCAGGGCGATCAGCAGCGACAGTGGAACCGCCGCGTCGCTTCCGAGCACGGCGCGCAGCGCGTCGTCCATCTGGCCGGCGAGCTGCTCGCCGATCGGGCCGAGCTCGCCGAGCAGGCTCGGCGGGATCGGGATGTCCGAGACCGCCGTCGTGAACGAGGCCGCCAGCGCCTGCGCGTAGGTGTCGGGAACCGGCAGGAAGTCGTCGAGGTCGATCATCAGCAGGTCCTGCGCCTTGGCGTCGATGCCGCCGGGCCTGGGACTGGTCACGCCCTGAGCGCGCGAGTACTGATCGCTGCCCGGGACCTGGAACGCGATCAGCCCCGAGATCGTGTCGCGCGAGAGCATCTTCAGCGCCGGGGCGGCGATGCCGCTGATCAGCGGGTCGAGGGCGCCTGCGGCGCGGGCCAAGCTCGGATAGAGAAAGACAGACGCAGCGGCACCGAGGGCTCCTGTTCGCCACAGGAATTGCCGCCGGTTTAGCGTCGTCTCGTTTCCGAAATCGCTCGCCATACGCCTCTCCTCGAGGGAATCTATACCCCTTAAGCAATTTTGGCTGACTGGCCAAAAGCTAGACTCACGGCAACACAAACAGGGGGGCTCGCGGGCAAGCGGGCTGAGATAGCGCACTGAATCCAATCCCCGGCGCTGACCCTTCGAACCTGTGCGGTAATGCGCGCGGAGGGAGCATGGCAACCAAGACCTCGACATCAACAGGCGGCTCCTCCGCTTCGCGTCCGGGGCCGCCGGTGGCAGGCCCCCCACGGAGTGGACCAAATCAGCCGGCCGGGGTCCACGCCACGGCGCTCTTCGCATCCTTCGGAGATCTCGAAGTGCTGCGCGGGATCGGCCTCGACGCCGAGCCCGGCGAGGTGCTCGGCATCGTCGGCCCCTCGGGCTGCGGCAAATCGACGCTGCTCGAGATCGTCTCCGGGCTGCGCGAGCCGAACTCGGGCGAGCTGCGGGTCGGCGGTGAGGCCGGTGCCGGCGAGCGGCTGGCGCGCTGCACCTACATGCCCCAGCGCGACCTGCTGCTGCCCTGGCTGCCGGCGATCGACAACGCGGCGCTGGCGCTGCGCGTCCGCGGCGAGGGAAAGGCCGCGGCGCGGGCCGCGGCGGCGCCCCTCTTCGAGCGCTTCGGCCTCGCCGGCTTCGAGTCGGCGCGACCATCCGAGCTCTCTGGCGGCATGCGCCAGCGCGTCGCCTTCCTGCGCACGCTGATCGCCGGCAAGCCGGTGCTGCTGCTCGACGAGCCCTTCGCGTCGCTCGACGCGATCACCCGGGCCGAGATGCAGCAATGGCTCGCCGAGGCCCTCGATGGCGATCGTCACACCACCCTGCTCGTCAGCCACGACGTCGAGGAGGCGCTCTACCTCTCCGACCGCGTCCTCGTCCTCTCCGGGCGCCCGGGCCGGGTGCTCGAGTCGATCCCATCGCCGGCGCCGCGGCTCGCCGACCGCGCCGGGGCCGTCAGCTCGCCCGAGTTCGCGGCGGCGCGCGGCCACGCCCTGCGCGTCCTCGAGCAGGGGATGAGATGACCCGCCGGATCCTCCTCCCCGCCGCGATCGTCATCGTCCTGATCGGCCTCTGGCAGCTCGCCTCCGAATGGAACGTGCTCGCCAACCTGCTCAACATCCAAGACTTCCTCGTCCCCTCGCCGAGCCAGATCGCGCAGTCGCTCTGGGAGGACCGCTCGCTGCTCGCCGACAACGCCTGGGTGACGCTGAAGGAGGTCGTCCTCGGCTTCGCCCTCGCCGTCGTCCTCGGCCTCGCCTTCGCCGTCGCCATGCACCTCTCCGAGACCGTGCGCCGCGCCTTCTACCCGCTGATCGTCGCCTCGCAGACGGTGCCGGTGATCGCGATCGCGCCGATCCTCGTCGTCTGGTTCGGCTTCGGCATCGGCCCGA
>JAWVFN010000068.1:0-2938 GCA_033855935.1 Solirubrobacterales bacterium | reverse complement strand
CTGCGTCGAGCTCGAGGAGGAGATGCTCGCCGCCGCCGAGGACCTGCGCTTCGAGCAAGCCGCGCGTATCCGCGACGAGCTCAAGGAGCTGCGCCGTGACCTGGAGGCGATCCAGGCCTAGATGTAGTGGAGCACTACTTGGCGAAGACCCTGTTCGGGACTGCCTCGTCGGCGAGCGTGTCGAACCCGACCAGCTTGCCGTCAGAGTTGTAGGTGAGGACGTCAGCGCCCTCGACCGACTCGCCCTCGAGCTTCGCCGTGGTCAGGGCGATCACCTTGTCACCCTCGGCGACGAAATCGTGCGGGGTGTTGCTGAACTCCTTCGACGTGAACTTGGCCCATAGCTCGCCGACCTCCTGCTTCCCGTTGTAGGTGCCGGTCAGCGCGTTGTCGCCGCGCACCGTCCACTCGATCGAATCGTCGATATTTTCCATCGCCCCCTCGGCGTCGCCTTTCGCGAATGCCGCGTACGCATCCTCGGCTGACTTCTTGTTCTCCTCAGTACTCATTGCTGAACCTTTCGTAATCATCACTTGGAACTGACCCTAGTCCTATTACCGCCAAATAACCGGTCTTTCCGGCTTTTTGGCCGTAGGCCGAGGTAGCCGGTTTGCCAGACTGATCTCGATGAAGATCGGGGTCGTCGGGAGCGGCAACATCGGAGGCAACTGCGCACGGCAGTTCGCCCGGGGCGGGCACGAGGTGATGCTCAGCGGCTCGAGCGAGCCGTCCAGGTACGAGCCGCTGGCCGCGGAGATCGGTGAGAAGGCGAGCGTCGGCACCCCGGCCGAGGCGGCCGATTTCGGCGAGGTCATCGTCTTCGCAGTCCCCTGGGACGGGATCGGCGACGCGCTCGCTGCCGCCGGCGGGCTCGGCGGCAAGATCGTCATCGACACCACCAACCAGTACGGCAAGGTCAGCCCACCCGCCGAGGGTGAGACCGGTGCCCAGCACAACGCCGCGCGCATGCCCGGCGCCCGCTACACCAAGAGCTTCAACACGCTGACGTCGTCGTTCCAGGCTGACACAGCGGGGAGGGAGGGCGACGAGCGGACGGTCCAGTGGCTGTGCGGGGACGACGCCGAGGCGAAGCAGATCGTCGCCGGGCTGATTGCCGACGCCGGCTACGCGCCGGTTGACATCGGCGGCACCGCCGACGCCGCCGTGATGGAGACGCCGCGGCGCGAAGGCGCGGTCTATGGCGAGTCCTATCGCCCCCCCGACGCCGAGGCGGTCGTTGCCGCGCTCGAGGCGGGGGAGCCGATCCCGCCGCCGCCCAGCTACAACTGACGGGCTCGCGGCGATTTCGCCGTAAGATCCACCTCGTGGATTCGAGCGCAGCAGACGTACTCGCCGAGCAGGCGGCCAAGCGCGTCCGCGAAGTGATCGCGGAGGCGGACGAACGCGCCGCCGCAATCATCCGCGACGCCGAGGCCGATGCGGTCCAGATCCGCAGTGAGGCGGAGACCGCCGCGGCCAAGACCCGTGACGAAGCCGAGGCCGTGGCCCGCGAGCGGCTTGAAGCCGTGAGGCGAGCGCTCGAGACGCCCTCGCCGCCCTCGCCCGACCCCTCGCCGCCGTCACCGCCACCGACTCCCGAGCCGACGCCTCCACCGACCCCTGACCCGACGCCGCCGCCCGTCCCCGAGCCGGAGCCCCCGCCGGTGCCCGAGCCGTCGCCGCCGGTTCCGGAGCCGCCCCCGCCGCCGCCCCAGCCCGTCCCGCCCGTCGCCGCCGACAACGGCGCCGGCAACGATCAGGCCGCCCGCCTAGTGGCGATGAAGATGGCGATCGACGGCTCCTCTCGCGAGCAGATCGACGGCGAGCTGGCGAGCAAGTTTGGTTCCGCCGACCGCGCCAGCCTGCTCGACGAAGTCTTCTCCCGCGCCGGCCGCTAGTCCCGCCGCCGGTGAGCCGCGCCGAGTACTACTGCGCGACCTCGCTCGACGGCTACATCGCCGACGACGACGACAACATCGACTGGCTGACCGGCTATCAGGGCAGCTACGACGGGCCCGGCGCCGTGCCGATGAAGGGCACCTACGACGCCTTCTTCGAGAACGTCGGAGCACTGGTCATGGGCTCGTCGACCTACGAGTGGCTCCTTCGCTACGAGGCCACCGCGGAGGGCAGCTGGCCCTACATCGGCGACCCGACCTGGGTGCTGAGCTCGCGCGAGCTACCGAAGCCGAACGAGCCCGGTGCCGAGGTGCGCTTCGCCTCGGGCGCGGTCGCGGATGTCGCCCCCGAGATGTTCGAGGCCGCGGGGGAAAGGGCCCTATGGATCGTCGGCGGCGGCACCGTCGCCAGCCAGTTCGCGGCGGCGGGGCTTCTCGACCGGGTCATCCTCACGGTCGTCCCGGTCGTGCTCGGTTCGGGCAAGCCGCTGTTCGAGGACGCGCTGGCGCAGAACCCGATGCAGCTCACCGGCTCGCGCGCCTTCGATACCGGCATGGTCGAGCTCGTTTACGCGGTCAACGGATAGTCGGCTGCCCAGCGCGTTTCCAGCACTGCCGCCCGGGTATTCCCTGACCGCACCCGACGAGGAGGGATCGAATGAGCACCGCATTGATAGTCGTCATCGTGGCTGTGGTCGTTATCGCGATCCTGCTGATCGCCCGGCGAAACATGGCCGAGCGACGCCGGCAGGCAGCCGCGGGCCTGCGCAAGGACGCGTTTGAGCACGACGAGGAGGCGCGGCGGGCCGAGGTCGCGGCACGGGAGAAGCGCGACGCCGCAGAGACGCGGCGGGCTCGCGCCGATCGCATCGACCCCGACACGAGCCGACGAACCGCGACCTAGAGCCCGTACGTCTTCGAGATGATCTCGCGCTGGATCTCTGACGTTCCGGCGAAGATCGTCGAGACGACGGTGGCGCGCACGTAGCGCTCCATGTCGTACTCGGTCGCGTAGCCGGCGCCGCCCATCATCTGCTGGC
>JAWVFN010000067.1:0-9763 GCA_033855935.1 Solirubrobacterales bacterium | reverse complement strand
ACCCGGACGCGCACCCGCGGACGGCGGTGCTCCTGGGCGCCGAGGGCCCCGGGCTCACCCCCGCGGCGCAGGCTGCGGTGAGCGTGCGCGCGCGGATCCCGATGCGGGACGGCGTGGACTCACTCGGCGTCGCGGCCGCCGCCGCGATCGCCGACGACTCCGCCAACGTCAAACGCGTCTTCCGCCGCATGACCATGCGCCGCAAGCCGACCTGGAACGTCGTCGCCGAGGCCGGCGACCGCAACGCCTCGCGGACGCTGGTCCTCCTCGCCCACCACGACGCAGCGCAGACCGGCTTCATCTTCTCCCAGGGCCCGCAGCGCAGGCTCTACGAGTGGAAGCCAGAGCTGATCGAGCGCGGCAACACCAGCGTTCCGCTCTGGTGGCTCGTCCTCAGCGGCCCGCTGACCGCCGCCCTCGGCGGCCTGCTCGGTTCTCGCCGGCTCGGAGTCACGGGTGCGGTTCTCTCAGCGTTCTCGGTGATCTCCTTCGCCGACATCGCTCGCAACGATTCTGTGCCAGGAGCCAACGACAACCTCAGCGGAGTCGCCGTCCTCGTCGCCGTCGCCGCGGCGCTGCGCGAGCAACCGATCGAGGGCCTGCGGGTGCTGCTCGTCTCCTGTGGCTCCGAGGAAGTTCTTCAAGGAGGCATCCACGGCTTCGCCGAGCGCCATTTCCCGAACCTGCCGCCCGAGACCACCTGGTTCCTAAACCACGACAGCGTCGGCTCGCCCCACCTGTCCCTCCTCGAAGGCGAGGGCCCGATGGTGATGGAGGACTACGAAGCCGCGTTCAAGGATCAGGTCGCGAACATCGCCGAGGAGGCCGAGATCCCGCTCCGCCGCAAGCTGCGAGCCCGGGTTTCGACCGACGCCGTGATCCCGAATCGCGCCGGCTACCCAGTCGCCAACTTCTGCTCGGTCAACGCCTGGAAGTCGGTCTCCAACTACCACTGGCCGAGCGACGTGCCCGAGAACGTCGAGTACGGAACCGTCGCCGACGCGGCGCGGCTCAGCTATCTGATCGCCGAGCGCCTGGCCCGGGGCGGCTGATTCGGCACCCAGCGCCCGAGAGCGTCAGCGGGCAGCTCCGCGACTGGTCGGGCGGGGACAGCGACAAGTCGGTCGGCAGCTTCGTCGATCTCTTCGAGGAGAAGGGGTTCGCGCTCCTCTTCGTCGTCTTGCTCGGCGTCCCGGCTCTGCCACTGCCGACGGGGGGCGTCACCCACGTCTTCGAGATCATCGTCGTCATCCTCGCCGCCCAGCTGCTCGTCGGTCGCGAGACGATCTGGCTGCCCGAGCGCTGGCGCAAGCTCGACCTCGGTGGGCCGAGGCAGCAGCGGTTCATCACCGGGCTGATCAAGTGGATCGGCCGCCTTGAGAACGTCTCGAAGCCCCGGCTGCAGTTCCTCTTCGGCCACCGGCTCAGCAACGTCGTCTTCGCACTGCTGATCATCGTCGCGGCGGTGGGCGCTTTTGCCGCTCCGCCGTTCACCGGGCTCGACACGCTGCCGGCGTTGGGCGGGGTCCTGATCGCGCTCGGCGTGCTGCTCGAGGACTTCGCGATCGTCGTCGCCGGGCTGCTCGCCGCCGCCGCCGGGGTCGCGCTCGAGTTCTTCCTCGGCAAAGCCGCGGTCAACGGCCTCGGCAAGCTGTTCTAGGCGGCTGTTAGGCCGAGTGGTCCTGCGTGTGCTCGGGGAACTTGACCTCGGCGCCGCGGAGCAGCGCCTGCTCCATCGCCTCGGGGTCGCCGGTGAGCCGCGATTCGTGTCCGGCCCAGACGGTCTTCGGCTTCAGCGCCGCGAGCTTGCGCAGCGAGGCGCGCGCCGTCGCGGTGTCCTTGTTGTAAGCGGGGTGGGGGACCGTCGGCTCGTGGCCGTCGAGGTTGGCGTCCTCGATCGGGTCGCGGGCCTTGAGCCGTGCCGGGTCGACAAAGTAGACGGCGTCGGAGACGATCGCCATCCGGTCGGCTTCGCGCCAGAGGCCGATCAGGCCCGGGGCGTGGCCGGGGAAGTCGAGGACCTCGAAGCCGGCGATCGTGTCGCCCTCCTTGACGGTGCCGGCGACGTCGCAGGCGCCGGCGTCCCAGCGGCGGTGAAGAGTGGGGTAGATCCAGCGCACCGGCGCGACCTCGACCTTGCCGATGTCCCAGTAGTCGATCTGCCAGCCCTCGCGCTCGGCGTCGTGCACCTCGTCGGCGTGGCAGTAGACCGGAGCGTCGATGCCGGGGGCCGAGCCGCGGTGGTCCGTGTGGGCGTGGCCGAGGACGATCCGCTTGATGCCGCCGAGCTTCTCGCCGGCGGCCTTGACCGCGTCGGTCATCGGCTTGGTGCCGGCGTCGAACATCGTCACGCCGTCGTCGTCGGCGAGGAAATAGACATTCATGCCGCCCTTGATGTCTCCGGCCAGACGCCAGATGCCCTTGCTGATTTCTTCCGGCCGTGGCTGTGCCACAGCCGGACCCTACATCTACCGCCGCCTCCTCCGCTTCGCGTCCGGGGGCGGCGGTGGATGGTTCTCCATGAATGGCCCGTATCGGCCGTAGGATCAGTCGGTGCCCGCCAGCTGGAGACTCTCGATGGCGATCCTCGTCGCCTGCCTGCTCGCCTCGATGGTGATAGCCGCCGTCAAGCTCACCTGACCCCCGAAAGGTAGTATCCGCCCGCACACTGTCTGCCTAGAGGAGGCTGGATGTTCGACCGCATCGTTGTGGGCACAGACGGATCGGAGACGGCGAGCGAAGCCGTCCGCCAGGCCGCCGAGCTGGCCAAGATCTCGAAGTCAGAGCTCAACATCGTCAGCGCCTTCGAGCCGGTCTCGCAGGCCCAGCTTCGCGAGGAGGCGCGCGACGTGCCCGGTGACGTATCCAGCGCGGTCAACCCGCGCGAGGTGGTCAATGTGACCCTCGACAACGCCGCCGGCATCGCCAAGAAGCTGAAGGTCGAGATTCAGAAGCACCCGCGCGAGGGCGACCCCGCCGACGCGATCCTCGACGTCGCCGAAGACATCAAGGCCGACCTGATCATCGTCGGCAACAAGGGCATGACCGGCGCCAAGCGGTTTCTGCTGGGCAGCGTCCCGAACAAGGTCTCGCACCACGCGCCTTGCTCGGTGATGATCATCCAGACGACGTAGCGATCAGCAGGCTGCTGCGCGCACGGCGTTAGCTGCGTCGATCAAACCACCGCCGAACCTGAACGCCGAGTACGGCTCGCCGAGCTGGTCGTGGCGGGCGGTCGCGGCGAGCTGGCACTGGATCCGCGACGGCGCCGGGTGGGGGCCGAGGACGCCGCTGGCGATCACCATCGCGGCGACGCCGGCGACGTGGGCCGCGGACATCGAGGTTCCCGCGTAGTCGGTGGGGACGCCGAAGCTGGTCAGCCCCGAGCCGATCATCGTCAGCTGGTAGATCGGGCGGTCCGCCGTGCGGCAGAGGGTGCCGCCCTCGCCTTTGCCGCCGGGGGCGACGATGTCGACCCCGGTCCCGACGTCCGAGTAGTTGGCGACGCAGCCGCCCTCGGTCGTCGCTCCGACGCCGATCACGCCCGGGATCCGGGCGGGGAAGGCGACCAGCGAGCTGGCGTCGTTGCCGGCGGCGGCGACGACGGTCGCGCCGTGGCGGTTGGCGTAGCGGACGGCGCGGCAGATGCTCGTCACGTCGCGGCAGCTGCCGACGGCGCCGCCGAACTCGAAGCTCATGTTGATCACGCGAGCGCCGCGTTTGACGGCGAAGAGAATTCCCTTGGCGATGTCGTTGGCCTTGCCCTCACCGGCGGCGTCGAGCACCCGCACCGGCAGCAGCTTGGCGCCGTAGGCGAGGCCGGTGAACCACTTGCCGTTGCCGGTCTGCTCGGCGATCGTGCCGGCGACGTGGGTGCCGTGGCCGTCCTCGTCGACGGCCAGGGGGTCGTTGTCGACGAAGTCATAGCCGGGCGCGAACTGGCGGCGGTTGAAGTCCGGGCTCTTGGCGTACTTTGGGCGCACCGTCTTGTAGGCGACGCCGGTGTCGAGGATCGCGATCTTGACCCCGGCGGCACCGGTACGGTCCCGCGCACGCAGCGTCGCCCAGGCCCCGGTGACGTCGATGCCTCCGCGTGATTCGAACGGCTTCGGCGCCGTGCCCGGTGCGCAGAGGCTGCCGCAGGGGAGAAAGTTCCACTGCGAGGCCTGCCAGGCGCCGTGCGTCGAGCCGATGCCGGGGTCGTTGGGGATCAGGTTCGTGCCATTGGTGGCGGCCGCGTGGGCGATGTAGTTGGGAACCGCGTAGGAGACGCGCGAGTTGCCGGCGAGGGCAGCGGCGGCCGAGGCCACGCTGACACCAGCGGGCAGCTCGAGCAGCCGCTCGCCGCCGCCCTTTGCCCCGACGATCAGCTCGCCGGGGACGAAATCGCGACCGGGCTCGCCGGGGGCGAAGGCGGTGGTCGTCGGCGCAGGATCGTTCGCGGCGGCTGCCGGCACGGCAGCAGCGATTGACGACGCAAGCAGCGCCACCAGCACAGACGAGAGGATTGCTGGGCGTCCCATGGTGTTCGGCCGTGTAAACACGGCCGTTGCAAGGAAGTTTCCCAGGGGGAGGGTCCCCCCCTAAGTACGGGCTTGGAGCCGCCGGCGGGGATACTTGCGCCATCTCCGGGTTCAGCGCCAACGACGAGAAGCTGATGCGAATCGCGCTCGAGCAGGCGTCGGCCGCCTCGGGGCACGGCGACGTGCCGATCGGCGCCGTCGTCGCCCGCGGCGACGAGGTCCTCGGAGCCGCCGGCAACGAGCGCGAGCTGCGTGGCGACCCCACCGCGCACGCCGAGATCCTCGCCCTGCGCGCCGCCTCCGAGAGGCTCGGCGGCTGGCGGCTGCCCGAGACGACGATCTTCGTCACCCTCGAGCCCTGCGCCATGTGCGCCGGCGCGATCTCGCTCGCCCGTGTCGAACGCCTGGTCTTCGCCGCCCCCGACCCGAAGACCGGCGCCGCCGGCGGCGTCATTGACCTCTACGCCTCGGCCGTCGTCAACCACAGGCCCGAGGTCGAATCGGGCCTGCTCGCCGCCGACGCCGGGGAGCTCCTCGCCTCGTTCTTCGCCGACAGGCGCTGAGCCCTCAGCCGTAGCGCCGAGCCGCCTGGCCCGCCGCCGAGCCATAGGAGCCCCCGAAGAGGACGGCGTGGACGAGGAGGGGGAGGATCTGCCAGAGCTCGACCCGCTCCCCGTGACCCTCCGCGAGCGGGTGGGCCTCGTCGTAGGCCGAGAAGACGCGCTCGGACGGCCCGCCGAAGAGGCGCAGCATCGCCAGATCGATCTCGCGGTGCCCGCCATGGGCCGCGGGGTCGATCAGCCATGGATGTCCCCGCGAGTCGGCGAGGACGTTGCCGCCCCATAGGTCCCCGTGCAGCCGGGACGGCGGTTCGCCGGGGCCGGCGAGGTCTTCGATCCGATCGCAAACCGAGTCGACCGCCTCCGCGTCGCTGCGGGAGATCGATCCTTGCTCGAGCGCCATCGCCAGCAGCGGGCGGAGCCGCTGCTCGGCGTAGAGCTCGGGCCAGCCGGGGCCGGGCCTCGACGGGAGCTCGACCGAGCCGATACGCAGCAGCTCGTCGGGCGAGCCGGGCGGCAACACACCATTGGCCTCGGCACCTGATCGGTGCAGCGCCGCGAGATCGCGCCCGAGCTCCTCCTCACCCTCGGCCGTCAGGGCGCCGGGCGCGACCCACTCGAGCGCGAGCCAGGGCTCATCGCCCCCGCCGAAGGCGAGCACCTCGGGGACGGCGATCGCGACCGCTTCGGCGAGCCACGCCAGCCCGGCGGCCTCCGCGGCGAACTCGGCGGCCGGCGCCCCGGCGCGCGACTTGACGAAGACGCGCCGCCCGGAGGCGAGGTCGAGCCGCATCGCCTGGTTGATCGAGCCGCCGGAAACCGGTCGCGAAGCGGTGATCGTGTCGCCGAGCCCCGCGGCGACGGCGTTGGCGAGGCTCACGCGAGGCGCCCGGCGCGAAGCTCCTCGAGCAGGGCGGTGCAGTTGCGTTCGACGATCTCGAGCACCTCGGCGAAGCCGCCGGCACCGCCGTCGTAGGGGTCCGGGACGTCGATCTCGGCGCCGTCGCCGAACTCGCGCAGCATCCTCACTCGCGACTCGGCAGCAGGGTCCGGCGCCATCGCGACGAGGTCGTCGCGGTTGAATCGGTCCATCGCGATCAGCAGGTCGAAGCGCCCGAAGTCAGCCGGCGTCACCTGGCGCGAGCTGCCGCCGAGCTCGACCCCTCGATCCGCGGCCGCCGCGACCGAGCGGCGGTCCGGCGGCTCGCCGATGTGCCAGTCGCCGGTGCCGGCGCTCTCGACCTCGATCTCGCCCTCGAGGCCGGCCTCAGCGAGGAGGCCCCGCATCACCGCCTCCGCGGTCGGCGAGCGGCAGATGTTGCCGAGGCAGACGAAGAGGATGCGCATGGATGGCTTCGCCATAAGTAGGACGGGCTGACGTCGCTAGCGGAGAGGGTGGGATTCGAACCCACGAGGCGGTTTAACCCGCCCACTCGCTTTCCAAGCGAGCTCCTTAAGCCACTCGGACACCTCTCCGGGTGCGTGCGCTCGAATAATGACGCCGGCTGCTCCGGTTCGCGTCCGCGGCCGTCTGGCTACGGGGATAATGCAGGCCATGGCATGGATCGCCCACCGATGAGCGACGGATCGCCGATAGCCGACCAGCCGCTCGAGCTGATCCTCGCGCGCAACCTGGTTTCGATTCTGACCCTGCCCGCGTTCCTCGTCGATCCCGAGGGGCGGATCGTCTTCTTCAACGACGCCGCGGCGGGCATCTTCGGCAGCAGCTTCGAGGAAGTCGGAACGCTCTCGCGCGAGGAGTGGAATGCGCGCTTCGGACCGTTCGACGAAAGCGGCAACCCCGTCTCCTCCGACGACCTGCCGCTGACGATCGCCCTCCGTGAGGGGCACCCCGCCTACGGCCGCTTCCGAGCGCGAAGCGAGCACGGGCTGGTTGAGGTTGAGACCGGCGCCCTGCCGCTGATCGGCCCGGCCGGCTTCCACGGCGCCCTGATCGTCTTCTGGGTCCCCGAGGAAAACAGCTGATGCGGGTTCGCCTCTGGGGGGTGCGGGGCTCAGTCCCCGTGCCCGGTCCCGAGACCGCGGACTTCGGCGGCAACACCTCCTGCGTCCAGGTGACGACCGACGGCGGTGACGAGGTGATCCTCGACGCAGGCACCGGGATCAGGGCGCTCGGGCACGCGATTTCCCGGGAGAGCAAGCGCCTCCACGTCCTGCTCACGCACCTTCACCTCGACCACATTCAGGGGCTGATGTTCTTCGCGCCCTTCTTCGACCCCGAGACCGAGCTCACCGTCTGGGGGCCGCCGTCCTCCGGCGAGGCCCTGCGAACGCGGCTCGCGCGTTACATCTCCAGCCCGCTGTCTCCGATCGAGATCCGCGACCTGCCGGCCAAGGTGACCTTTGCCGACGCGCCCGCAGAGCCCTGGAGCATCGACGGGGTCCAGGTCGAGGCGGCGCTCGTCTCGCACCGCGGTCCGACGCTCGGCTACCGGCTCAGCGAGAACGGGACGAGCCTCTGCTATCTGCCCGATCACGAGCCGGCCCTGGGCCAGAACCTCGAGACTTCGCCGCCGGGGTGGATCTCCGGCCACGTTCTCGCCCGCGACGCCTCGCTGTTGATCCATGACGGGCAATACGACGACGCTGAATACGACGATCACCATGGCTGGGGCCACTCGGCGGTCCCGGACGCGCTTGCCTTTGCCCGCCGCGCCGAAGCCGGTCGCACCCTTCTCTTCCACCACGACCCCGAGCACGACGACGAGCGCCTCGAGTCCCTCGAGGTCGAGGCCGGTGAGCGCTGGGCCGAGCTCGACGGCCAGGGACAGGTGAGCCTCGCCCGCGAAGGCGACGAGATCGAGGTCTAGCGACGGTCTAGGCCACGGCGCGGTCGCCGTCGATCGGCCGCAGCTCTTCGGCGTAGGAGATCGAATGGCGCTGGAGCTCGCCGGTCGGCTTGACTTCGTAGGCGCCCATCCGCCACAGCGGCGGCGAGTAGGCGTTGATCGTCACAGCGGGGCCGTCGCCGGCGTGGGTGACCCGGTGGATGTCGGCCGCGGCGAAGTCGATCGACTCGCCGGGGTCGAGCTCGCGCTCGATCGCGGTGCCCGAAATGCCGAGCCGTTCCTCGCGGATCCGGCCGCGGGCGACGGTGAGGGCGCCGGCCGAGGTGTCGTGATCGTGAAAGCCGGTGTCGTGATCGTGCATCCAGCAGATCAGCCAGACCGCGACGTGGTCGTCTCGGAGCAGCTCTTCGTAGACCCGCGCCTCGGGGTCGTGGTGGACGAGGTGCCCCCACAGCTTCGGGTTCGCGGCGAGGCCGGTGACCAGCTCGCGCAGCTCGGCGCGGTTCAGCTCTCGGCGCAGCGAGTGGTGAATCACGCCGCCACCGCGATTCGCGCGCGCAGCCGGGGCTCTGAGCCGAAGAGCCGGAGGACGTTCGTGCGCGACATCGCCTCGGCGGCTGCGGGCCCCAGAATCGCGTGGTGGGGCGGGTCGACGACCGGGCGGTCGGAGCCGTAGACGACCTGGTCGATGCCGACCTGGCGCACGAGCGCGTCGACCGCGCGCTCACCGTAGGAGGAGGTGTCGTAGAAGAGGCCCGGGTCGGCGCCGGCGGCGCGAGGGCCGCCGCGGGCGACGAGGCGCTCGAGGTGCAGCGGCGCGCCGCCTGCGAGCATCGCGAAGACGACGCGCAGCCGCGGGTGGGAGCGCCGGCCCCAGGCGGCGAAGGCATGCCAGGCCGCGTTCATCTCGGCGATGTAGGAAGTCATCGCCGGCCACCAGACGGGTGTGCCGGCGTCGCGCGGCTGGTCGACCTCGAGCGGATCGGGGCCAGGGTGGACGAAGAGCGGCGCGCCGCGGCTCTCGAGCCGGTGCAGGACGCGGTAGAGGCGGGCCAACCCCTCGCGCGTCCGCAGCGCCCCCGCGGGGATCGTCACGCCGACGAAACCGCGGTCGAGGAGGACGGCGACCGCGCGCGGGTCCGGCGAGCGCAGCGGGAGCGAGCCCCAGACGCCGAAGCGGGGTCCCAGCTCGAGCGCGCCGGCGTGGAAGGACTCGAGCAACGGCGCCGCCTCGTGGGCGGGGAGGCCCTCAATCCCGAGCGGGCCTGAGAGAGAGACGATGGCCCGCTCGAGACCGGAGCGATCCAGCGCCTCCACCCGAAGCGCTGGATCGTGATCGGCGAGGCTGAAGCGATGCTCGGGCTCGCCGTCGATTCGCAACACCCACTCCGCGCCAGACCGTCGGATGAGCGGCGGGCGGCTGCGCTCGGCCAGGGCGCCGAGCAAACGCTCGGGCCAGAGGTGCTGGTGGATGTCGGTGCCGCCATTGCTCATGGCGCTCACCTTAGCAAAGTAATTTGATCTATAAAGTCAAGAATCTCGAAAGCCCGAATACTCAGGTGCCGCTCGCGACCGGCTCGCTAACCTCGCAGCCCCCGGAGGGGTGCCGGAGCGGTTGAACGGGCCGGTCTCGAAAACCGGTAAGGGCCTTCGGTCCTTCGTGGGTTCGAATCCCACCCCCTCCGTTGGATCAGTTGAAAACTCCCTAGACGTGCGCGCTTTGGAGCGAGGCGGGGGCGCTGTCGAAGCAAGGAGGCTTGCAAGAGCACGTCCCGAGGGCAGTGTGTCTTGCCTGTCGAACCGCCGTTCTGCGGGTTTCCCGCAAGCATATCGGGCACTACTTGAAATCGACGAGTAGGAGAGGAACATC
>JAWVFN010000066.1:0-20428 GCA_033855935.1 Solirubrobacterales bacterium | reverse complement strand
CGTCATGGCGCGCGCGGCAGAATTCCAGCACCAGGGCAAGCGGGTCGTCCGCTGCCGCGATCTCGGAGTAGGCGAGCTCGGCGCCATTGAAGCCTTTCGCCTCCCAGAGCTCGCCGGAGACCTCCGCAGTCCAAGGCCCCACGTAGAGATAAGGCTGTTCGTGATCGGCGTCGCCCGGTGAGAATCCGTAGTTCGCCCGTTCCCCGGAGCTATCGGCACCCGCTTCGATTGCGATGTCGAAGTGCTCGGGCCAGAGGTAGGCGGCGGAGGGCTCGTCGGCTGCCCATTCTTCCCGGAGCTGTTCGAGAGCCGCGTCGCCAAGCGCGAACCAGCGCCCGAGCTGTTCGGCCGCCGCCGTGTCGATGGCGAGCGGCTCGCCGTCGTCATGCGCCCCGCCGGGAAGCAGATCGCTGCCGATGAGCTCCGCGCCGGCGCCGATCGTCGTCAGCGGAGCTCGCTTCTCTTCCCCGTTGCGGCTGACCACGAGATCGGCACCGTCGACGCGTACCTGGCGCTCGCTGCCCTCGAACTCGAACGGCGGCGTCCCGAAGCCGCCGGGCGTTGCCTTCAGGGCGATCTCGTTGTCGGGCTTGCACGAGGGGGCGAGGAGCCGCTCGGCGACGCTTTGCAGCGCCTCGCGCGTCCGCGCAAGCCCGTCGACCGCCGGCTCGAGTGGCTCTATTCCCATGCGCTCACCGTCCTTCATACCCGAACGCCGTTACAGGCTGCCTGGACCGGGGCCGTCGCCAGATACCGTGTGTCGAGATGACCGGCAACGAGGAACTGGAGGGACTGATCAGATCCGGGCGCCGGGCCGTGCTCGCGACGATCAATCGCGACGGACGTCCGCAGCTCTCGAATGTGCTCTACGCCTGGGACCAGGAGGCGGAGATGGCCCGCATCTCGACCACGGCGGACCGGCTGAAGTTCCGCAATCTCCAGCGCGATCCGCGCAGCTCGCTTTACGTCCAAGGCGAGCACTTCTGGCAGTTCGCGGTGGCGGCGGGCGAGGCCGAGCTCTCCGAGGTCGCGACAGAACCCGGCGACGCGGCGACTCGCGAGCTGCTCCTCATGCGTTCCTCGGTGGGCCAGGAGGTCGTCGACGAGGAGTCGTTCTTCAAGCAGATGATCGAGGCCCGCCGGGCCGTGATCCGGTTTCGCTATTCGCGGGTCAGCGGAGTCTTCCTCGCCGACCCTCCCTAGGCTGCCCGCCGCGCCCCCGAACGGGGTGTAACGCCTGGGACGACGGGGTGGACTGAAGGGCATGGCCGCATTCGCCCTCACGCTCCCATCCTGGTTCCTCGTCCGCGAAGATGGCGGCCGGATGGCACGGAGGAGCGGAAACCTGAAACCAAGCGCGGGCGGCGAAGACGACGCGCTCGTCGCCCGTCTGCGCGACGGCGACGAAGCCGCCTTCAGGGAGATCGTCGATCGCTACGGAATGGCGCTGCTCGGCGTCGCGCGGATGTACGTCAAGGACCGCGCCGCCGCCGAGGAGGTCGTCCAGGAGACCTGGCTCGCGGTGCTCCAGGGGATCGACCGCTTCGAGGGGCGATCGAGCCTCAAGACCTGGATCTTCCGCATCCTCGCCAACCGCGCCAAGACGCGCGGGCAACGCGAGAGCCGCACCGTCCCCTTCTCGGCGGTCGCCGCGGCCGACGAAGCCGCCTCCGAGCCCTCGGTCGAGCCCGAGCGCTTCTTCGGCACCGACAGCGAGACCCCCTTCGCCTGGGCCGCCCCGCCGGTCGGCTGGCCCGAGGGGCAGGTCGAATCGCGCGAGGCGCTCGAGATCATCCGGATGGCGATCGACAGCCTGCCCGACGCCCAGCGCGAGGTGATCCGGCTCCGCGACATCGCCGGCTGGACCCCCGAGGAGGTCGCCGAGGCGCTCGAGATCACCGACGGCAACCAGCGGGTTCTGCTGCACCGGGCACGATCCGTTGTCCGTTCGGCGCTCGAGCGCTATTTCAACCCGGAGGTGGCGACGTCGTGATCGGCCTCCGCAAGCCACTCGCCTGCCAGGAGCTGGTCGAGATCGTCACCGCCTACCTCGACGGTGCTATGAGCCGCCGCGACCGCAAGCGCTTCGAGGCCCACATCTCAGGCTGCGACAACTGCACCACCTACGTCGAGCAGATGCGCCAGACGATCGCCGCGACCGGATCGGTCGCCGAGGAGACGATCGACCCGGCGGCCCGCGACGAGCTGCTCGAAGTCTTCAGGAACTGGAAGACGGCTCGCTAGGCGCGCGGTACTCGGGATTGGGGCTGTCGGGCATCGAGAGATCCCACTCATAGGTCGAGTTGCCGTAGGCAGGGACGCCACCCGCGTCTTTGAGCATCCGCGCGAAGTGGAGGATGTTCCAGGTCATGAACGTCGTGTTGCGGGTGGTCCAGGCGTTCTCGGGCCCGCCGCTGCCCGGGTCGGCGTAGGAGTCGCCGGGCCCGGCCTCGCCGTTCCAGTACGAGTCGGTCTGGGGAGGGACCGTGACCCCGATGTGCTGGAGCGCGTAGAGGACCTGAGCGCTGACGTGCTTGCCCCCGTCCTCGTTGCCGGTCGTGACCGCGCCGCCGACCTTGCCGTAGTAGGACCACTGGCCGGCGTCATTCACCTCTCCCGAGAAGGCGTAGAGCCGTTCGATGATCCGGCGCGTCGGCGAAGCCTGATCGCCGAGCCAGATCGGGCCGGCGATCATCAGGATGTCGGCCGGCTCGACCAGCTCCTTGTAGATCTTCGGGAAATCGTCGTCCTCGTAGCCGTGCTCGGTCATGTCGGGCCAGACTCCCGGCGGAATCACGTGGTCGACGGTGCGGATCACGTCCACCTTGACTCCGACGCGTTCCATGATTCCCCGCGGGATCGCCAGCAACGCTTCGGTCTGGCTCGGCTCGGGTGAGCGTTTGAGGGTGCCGTTGAAGACGACGGCCCGCAGATCGTCGTATTTCGCGGGGGCCTCGTCCGCTTGCTTGTCGATGAAGCTCTGGATCTTCTGTGGAATGGGCATTAGCCCAAGTCTGAGTACGGCGGCGGCCGTTACGCGATAACAGCTCTCAATATCGGTTGCTTGGAGATGACCTGGCCCGGGGCTAGGTTTGAGGCAGTGGAATCCCACGCCCACCCCACATACGCGAACCCCACATCCGCGAACCCCGCCAGCGCACACACCGTTCATCTCGACGCCCAGGCGCCGAGCGCCGAGCGCGACCGGCTCGTGCGCCGGGCGCGGTGGCTCGCGGCGGGCGGGCTCGCTTGGCACGGAATCGAGGCGGCCGTCGCCATCGGCGCCGGGATCGTCGCCGGCTCGATCGCGCTGATCGGCTTCGGCGCCGATTCGGTGATCGAGATGATCGCCGGCGTCGTCGTCCTCTGGCGCTTCGCCGAGAGCCGCGACGGCTCGGCTTCAGCCGAGCGCCGCGCCCAGCAGCTGATCGCCGGATCGTTCGGAGTGCTCGCCGTCTACGTCGGGTTCGAAGCGGTACGCGCGCTCGCCGTCGCCGACGCGCCCGAGGTCAGCTGGATCGGAATCGGCCTTGCAATCGTCAGCCTCGTGACGATGCCGCTGCTGGCGCGGGCGAAGACGAGCGTCTCGATGCGGATCCACTCCTCTGCCGGCGTGGCCGAGGCTCGCCAGACCACCCTCTGCTTCTACATGGCCGTCGCCCTGCTCGCCGGCCTGGGCGCCAACGCTCTATTCGGCTGGTGGTGGGCGGACCCCATCGCCGGCCTCGCGATCGCCGCGATCGCCGCCGACGAGGCCCGCAAGGCCTGGCGCGGCGAGCAGTGCTGCGACGCCTGCTGACTACTCCTCGTCCGGGTCGATCACGTGATCGGCTTCGCCGTACTCGGCGTCGGAGTGGTTCTCCTCGACCTCTTTGTTGAACGGGTTGCGCAGCGGGTCGTCATCGCGCTCGCCCTCAGCGTTCTCGATCAGGTCGTGCTCTGACTGCTCGAAGCCCTCGGCGACGCCGCCGCCCGCCTCCTCGACCGCCTGCATCGCGGGATCGGTGACCGGGTCGTCGGGGTCCTCGGTCGGATCGTCGGACTCGAGGTCGGTGATCAGGTGCTCGACCTGGTCGCCGTCCTGCTCCGGCGGGAGATCCTCGGCCGGCAGGTCCTCGAGGTTTTCGGGCTCGTCAGCGCTCACGGTCGCTCCTCACCCGGCAAGCGTACTCCGCGAACGTCCCTTGACGGGAAGCTTCCGCGCTTTCTTTCGGTGAAGCCGGCGCCCGGACTCGAACCGGGGACCCCTTCATTACGAATGAAGTGCTCTACCAACTGAGCTACGCCGGCGCTGCGGGAAAGTCTAGGGGCCGACATTGAACGGGTAGTCGAGCTCGGAGCGGTTGAACGACTGGTCGAAGGCGATGATTCGGACCAGGCCGGGGCCGACGTGGCGGCCGGGGATGATCCCGACGAGGCCGTTGGTGCCCGAGCCGCATTCGACCGCGCGGCGGCCGCGGACGCAGAAGGCGCGAACCGGCTCGGAGGCGTGGAAGGCGAGGCGGTAGCGCCGCTTCGTGCCGGGCGGCATCGGATTCGGGAGCTGCGTGTCGACGGTGAGTGCCGGCGGCGTCGTGTCCTTGTTGGCGACCATTTCGGTGACGAACCCATAGTCGGGGCTCGAGGGCAGCAGGCTGGCGAAGCCCTCGGTGCCGCCGCGGGCGCCGCAGTTGCTGAACGTGTAGTTGGTGACGCCGACGAGGTTGTCGCCGACGAGCAGCGGGCCACCCGAGTCGCCATGGCAGACGGCGCCGAAGCTGCGATTGGAGAAGCAGAGGAAGCCGAGCGTCGCCTTCTGGAACTTGGGCAGGCGACAGCTCTCCTGTGGGGCGATGATGCCGGTGCCCTCACGCAGCACGTTGGCGGCGGCGAAAGCGCTCGGGCGCCGCACGCCCCAGCCGGCGAAGAGGGCGCTCGATCCGATTACCGAGGAGCTCGAGGTGCTCGGGGGCAGGATTACGGCGGGTTTCTCCGGAACCGGGTTTGCAAGGTGAAGGACGGCGACGTCGCCCGGGCCGATGTCGAAGAGGCTGAAGCCGGCCGAGATCGAGATCTGGCTGACGACGGCGCGGTCTCCGGGCAGCGACGAGTTGAGCACCGGCTTGCCGAAGACGAGCGTCAGCTTCGACGCGGGAACGAAGGGCAGCAGGCCACGCTGCGCGAGTGCGCAGTGCGCGGCGGTGATCGCGACATCGGGGCGGACCAGCGTCGCGCCGCAGATCAGCCGCTTGGCGTCCTGCCCCGGCGAGCCGCCGGTGACGACGACCGCGCCGACGAACGGGTAGTTGCTCGCTGGGGCAACCGAACCGCCGACGATTCGGGGGCTCGGGGACTGCGCCTGCGCTGCTTGAGTGGAGGCGAGACAGAGAGCGATGGCTGCGAGAAAGCCCGCCACCCTGCTGCCCCTTACCGGGGCTCGAAACACTGCCGCCACCTTACCGACGTAGTCGCGGTCGTACCCCGGGAGGGCTCAGGGAGCGGGCGCGGCGGCGCGATCGGCGATCAGGCTGCGGGCGCAGTCGGCGATCGTCTCGTTGAGCGGCCGGGGCGACCAGCCGAGCTCCTCGCGCGCCTTCTCGTTCGAGTAGGTCTCCTTCTGGCCGAGGCCGCCGACGACCGAGCGGATGCCCGGGTCGAACAGCGCCATCGCCCGGACGAGGAGGTTGGGCACTGTGCGAGTCGGGACCTTCTCCGCCTCGGTGCCGAGCTCGTCGCGAAGGATCTTTGCGACGTCCGACATCCAGAGGAACTCCTGGGTCGCGATGAAGCGCTCGCCGCCGGCCTGCGGCGGCGCCATCGCGGCGATCTGCAGCTCGGCGACATCGCGGACGTCGACGAAGCTGAACCCTAGGCGCGGCACCCCCGGCATTCCCTTCAGCATCCGCTCGATCACCTCGAGCGAGTAGGAGCGGTGCTTGCTCAGCACCGGCCCGAGGATCGCGCCGGGATTGACGACCGCGAGGCGCTCGGTTGCGTCGCGCTCGCGGACCAGGTCCCAGGCGGCTTCTTCGGCGATCGTCTTCGAGCGCGTGTAGGGCGTCAGCTTCGTGTTCGAGGCGTCGCTCCAGTCGAGCTCGGTGTGGGGGCCGGTCGAGGGCTTGCCGGTGTTCCTGATCGCGGCCACCGAGGAGGTCATGACGGTCCGCTTGACGCCCGCGTCGAGAGCTGCTCGCAGCACTCGCAAGGCGCCGTCGCGCGCCGGGACGATCAGCTCGTCCGGGTCCTTGGGCTGCTCGGGCGGGAACGGCGATGCGACATGGAGCACGTAGTCACAGCCGGCGACGGCGTCGGTCCAGCCATCGTCGGAGCTGAGGTCCGCCTGCAGGACCGAGAGCCGGTCGCCAGCGTCGACCTCGGGGGCGAGCATGTCGCGCACCTCCTGCTCGCGGCTCGAGTCGCGGACCGTGGTCCGCACTGTATCTCCGCGGCGCAGGAGCCCGGCCACGCACCAACCGCCGAGAAACCCCGAGCCGCCGGTGACGAGGACCGTGCCGCTCACGCCGCCAGCTCCTCGGGCACCTCGCCCATGCAGCGGCGCCACCACCAGGGCGCCGTTGCCGAGATTCGCGCCGGATCGGCGCCGCGGCGCAACGCCATGCCGAAGCTGTGGCGGATGCCGCGATCGGCGCGGCGCATCACGCCGAGGCCCGGCTCGCCGAGATCGAAACGCTCGAACTGGGCCAGCGCGTACTCCCAGGCCTCGACCTCCTCCTGCCAGCGCGGCTTCGAACGGCCGTGGTGGAGCGCCTTGTGGCCGACCTCGTGGGCGAGGACGGCGAAGCTGACCCGGCCCCGGGGCTCGGGGCCCTCGATCTCGGGGGTGTCGATGTAGGCGCAACCTGTGGTCGAGCCGCGCCAGCGGCGCACCGAGAGACCGTGCTCGTCGAGGATCGCGGCCGTCGCCGACCGCCAAGGCTCGCGCCCCGGAATCCGGTGCCTACGGGTTCTCAACTACTCAGACCCTGCGTTGTTCGGCGAGTTGCCACCGTCGGCGAACTTGTAGCCGACGCGGCGGACCGTGAGCACGAGCTCGGGCTTCTGGGCATCCTGCTCGACCTTCTGGCGCAGGTTCGAGATGTGGACGTCGCAGGCGCGCACGTCGCCGCGGAACTCGGTCTGCCAGAGCTCCTCCATGATCTGCTTGCGGCTGAAGACCTCCCCCGGGCGCTCGGCGAGCAACCGCAGGACCTGGAACTCGGACCGCGTCAGGTTGATCGGCTCGCCCCGCACCGTGACCAGATGCCGGGCGAGATCGATCGTCACCGGCCCGGCTTCGATCGTCGCTCCCTCGGCGGGCGCGGCGCGATCGAGGTCGCGGCGGCGGAGCTGCGCCCGCACGCGCCCGAGCAGCTCGCGGACCGAGAAGGGCTTGGTCATGTAGTCGTCGGCGCCGACTTCGAGCCCGACGACCTTGTCGACCTCGGCGTCCTTGGCGGTCAGCAGGATGATCGGCACCGGGCTGCGGGCGCGGACCTCGCGACAGATGTCGAGGCCGCTGCGGCCCGGCATCATGATGTCGAGGACGAGGAGGTCGAACTCGCCGTCGCTGAGCTTGGCCTCGGCGTCGTCGCCGTCGACGGCAAGGGTGACCTCGAAGCCGTCCTGGGTCAGCGCGTAGCCGACCGACTCGCGGACCGAGGGCTCGTCGTCGGCGACCAATATGCGCCCGGATGCGGTGGAGGGATTCATGCGACTGGCGTCGGGCTCGGTTGTGGGACCTGCAGCGATACCCAAAAGGTACTGCCGTTGTCGGGCGTGGAGCGGACGCCGATCTGGCCGCCCATCACGTTGACCATCCGCCTGGCGATCGAGAGGCCGAGGCCGAAGCCCTCCGTCTCGAGCGAGCCGCTGCCGCGGTAGAACCGCTCGAACACACGGTCCTGCTCGTCGGCGGGGATTCCCGTTCCCGTGTCCTCGACTTCGATCATCACCTCGTTCTCGTTGTTACGGCGGGCGCGAAGCGTAACGCCGCCCGGCGCAGGCGTGTTCTTGCACGCGTTCGTAAGCAGGCCGATCAGCACCTGGCGCAGCAGCGTCGGGTCGCCGGCGGCGACGAGCTCAGGCTCGGCCTCGACCGTGAGCTCGACGCCCTCGGGTGGGTCGACCGCGCTCGCCGCTTCCTCGGCGGCGAGGTTGACGTCGACGACCTCGGTCTCGCTCGAGCCGCCCGCCTCGACCCGGGCCAGGGTCAGCAGCGACTGGGTCAGCCGCGTCATCCGCTCGGCATCATCGGCGAGGCGCCCGAGGAAGTGCTCGCGGGCCTCGTCGTCGTCCTTGGCACCGGCGCGCAGGACCTCGATCGCGCCCGAGATTCCGGCCAGCGGGTTGCGCAGCTCGTGAGCGGCGTTGGAGACGAACTCGCGCTCGGCGAGCTCGCGGCGGAGCTCCTCGGTGCGGTCGCGGGCGACGAGCAGCACCGTGCGCTCGGCCGGCACCCTTCGCGCCTGGACCCCATACACGCTGTCCTCCACCCGCAGCCAGGCGTTCTGCGCCGAGCCCTGCTCTGCCGCGCGCTTCAGCGCCGGGCGCAGGGCGAGCAGCGGCTTGCCGCCGCTGATCAGCGGCGCGGCGGAGGGGTTGGAGAAGCGCACCTCATCGTCGCTGCTGACCACCATCACCGCCTCGGTCAGGCCGTCGAGGATCGCCGAGAGGCGATCGCGCTCGGTGGCGAGCATGTTGAAGCTCTCGCGCAGCGCCTCGCGCATCGCGTCGAGGGCCCGCGCCAGGTCGCCGATCTCGTCGCGACCGCCGACAGGCAGCGGCTCGTCGAATCGCCCCTGCGCCATGCGCTCGGCGCTCGAGGCGAGACGCTTGACGCGCGTCGCGATCAGGCTGGCGACAGCGAAGCCGATCAGGATGCCGGCGCCGATCGCGAGCGCCAGCGCCGTGAGGCTGTCGCCGCGCAGGCCCTCGATCGAGCGCCGCAGCGCCGCCGGCGGCGTCGCTCGGGTGATCACGGCACCCTCGACCTTGTTGTTTCCCGGAGTGAACACCGGGGCGCCGATCACCGTCAGGTTGCCCGGGAGGTCGGCCTCGTAGCGCTTGCCGTGAAGGGCCCTCGTCAACGCCTGCTGCTGGTGCGTCAGCGCGCTGAACCTCTGGCCGCTGTCGGTCATGTCCGGGGTCAGCAGACGACCCGACCTATCGACGACCCAGGCGTCGAAGCCATCGGTGCGGGCGCCCTGAAGGGTCTTGTCGACGTCCACAGGAAAGCTCTCGGAGACGCTGTCGGTGAGACGCACGGTGCGCCCGACGGCGAGCTCCGCGGAGCTCTGGGTCAGGCTCTTGCCGGAGGAGTCGCGAACCAGGAGATAGACCGCCGCGGCGGTGATCAGGCCGACAGACGCGAAGGCGAGGCCGAGCCACAACCGCATCCCGATTCGGCGATGCCTCGGGCTCCCCGGCCCCTCAGTTCTGGTCGCCATCTTTGTACCTCTTAACACATAGTCGCGCCGAGGCGGTACCAGAGGGCCTCGAGTGCAAGCTCTTCTGAAACATTGAGCGTCAGCCGCCGGCGCGTATCGAGGACGAGCTCCATCGCTTCGCGGGCGCGCTGCGGCTCGAGGCCGTCGGCCTGCGAGCGCAGGACGTCGAGGCGATCGCCGTTGTGGACGAGTTCGGGCGCGCCCTCGGCAAGCGCCGCGAGGTCGCGGTACCAGGCGCCGAGCAGCGCCAGCGCCAGGTCGAGCGATTCGGTGCGGCCGCGGCGGGCGACGCGCTTGACCTGCTCGGTGTCCTCGCGGCGGAGCTTGTCGCGCGCGGAAAGCTCGCGCATCTCGTCCTCCGCCTTCGCACCGGCTTCGGCGCCGGCGGCCTCGGCGCTTTCGAGCAGCGGCCGCCACGACTCCTCGGCGCCGCCGGCGCGCGCCCCGGCGGCCCCCGCTTCGACCCGGTTGCGAAGCTCGATCCCCGCCGGAGTGAGCAGGTAGCGGGCGAGCTCGAGGTCGCCGTTGGCGAGTCGCGCAACCCACTCGTCGCCGATGACCTCGGCGATCTGTTCGGGGGTACGAGCCCGGAAGCTGACGGTCTGGCAGCGCGAGGCGATCGTCCCGACGAGCAGCTCGGGCTCGGCGCAGAGGAGGATCAAGTGGGCGAACGGCGCCGGCTCCTCGAGCGTCTTCAGCAGTGCGTTCTGCGCCTCTTCGGCGAGTGCCTCGGCGTCCTCGATCACGAACACACGGCTCTCACCCTCAAGCGGCCGCAGGCTGGCGGCGCGAATCACGCGCTCGCGGACTTCAGCGACCAGGTGTTGGGCGCCGGGCGGGCGGAGCCAGGCGAGGTCGGGGTGGGCGGGCGGCTCGGCGAGCGCTCGCCGGCGCGCCGACTCCGGGTCTGGCGCCCCGGCCGCGAGGATCTCGGCGGCGAAGGCGCGGGCGGCCTCGCGCTTGCCCGAGCCGCGCGGGCCGATGAAGAGGTAGGCATGGGCGGGGCCGGATTCGAGCGCGGCCCTCAGCTGCGGCCCGAGGACGTCCTCAGCTGTGGGCAAGCCGGCCTACCTCCTCCATCACGCGCTGGTGGACCTCCTCGACGCTGCCGCGGGCGTCGATCACCCGGATCCTTTCCGGATTGGCGGCGGCGAGCTCGTCGTAGCCGGCGGCGACCGCGGCGGCGAAGTCGACGCCCTCCGACTCGAAGCGATCGCCGCCCTTGACCCGCTTGCGCGCGGCGGCCGGCTCGGCCCGCAGCAACAGCGTCAGATCGGGCTCGAGCCCGCCGGTCGCGACGCGGCAGAGCTCGGCGACCCGCTCGACGCCGAGGCCGCGCGCGGCACCCTGATAGGCGATGGTCGAATCGGTGAAGCGGTCGGCGACGACTTGGCGCCCCTGATCGAGGGCGGGGCGGATCACCTCGGCCACGAGCTCGGCGCGAGCCGCGCAGAAGAGCAATAGCTCGGCGAGCGGCTCGAGCGGCAACGCGGGGTCAGCGAGCAGCGTGCGGATCCGCTCCCCCGCCTCGGTGCCGCCGGGCTCGCGGACGAGGGCCGTGGCCTGACCGAGCTCCTTGGCCAGCCGCTTTGCCTGCGTCGTCTTACCCGAGCCGTCGATGCCCTCGAGCGATACGAACAAAGCTCAGGACTTCTTGGCCGCGGGCTTCTTCTTGGCCGCGGGCTTCTTCTTGGCGCCGTTCTTCGCCCCATTCTTGGCCGCCGACGCCGTCACCTTCTCGGCCTCTTCGGTCGCCGTGCCGTTCTTGGCCGCGAGCTTCTCCTCGGCCGCCTCCTTGGCCGCGTCGGCCTCCTCCTTGGCCTTCTTGGCAGCTTCGCGCTCAGCCTTCTTGCGCTTCATCTCCTGCATCGACGGGCACTCCTCGTTGAAGCAGAGCTTCCAGGGGCGGCCGCGACGGCCGCGCGGGCCGACGGTCACGCGGGGAGTGCGGCCGCAGATCGAGCAGGTGTCCTCGAGCTTGAAGACGTCGTAGAAGCGAGGCTGGGGCATCGGGAAGGTCTGGTCGCAGGAGTCGGGGTCGTCGGGCTCGGCGTCGGCGCCCTTCCAGCCGGTGCAGCCGACGAACGACTTGCCCGACTTGCGAGCCCGGATCACGCGCAGCATGTTCGGCGAGCCGTCTTCTTGCGTCCGGCCGGCTTCTTTGCAGACGATGCAGGGGCCGAGGACGCGGTCCTCGTCCATACCGCCCCAGACGAGCTTGGCGAACTTTCGCCAGGGCGCGTTCTCGTCGTCGTCGTCGACGTTCGGGCCCATCTCGTCGTAGGCCGACCGCAGCATGTCGCGGCTCGCGACCAGGACCTCGTCCTTGGTCATCTCGCCCGCCGCGATGCGGTCCATCTCGGCCTCCATCTCGGCGGTCATCTCGGGAGTCGCCATCCGCGGCACGAACTGCTTGAAGCCCTCGTACATCTTGACCCCGGTCTCGCTCGGCTCGGGCGGGTCGCCGTGGACGTAGCCGCGGTAGTAGAGCTTCTGGATGATGTCGGCGCGGGTCGCCTTGGTGCCGAGGCCGCGCTCCTCCATCAGCTCGATCAGCTTGCCCTGCGAGATCCGCGACGGCGGTTGCGTCTCCTTGTCGATCAGCTCGGTTCCCTCGAGCGCCAGCTCCTGTCCCTCTTCGAGCTTCGGCAGCTCTTCGTCGGGCGAGCGGGCGTAGGTGTAGATGCCGGCGTAGCCGGGGTCGATGACGACAGAGCCGCGGACGAAGTAGTCCTCCGAGCCGGCCTTAATGTCGGCGCGCGTGGACTCCGTGATCATCGGCGGCGAGAAGGTGGCGAGGAAGCGGCGGGCGACGAGCTCGTAGACGCGCCGGTGGGCGGTGTCGTGGGCGGTCTCGATCGCCTTCGGGTGGACCGCCTGGGTCGGATAGATCGGCGGGTGGTCGGTGGTCTCCTTCTTGCCCTTGGTCGCCTCGAGCGGCTTGTCGAGGAGGCCGTTGGCGGCCTCGAACTCGGGGATCCTGACCAGCGAGGTGACGAGCTCGTTCAGCGGCAGCGAGTCCGGATAAACGGTGTTGTCGGTGCGCGGATAGGAGATGAAGCCGTCCATGTAGAGGTTCTCGGCGATCCGCATCGCCCGCGCCGGGGTGATCCCGAGGCGGCTCGAGGCGTCGGTCGTGAAGGCGGTGGTGTTGAGCGGCGTCGGCGGCTTGCGGGTCTGGCGCCGCGACTTGATCTCGGTCACGGTGCCCGGGCTCTTGGTGCCCTCGACCGCGGCCTTGGCCTCGGCTTCCTTCCAGAACTTGTCGGTCGCGTGGTGGGCCTCGAAGGCATCGTCTTCGTGGGCGAAGGTCGCGACGACCTCCCAGAAGGGCTCGGCGACGTGGGCGCGGCGCTCCATCTCGCGCTCGACGATCAGGCCGAGGGTCGGGCTCTGGACGCGGCCGACCGAGAGGAAGTTCGAGCCGAAGCGGCGGGTCGCGCGGGAGACCGCCCGAGTCAAGGTCGCGCCCCAAACCAGATCAATGTCCTGGCGCGCGGCGCCGGCGTTGGCGAGTGGCATCGAGAGCTCGGAGAGGTTGGAGAACGCCTCCTCGATCTCCTCCTTGGTCAGCGCCGAGTAGCGGGCGCGCTTGATCCCGACTCCGAGCTCTGGGCCATCATTGGCCAGTTTGGGATTGGCCTCAACGATCTCCTGCAGGGCCTCGAAGCCGATCAACTCGCCCTCGCGGTCGAAGTCGGTCGCGATGATGATGTCGTCAGCGCCCCCGGCGACCTTCTTGATCGCCTTGACGACGTTCTTGTCGGTCGGCTCCTTGATCAACGGGGCGTCGATCAGGTCGCGCGGATCGGTCTCCTGCCAGCTCTTGTAGGTCTCGGGGAAGGCGGGGTTGAGCACGTGGCCCTTGAGGCCGATCGTGGTCTGCTCGTTGCCCTCGGAGTCGGTCCAGGTGTAGAAGGGAACCTTGAAGCTCTTCTCCTCGGTGGCCTCGCCGCCCGAGAGAATGTCGGCGATCTTCTCGGCGCTGTTGTTCTTTTCGGTGACTATGAGTCTCATCAAGTCGGCGAGGGTAGCAAGGGTCCTGGGCGGCCCTTCACGATTAATAGCCGCCGGCCCCTACATATAGGCGGCCACGAGCGTCGACTAGGGAGGCGTGGGTGCGGCCGCCGGGAAGCCCTGCGGCGGCGTGCCGAAAGCCGTCGGTGAAGCCTGCGGCGGCACCACGTAGGAGTAGGCGACGCCCGAGATCACGCTCGGATCACCCGTAAAACTGAGGGGATCGGCGGCTATGCGCCGCTGCAGGGCGAGCTCGGCGAGGGGGCCATAGCCGTTCTGGTCGGCAAAGGTGAGTAGCGCATCCCAGACGCGGGGATTGTCGGGCTGGAGGCGGGCGGCGCGCAGCAGTAGGTCCTGTGCCTCCGGCAGATTTCGCAGTCGCGCCTGAATCGTCGCCTCGTCGAGGAGGGCGTCGGCGTCCAGGGGGTTGAGCTGGTGTGCCTCGTGCGCGTCGGCGGCGGCCTTGGAAAGGGCGCTCACCGAGGATCCTGCGTCCGCCGCCTCGCGGAGCGCCTCGAGGCGGCGGTCCTCGGCGGCGACCGGCAGCGCCGACGAGAGCGCCAGGGCGACGCCGGCGAGCGCCGCGAACAAGGCGAGCGGAACTACCGTCCGGCGCCGTTGCGGCGCCCCCCGCAGCCGGCGTCCGCTCCGCGTCCGCGGCGTCCGGGTCGTCAACCCGCGGCCAGCGCCCCACGGCACCGCCGCGATCGTCAGCGCGGCCAGCGCCGGGAGGGTCAGCGCCGGGATCTCCCAGTCCCAGTCGACAAGACAGTGGACGGCCCACCCCGCCGCCGCCGCGAGCAGGGCCACCCGGGCCACCCGGTCGTTGCCTTCGGCCTTTCGCGTAGTGCGGATCGCCGCTGCAAACAGCAGCGCCACGGCGCCGAGGGCCAGCGCCGCGCCGACAACGCCGGTCTCGGCGAGGAACTGGAGCGGAGCGCTGTGCGCCGAGCGCACCTCCGTTCGGTACTCGCGGTAGCGGCCGTGGAGAATTGGGAACGATCCCGCACCCCACCCCGTGAGGGGCTTGTCAGAGAAGGCACCCGCGGCTTCGCGCCACCAGATCCAGCGGTTCGAGCCATTGCTCGAGATCAGCCTGGCGGGATTGTTTCCGATCCCGACGGGCTTGCGGAACTCATCCCATTGGTGGGACACCGTGCCGGTGACACCCCGCTGCGAGCCGGCGAGCCCCGCGAGGCCCACGCACACCGCGAGGACAGCCAACAGGCTCACCAGCCGCCAGACGCCGCGGGTGCGCGCCGGGCCCCAACGCATCCGCTTCTCTGCCCGGCGGGCGAACAGCGCGACCGCGGCCAGAGCGAGCATCGACCCGACCAGGATCGCGAGCAACTGGCGCCCGTCACTCGCACGCTGGGCGGCTGCGATGCCGTCGCGGCTCAGCTGCTCGTCGCCGAAGGCGAAGGCGCAGGCGGGGGCGGCGGCGATCACGCCGAGGGCGGCAATGGCGAGCCGCCGCAGCCGATCCGGCCCCGCTGTCACGAGGACGCCTATCGCAATCGCCAGAGCGAGCAGGGCGCCTCGCGAGTAGGTGAGCGCGATCGTGACGAACAGGAGCTGGAGCGCGAGCAGGGCGGCGAGCCGCAGGCCGGGCGCCCGGGAGCGGGCGGCGGCCGTCGCGATGCAGGCCGGCGTCGCCATCACCAGCAGCATGCCGAGGGCGTTCCAGTAACCGAGCGGCGCCCGCAGGCGCGAGAACTGGGAAGCCTGATCGAGGTTGACCGGGCCGATCGAGAGCTGCGGCAGGACCTTGCCACCGAGGGCGTAGACGGCGACGCAGAGCGCGAGGCCGGCGAAGGCGGCCAACGCCCACTCCGGCGCGCGATACACAGACGGCGCCGCGACGAGGAGAACGGCGACGACCGCGGCGTACTCGGCGGCGCGGTTGGCCGCGACCCAGCTCAGGTCGGGGGCGATCGACCAAGAGACGCTGATCGCGCAGAAGAGCGTAAAACCGGCCAGTCCCGCCGCCCCAGCCCATGCGAGGGCCGAGCGGGCGACGCCGAGGGCGCCAGTCGCGAGCCCGGTGGCTGCGACCAGAACAGCCGCGGCGAGCCCGATCTGGACGCGGCTTTCCTCGTGAATCGCAGTGGCGCCATTGGCGAACGCCGCGTAGGCCAAACAACAGAAGATCAGGATCGACAACCATCCGGCGAGCCGGGGGGCCGCGACGAGATCGGCGATCCGTGCGCCGCTCGGCCTGCGGTACTCGCGGTGCGGGGTCGCTGCAGTCATCGGCGGGCCAGGTTAACGACACCAAAGTCGTGCCCCGCCAGCTCACGCTCCCGGGAGCCGTGCCTCTAACCTGTGCCGACGATGGGACTTCGCAGGCTCCTGGTGCTGGCGGCACTCGGCGCGGCCCTGGCCGCGCCGGCTGTGGCGCGCGCATCGGTCGGCTCCGCCTACGGTGACTATTCAAAGGATGGGACGATCAACGGCTGCGACTACTCCGCCTCTGACTTGCAGAACGCGCTCGGATCAATTCCCACCGACGTCGCCCAATACGACCCGCGCTTCAAGAACGCCCTCAACAACGCCCTGGCCCAACGTGCGGGAGGATGCGGTGCGGGCAGTGGCGCCGCCGCCGGCGCCGTTCAGAAGAAGGCAGCTGCGGCTGCGGACGGCTCGCCGAAGCCACCAGCTGCCGAAACTGCCAGCCAACTCAGCGCCCCCACGAACCTTGTGTCCCACCAGGCGTTTCCCCTGGCGCTCGCGGTCCTCGCCGCGCTGGTCGCAGTGATCATCGCCGGGACCGCGATCGTCGCCTACACCCGGGGCCGCGAGCCCGGCTACGTAGGTCGCCGCGGCATCTTCTCCGTCTTTACGGACTACTACTGGGGCATCCGAGACACCATCGGCCGCTAACCGGCGCCCTCTAACCTTTCCGCCATGCCCGCCCAGGCCTATGAGGGCAAGCCGTGCGTCTGCCAGCTCCGCAAGGGGGTGTGCGACCAATCGTGCGTGCGCGAGATGCTCGAGACGCCGGTCTATGTCGCCTGCCTGATGCTCAAGCGCCAGCGCTGCCTCGTCGTCGGCGGCGGCGACATCGGCCTCGAGAAGGTCGAGGGGCTGCTCGCCTGCGACGCCGACGTCGCCCTGGTGGCCCCCGAGGTCGTGCCCCAGCTCGCCGACTACGCGCGCGAGGGGTCGATCGAGTGGCAGCAGCGCTCCTATGAAGAGGGCGACCTCGAGGGCGCGCTGATGGTGATCGCCGCCACCAGCGACTCCGAGATCAACATCGGCGTCTACGAGGACGCCTCCAAGCGCACGATGCTCGTCAACGTCGTCGACGTGCCGCCGCTCTGCAACTTCATCCTGCCGGCGATCGTCCGCAACGGGCCGCTGGCG
This sequence comes from Solirubrobacterales bacterium, assembly GCA_033855935.1. Lineage (GTDB taxonomy): Bacteria > Actinomycetota > Thermoleophilia > Solirubrobacterales > 70-9 > JAWVFN01. Next base: position 3,620 of record JAWVFN010000066.1, on the reverse strand, counting down.
ATCGCGATCTCGACCCAGGGCGCCTCGCCGGCGCTGGCCAAGCGGATGAAGCGCGAAATCGCCGACACCTTCGGCGAGCCCTACGCGCGGCTCGCGGTGATGCTCAACGACGTCCGCGGCTGGGCCAAGGGCACGCTGCCGACATACCAGGACCGCAAGGAGTTCTTCGAGGGAATCGTCAACGGGCATCCGGACCCGGTCGAGTTGCTTCGCGAGGGCCGCGAGGACGAGGTCCTGGCGCTGATCGATGCGGCGCGCGAGCGCCACACCGCTGCGCTCGGCACTTCCGCCTAGCGGCCCGACCTCAGCCCTGGGGCAGCGCGTAGATCGCGATCGCGGCGAAGTGGGCCGCGGCGGCGACGATCACCAGCAGGTGGAAGATCTCGTGGTAACCGAAGGTGGCGGGCCGCGGGTCGGGCCGCTGGCGCGCGTAGACGACGGCACCGATCATGTAGAGGATGCCGCCGAAGGCGATCAGGATGCCGGCCCCGATGCCGGCGGCGGCGACAATCGCCGGGAAGCCGAGGGCGCCGATCCAGCCCACCGCGACATAGACGCTCGCGGTCACCCACTTCGGCGCGTCGATCCAGATCAGCTCGACGACGATCCCCGCGATCGCCCCGGCCCAGACGGCGATCAGCAGAGCCGTCGCCAGGGGTCCATCCATGACCAGGACCGCGAACGGGGTCACGGTGCCGGCGATCTGCAGGAAGATCATCGAGTGGTCGAGGCGGCGCATCAATCTGCGCACGTCGGGCCGCTTCCAGTTGACGCGGTGATAGAGGGCGCTGGTGCCGAGCAGCGCCGACAGCGATCCGGCGTAGATCGCCATCGAGATCCTCGCCTGGGCGTCGTCGGCGGCGAGCACGAGCGCCGCGCCGGCTCCGATCGAGAGGAAGAAGGCCCACTCGTGGGTGACGCCGCGCAGCTTCGGCTTGACCTTCTCGATCGCCTCGGCGGCGTTCTCGCGCGCGGCGGCGACCTTCTCGACTCCGGCATCGCGCGCAGCCGCCATCCTTTCGGCCCCCGCATCTCGCGCTGACACGACTCGATCCGTCGCCTTGTCACGCGCCTCTCGCGCTCGATCGACCATCGCCCCCAGGGTACCCATCCCCGCCACGGTCAATTGTCATCGAGCTAAACGTGCGTGAGACGCACTACATATAGTGTTTGGATTTGATGCCTGAACACTAGCCTTGCTATCCTTGCCGGCATGGATTGCCCGGCTTGCGGAGCCCAGACCAACGTCCTCGAGACCCGCAAGGGCGCGAGCGGTGCGGTGCGCCGGCGCCGCAGCTGTCCCGATTGCGGCGAGCGCTTCACCACCCACGAGCAGCGGGTGCGCGATTCGCTCTACGTGATCAAGCGCAGCGGTAGGCGACAGCGGTTTGACCACACCAAGCTTCGCGCGGCGCTGCTCGCCGCCGCCCACAAGCGACCGGTCGCGGCCGGCGATGTCGAGGAGCTTGTCGAGCGCATCGAATCCGAGACCGAGCGCGCCGGCGGCGAGATCTCGGCGGAGCGGGTCGGCGAGCTCTGCCTCGAGGGTTTGAGCGAGCTGGACCCAGGCGCCTACCTCCAGTTTGCCGGCGTTTACCGCGACGGGAAAGAGCTCGACTCTCTCGTTGTTCAAATCGGCCGCAGCGCCGGACGCGAAGCGGAGAAGCCGCCGTTGGGTAAAAACCCCGCAAATCGCGGACAAACTGCTCCAGAAGTACGTCCGATCCAAAGAGCAAGATCCGGTGTTACCCCCAAACGCCGAAATAGAGGAGACGGATAGATGGCAAAGGCCGCAGAGAAGACGCAAAAGACGGGCACAGCAGCAGGCCAAGGACTTGCCATCGAACGCCGCTTTACGACCGAAGGGACCCATCCCTTCGACGAAATCGAGTGGGAGATCCGCGACGCGCTGATCGGCGATCCCGCGGCGCCCGCCTTCGATCAGCCCGGTGTCGAGTTCCCAAAGAGCTGGTCGCAGAATGCGACCAACATCGTCGCCCAGAAGTACTTCCGCGGCAAGATGGGCTCGCCCGAGCGCGAGAGCTCGGTCAAGCAGATGGTCGGCCGCGTCGCCGGCACGATCGCCGGCTGGGGCCGCGAGGGTGACTACTTCGCCTCAGAGGAGGACGCTGACGCCTTCGAGGCCGAGCTGACCTCGATCCTGGTCAATCAAAAGGCCGCCTTCAACTCGCCGGTTTGGTTCAACGTCGGCTTCGAGAAGCACCCGCAGTGTTCGGCCTGCTTCATCTTGAGCGTCGAGGACAACATGGAGTCGATCCTCGACTGGAACACCAAGGAGGGCACGATCTTCCGCGGCGGCTCGGGCTCGGGGATCAACCTCTCCAATATCCGCGGCTCCAACGAGCACCTCGGCAAGGGCGGCACCGCCTCGGGCCCGGTCAGCTTCATGCGCGGCGCCGACGCCTGGGCCGGAACGATCAAGTCGGGCGGCAAGACGCGGCGGGCGGCGAAGATGGTCGTCCTCGACGTCGACCATCCGGACATCGAGCACTTCATCACCTGCAAGGCCGACGAGGAGGAGAAGGCGGCCGCGCTTCGCGATGCCGGCTTCGACATGTCGATCGACGGCGACGGCTTCACCTCGATCCAGTACCAGAACGCCAACAACTCGGTGCGTGTCACCGACGAGTTCATGGACGCGGTCGGTGCCGATGGCCAGTGGCAGCTGACCAACCGGGTCGACGGCGAGGTCGCCAAGGAGCTGCCGGCCCGCGAGTTGATGCACCTGATCTCGGAGGCCGCCTGGAAGTGCGCCGACCCGGGCGTCCAGTACGACACGATCATCAACCGCTGGCACACCTGCCCCGAGTCGGGGCGAATCAACGCCTCGAACCCGTGCAGCGAGTACATGCACGTCGACGACTCGGCCTGCAACCTCGCCTCGCTCAACCTGATGCGCTTCCGCAACGAGGACGGCAGCTTCAACGTCGCCGACTTCGAGCACGCGGTCGACATCGTCCTGCTCGCGCAGGAGATCGTCGTCGCCCCCTCGAGCTACCCGACCGCGGAGATCGGCGAGAACGCTCGCGCCTTCCGCCAGCTCGGGCTCGGCTACGCCAACCTCGGCGCGCTGCTGATGTCGGACGGCCTGCCCTACGACTCAGACGAGGGTCGCGCCGTCGCCGGCACGATCACGGCGCTGATGACCGGCCGTGCCTACCGCCGCTCGGCGCAGATCGCCGCCGCGATCGGCACCTACGACGAGTATCCGAAGAATCGCGAGGCCCACGACCGCGTCATGCGGATGCACCGCGACGCTTCATACGAGATTCCCGACGGTTTCGTCGAAGACGGCTTGCTCGCCGCCGCGCGCCGCAGCTGGGACGAGGCGGTCGACCTCGGCGAGCGCCACGGCTACCGCAACGCCCAGGCGACGGTGCTCGCCCCGACGGGCACGATCAGCTTCTTGATGGATTGCGATACGACTGGGATCGAGCCCGACTTCTCATTGGTCAAGTTCAAGGAGCTCGTGGGCGGCGGCAAGATGACGATCGTCAACCAGTCGGTGCCGAAGGCGCTGCAGACGCTCGGCTACAGCGAGTCCGAGATCGCCCAGATCGAGGCCCACATCGCCGAGCACGCGACGATCATCGGCGCCC
>JAWVFN010000065.1:0-34749 GCA_033855935.1 Solirubrobacterales bacterium | reverse complement strand
GCACGGCGCTCGCCGATGCCGGGAGCGTCTACAACCTCGCCGCCGACATGGGCGGCATGGGCTTCATCGAGAACAACAAGGCGCTGTGCATGCTCTCGGTGCTGATCAACACCCACCTCCTCCAGGCCGCAAACGAGGGCGACGTCGAGCGCTTCTTCTTCTCATCCTCCGCTTGCGTCTACGCGGCCGACAAGCAGGTCGACCCCGACGTCACGGCGCTCAGCGAGGGCGACGCCTACCCGGCGATGCCCGAGGACGGCTATGGCTGGGAGAAGCTGTTCTCCGAGCGCATGTGCCGCCACTTCCGCGAGGACTTCGGCCTGACCACGAGGGTCGCCCGCTACCACAACGTCTATGGACCGCTCGGCACCTTTGAGGGCGGGCGCGAGAAGGCGCCGGCGGCGATTTGCCGCAAGATCGCCGACGCGAAGCTTTCCGGCAAACACGAGATCGAGGTCTGGGGAGACGGCGAGCAGACGCGCAGCTTCATGTACATCGACGACTGCGTGCAGGGCACAAAGACGATCCTCGAGTCGGACATCATCGATCCGATCAACCTCGGCTCCTCCGAGCTGGTCACGATCAACCAGATGATCGAGATCATCGAGGGAATCGCCGGCATCGAGGTGAAGCGGAACCACGACCTCACCGCGCCCCAGGGCGTCCGCGGCCGCAATTCGGACAACGCCCTGATCCAGAAGGAGCTCGGCTGGGAGCCCTCGATCGCGCTCCAGGAAGGTCTCGAGAAGACCTACGCCTGGATCTACGACCAGCTCGAGTCGCGCGTCGCCGCCTAGTCTTCGGTCCCGGTCGCGGCAACCCGCTTCAGCAGCCGGTCGAAGGACCCGGCGAACGCCTCGCGCGAGAATGACTTCTCGGCGTAGGCCCGGGCCGCCTGCGCCTTGCGCTGGAGGTCATCGGCATCGGCGATGGCGGAGATCACCGTCTGCGGGAACAGATCCGCGACCGAGCTGTCGGCGATCCATCCGGCCTCGGCCTTCTCCACCAGCCGGGCCGTCTCGCCCCCCGGGTTGACGGCGGCGACGATCGGCAGCCCGTAGGCCATGAAATTCATCAGCTTCGAGGGCAGGTTGAACTCGGCCCCCTCGTGGCTCTGGCTGACCAGAGCGAGAGTGGCCGAGCGCAGCTCCTGCTCGAGGCGCTCGTCCGAGACGAGCCCGAGGTACTCGACCCGGTCGGAGCGGATCTCGGCCTCGACGTCGGCGGCGGCGACCCCGTTGCCGGTGATCACCAGCTTGACCTTGCGTTCCGCGATCTCCTCAGAGCGCTCGAACGCCGCGACCAGCGGCGCGAGCCCCTGGGTCAGCCCGATGTTGCCCATGCTGAGGATCCTGATCTCGTCGCCCGCAGCGGGTCCGGCTCCGTCGGAGCTCAGGTCGGGGAACGGCCGGGTCGCGGGGTCATAGATCAGGTCGACCTTCTCCGGGGGAACCCCCTTCGCGAGGACATTGTCCGCGAAGGCCTGTGAGAGCACGGCGACGCTGTCGCATTCCTCGTACGCCTTTCGCTCGAGCCACCGCGAGGCGCGCATGATCCGGCTGTCCTCGTCGACGAAGCCGGTCGAGACGGCGCCGTCGGGCAGCAGGTCGTGCATCCAGTAGACCCACGGGAGCCCGCGGAGGCGGCCGTTGATCACTGCGGCGAGCAAGGCCGGGAACGGCGGTGAGACGACGAGGAGGACGTCCGGCTTGCGCAGCAGCGGCGGGCCGAGGATCGGGGTCGCGGCGAGATAGCTCGAGACGATGCTCATCTCCTGGAGCAGTCGCTGCTTTGCGGTCTCGCGCCCGATCAGCAGCGGCAAGCGGAGGATCTTCATGTCGCCGTGGCGCTGCCGGTATGGCCAGCGCCGCGCTCCCCAGCGCGGATCCGGGTAATGGGGGTGGTTGGCGACGACGTCGACCTCCCACCCGCGCGCGGCGAGCTCGTCGGCGAGGACGGTGCTCACGGGCGCGATCCCCGTTGGTTCCGGGGCGAAGTTGGCGCTCCACAGCTGCACTCGTCTCGGCATGGGCCGGGCATCCTAGCCTTGGTGGGCAGAGTTCCGAGGTTTCTCACTACTCTTCCCCGCGTGGCAGTGGCACAACGGATACCCGGCGTGGCCGGATTGGCGGCCGCGGGCATCCTCGTGGGTGCGCTGGCTACTGTGCTCCCAGCGGCGGGCCTGCTCGTGGTCGTGGCCGCTCTCGGCTTGCTGCTGGCTACGGCCCTGATTCGCTTTGCTGCGAGCGCCGGGGAGATGGATGCCTGGCACCCGGTCGTGATGCTGCTGACCGGGGCGGCGGTGGCCGCGATCAGCTGGAACGGGTTCCGCTCGGGCGGGACGTCGCCGCCCGACCTGATTCTTCTCATGGCGCTGTTCGCAGTCGGCTACTGCTGGCTCCAGGACACGATTCAGGTGCCGCTCCCGGGATGGCTCGTGGGGGCGGCGATGCTGATGCTCGCCTCGCAGCTGCTCAACCAGTTCTTCTTCGTCCCGGTGCCGCCGATAGATCCGCCTCCGTCGTTCACTCCGCCGGGGCCGGCGCTCGTCACCTTGGCGCGCTTCGAGCTCGCGTTCCTGATCGTCCCGGTCGTGATCGGCGCGGTGGCCTCCTCGTGGCGGCGCGTCAACCTTCTCACCAACCTCTGGCTCCTCTCGGCGACGATCAGCGCATTCATCGCGACCGTCGACGGTTTCACCGGCGTGGGGCTCGGCGCAAGCATCACCGGCGTCGATGTAGTCGGTCGGCCCGCGGGGTTATCGATTCACCCGAACACCCTGGCTCTGACATGCGCCATGGCACTCCCGATCGGGCTTCTCCGTGCGGCGCGGGGGCGGGGTTGGGAGCGTGCGGCCGGGGTCGCTGCGTCGGGGCTGTTGGCGATGGCGATCCTGGTCTCGCAGTCGCGGGTCGGTCTCTTCTCCTTGGTGCTGGCGGTCGGGTTGACGGCGATGCTGATCCCCAAGTTGCGCAGCCGGGTTGTCGTGGTCGGCGTTGTCGGGCTGGTGCTGGCCGTGCTGGTCGCCCCCAACGGCAATCCACTCGGAGGCGGGCTGACCCGCCTCAGCGGGGGCGGCGATTCCTCGCAGGCAAACGGCCAGCGCTCCGACCAATTCCACGATTCGCTCCATATCGCCCTCGGCCATCCCGTGACCGGCGTGGGCTTCACGGTGGTTGCCGACGCACATGTCCTGCCGCTGCAGGTCTGGGAGACGGCGGGATTCATGGGAATCGCCGCGCTGATCATCTACTCGACCGGCGTTTTCAGCACGGGCCGGCGGTTATACCGGGACCGGCGCTTGCCCAGGGGTGGTCCGGCCTTAGCCGGGGCGCTGAGCATCTCGTTCGCGATCTGGCTGATCGCCGGGCTGCTCGAGAACCAGATCGCCGATCGCTACATCTACGCGCCCGTCGGGCTGCTGCTCGGCCTGGGGCTGGTGGCCAAAGCCGCCGGCTCGGGTGGGGACGGGTCCGAACGCGAGCCCGTGCGGGCTCCGGGGCCGGAGCCTCGGCCCGTCCCCGATCCGCAGCCGGTCGACCGGGTTCCGGTCGCGTCCTAGCGGGGACGAGGCGGCTTCACAGCACCGGCGGCGTCGGCGCGCTCGCCGGTGACAGTTCATCGTCCGGGACCACCGGCCCGGCGTCGGCTCGCCGGGTTTGCGCCAGAAACGTCGCCCACATGACCACAGCGACCGACGCCTGAACGCAGGTAATCCCCCAGACGGCGCCGAGCGCGCCGTTGATCTCGGCGCCGACGATGCTGGCGATGACCACGAAGCCCGTCGTCGCGAGGTCGATGATCATCACCTTGCGGATCGCCCGCATGCCCAGGAGTCCCGCGCGCACGCCGGTCAGCAGCCCGACGAAGACGATCTGGACTCCAGTCGCGAACAGCAGCGGTTGGGCTACGTCCCAGGTGTCACCAAGCAGCGCCTTACCGACGCTGTCGGGCAAGACGACGATGACCGCCAGGTTGGCTGCCGCCGCCGCCGTGGTCAGCACCGAGACCCGGTTGACGTAGCGCCGGATGGGGCCGACGGCGTCCAGCAATCGGGTGACGTGGCCGACGCACGCGGCGGTCACCGCGATCTGGAAGGTCACGAACGGCCGCACGAGCAGGATCGCGCCCTGGAGGCCGCCGAGGGCCCGCGCTCCGGCGATCGCGCCGACGCTGCCGGCCCCGGCGAGCGCCGCGCCCTGCAGGCCCGTGTAGGAGATCAGGTAGCGCCACGAGAACCCCCACGTGTAACGCAGCCAGCTGAGACCGGGGCGGATGCCGCGAACGCCGTGCTGGACGAAGAGCAGCAGCCCGGCGGCGGCTCCGGATCCGGCCCAGGCCGCGGTCAGCCAGGCGAGCGAGTGAGTGTCGCTGGCAAACAGCGGAACGACCGCGACCATGAGCAGCAACAGCCAGGCCAGATCGAGCACCAGCGCGGCGCTCGGTCGCTGGGTGGCGAACGCCAGGTAGCGCCCGAGGTCTTGAAACACGAGCAACGGCAGGCAAACGCCGAGCGCGACGAGCGCCAACCCAAAGCTCTCGTTGGCCAGGGTGACCGCCGCCCCGAGAAGGGTCAGGCCGACACCGAGCCCGAGCCCGAGCAGCCAACTCGTGCCGATCACCTCGCCCTTGCGCTCCTCGCCCTCGACCGGGTGCACGAGCAGCGGGTCGTTGACGAGCGCGCGCGAAACACCCTGGGCGAGCATGTAGACGAGGAAGACGAGGCCGAAGAGCCCGAAGGAGGCGGCGCTGAGCAACCGCGCCGCGATCACCGCGATCAGCACGTTCGAGCCGCCGGCGATCGCCTGGTCGACGGTGATCACGCTCAGCTGACGGCGCGCCGGTTGATTTCCCTGCGTGGTCACCCGCGCCAAGTATCACACGGCCCGTTGCTAGGATCGCCGCCGTGCCGGCCCCGGAAGCCCAGATCGATTTGTCGCGGGATCTCTATCTCGACCTGCTCAAGCGGACGCTCACGGGCGCCGTGACCGAGGACAACGACTCGATCCTCGGCGGGGTCCGGACCGACGGCTCGCCGGTGCTGAGGAAGAGGGTCGCGGACTCGGCCGGCCGCTTCTTCCAGCGCTTCGGCCTCGAGCTCGCCTACAAGAAGCCCTACGACCCCGAGTTGCGCGCCAACGGGCGCGACTGGCCCGCGCGGGCGGACTCGATGATCGGCCTGCGGCGGATGGACAACATCCAGCACTGCATCGGGACCGTGATCCGCGACGGGGTGCCGGGCGATCTGATCGAGACCGGCGTCTGGCGCGGGGGCGCGACGATCTTCATGCGGGGCGCGCTCGAGGCCTTCGGCGACACCGAGCGCACGGTTTGGGCCGCCGATTCGTTCCAGGGGCTGCCCCCGCCGGACCCCGCCCGCTATCCCGCCGACGCCGGCGACACCTTCTACAAGCAGGGGGGCCTCGCGGTGGGCGTCGAGCAGGTCAAGCACAACTTCGAGCGCTACGGGCTGCTCGACGACCGGGTCAAGTTCCTCGTCGGGTGGTTCAAGGACACCCTGCCCACCGCGCCGATCGACGAGCTCGCGATCATGCGCCTCGACGGCGACCTCTACGAGTCGACCTGGCAGGCGATCGAGGCGCTGTACCCCAAGCTCTCGCCCGGCGGCTTCTGCATCGTCGACGACTACGGCGATCTGGTGGCTCAGTGCCAGCGCGCGATTCACGACTACCGCGACGCGCACGGGATCACCGAGGAGATCGTCGACATCGACGGGTTCGGCGCCTACTGGCGCAAGAACCCCTAGCGACGGGCGCTACGGAGCGACTTGATGGCCCTCAGTCGGCGAGCAGCCGGTAGTCGGCCAGCCGCGCCCGTATCCGCGACGCGGTCTCGAGGCTCGTATGAGCGCCGTCCGAGGTCGAGGAGACCGGCATCGCCCCGCTGTCGTCGGCCAGGACATCGGTGAGATCCAAGAGGATCGCTTCGGGAAACGCCTCGATCGCCGAAGCCATGGCCTCCCGCAGCTTGCGGTGGACCGCGACCCGCTCCTCGATTGGCCCCGTGATCGGGAACCAGACGTCCTCCTCGGGAACATCCACCGGCGGGGTGGTCATGAAGAATCCGACCCGGTCGGCCTTGAGCACCCGCGCGACCTCCATCGAGCGCTCGACGTAGCCGGCGACCCAGTCAAACGGCGCGTCCGGCCGCTTCGGCAGGTGCACCCGGACGTCGATCTCGCCGGCCAGGAAGACCGGAACCAGCGCGCCGCGCCTGCCGAACCGGTTGACGAGTCGTGCGACGCGCATCACCCGAGGCGGATAGCCCTTCTCGGCGATCGAGTACATGAGCCTGGCGCCGGCGCGCAAGATCAGTTGGCCCTCGGGCGCGCGCATGAACATGCCGTTGCTGACCTCGCGGTTCACGGTCATCGCGTGCGAGTCGCCGATCCAGAGCTCGGTCCGGCGCGACTTCCTGCGCATCGCGAGCAGCAGCGACGGCCACGCGAGCAGGAACAGGAGCTTGCCGCGGATGCGATCGCGGATCCGGTAGGGCTCGATGCGCTTGGTGATGACGTAGTCAGCCATGGGGCGGCGGGAATCATAGGGGCGGCCGCAGCGCCCCAAGGCTCGACCTGCTTCACTGCGGGCCGACATGGACCCAGTGAAACAGCCGGCCTACTTCACGATCCTGGCGCGCAACTACCTGCCGGCGGCGCTCGCGCTGAACGAGAGCCTGCGCCGCCACGGCGACGGCACGCCACTGAGCGTCCTGCTGATCGATGTGACCGATGACACCGAGCTCCCGGATGTGCCCGGGGTGCGGTGGATGCATCCCGGCATGCTCGATCTCGACGGTAGGACCGTGCTCGAGCTCGCGATGTCCTACGAGCTCGTCGAATTCGCGACCGCGATCAAGCCGCTGGTCTTCCGCCTCTTGCTGCGCGAGCACGAAGAGGTCGCCTACCTCGACCCGGACACCTACGTCGTCTCGCCGATGGAGGAGCTCAGCCCGGCGCTCGCCGATGGCGCGGGCATCGTCCTCACCCCGCACTACCTCGAGCCGGTCCCGCCCGGCAGCCCCTTCTCCGAGGGCCATCTGCTGCACGTCGGCGTCTACAACCTCGGCTTCGCTGCGGTCGACCGGCGCGCCGGCGAGTTCCTCGATTGGTGGTGGGGTCACCTCAAGAGCGAGTGCCTCCACGATCCGCTGTCCGGCCTGTTCGTCGATCAGAAGTGGGTCGATCTCGGCAGCGTCTATTTCGACGCCAGCCCGCTGCGCCACTACGGCTACAACGTCGGCATGGCCAACATCCACGAGCGCGCCGTCGCCCGTGACGCGGACGGCTATTACATCGCCGGCCACTCGGACCGCCTGCGCCTCTTCCACTTCCACGCGTTCGACCCGCGGCGCCCGGATGAGCTCACGACCCGCTTCCGGACCTCGCACCCAGATGGGCTTCGCACCTCGGATGTGGCAGCCGAGGCGGAAGCGCTCAACGCGCTTTGCCGCGAGTACGCCGGCGTCGTGCTCGAGCAGGAGGCCGAGATCGGCCCCCAGCCCCCCTACATCTACTGGAACGACACAACGGGCCGCCGCATCACCAACCGCATGCGCCACGCGTACCGCGTCGCCTCACTCGCCGATCCCGGCAAGCTGCCGTCTCCGTTCGTCGCCGCCGAGGCGGCCGACTACGCGCGCTGGCGGCGGTCGGCGGCCCCGCTCGCCGGCCGGCTGATGGCGGCGAACGTCGCAAAGGGGATGCGCTGCGCGCTGATGGAGGAGTACGAGACCACCAAACGGCGGCTGCCTGGACTGACGTCGTCGCTGCGCGGCCGGTTGATCGAGAAGGGCGGGATGTGGGAATGAACGCGCAGACCGAAGCGTTCGGCTCCGGGCCCGCTCAGTTTCCCTTGATCACGCTGTTGAGGAAATCGAGGTCGCGCTTGATCACTTCGTCCTGAGCGCCCGGCTGTACGCCCCCGTAGTGGGCGAACTCGGCACGGTCTGGCCCGGGGGGCAGGATCAGCAGCTGTGAGCCGGGGAGCGCCTTCGCGAGCTCTTCGCTTTGGGCGGCGGGGACGGTGGGATCGCCCTCAGCGCCGACCAGCAAAACCTTCGCCTTGATCTTGTTCGCGTAGCGAACGGGGCTGAATTTCGCCAGCTGGTTTGCCCCGAAGGCCGTGACCGCGGCGTCGTAGGCCTCCTGGCCGCTGGGATCCTGGGCCGCGAGCGTCGTCAGATCGGTGGGCGCCGAGAGGGCAAGGACGCAGGTGAGGTCCGGCTCGCGCGTGGCGAGCATCAGCGAGTAGTTCGCGCCGGCCGAGATTCCACTCGCGCAAACCGGCAGGTCGGGCCATCGCTTGCGTGCCTGCCGGTAGACGGCCAGGACCTGCTGGAATCCCTTTGCCCCCGCGTCGTAGCCGATCGTCACCGTCGCGTAGCCCAGCTGCTGGAAGGTCTTGGCGGCGACCTTCTGCTCTTCGAATCCGGCGTCGCTGCGCTGCCAGCCTCCACCGTGGACGAGCAACAGCACCGCCTTCGGCTGTCCGCCCGGAGGCTCGCCCAGGACCACCCGGGCGCCGAGGACGTCGGCGCCGGTGAACCCGACGATGTTGGGCGCCTTGTTCCCGCAGCCCACTGTCGTGGCCACGATCACCAACGCCATCGCCGCCGGCAGTGCGGCTTTTGCCCTGCGCAAGGTCTTGGTCATCGCCTATAGGTTGCCATGTCGCGGTGCCCCTTCGCCGCTGCCTATGCCGCGACCGGTAGCGAATCGATGGCGCGTTCGACTGCTGCGAGATCGATCGTGATGTCGCTCATCACTCCGTTCATGTCGCCATTGCGCGGGCTTCGCCCGGCGCCGAGGAGATAGCGGTATTCGAGTCCGGGGACGCAGTCGGCGAGCTTCCAGTAGGAGGGGGTGACGTAGTCGGGGGCAAACAGCTCGATCACCGAGGCGCCCGGGCTCGCGAACAGGAGGTTTGTCAGCGCCGCGCCATGGGGGGCGACGATCCACTCGGCCTCCCCAAAGGTGCGGATCTCTTCGGCAACCGAGAGCGCCCCGGTATCGACGACGGTGAATCCGCGATCGGCGAGCATCTCCAATAGCTCGGGTTCGTTCCTCACGATCCGGTTGTTGCGCTTGTTGCCGCGCGTGAGATAGATGCGGCGGCCTGGCACGCGCTCGAGGCCGGCTGGCCTCAGCCGCTCGCGGATGAAGGCCACCGTCCACGGCGCCGTCACGTTGAAGTCCGGCAGCCCCGGGACCAGCAGCTTCTCGGCCTGCACGTGGGGCACCGCGTCGGCGTCGATCGCGCCGTCATTCGGAAGCAGGCCGACCAGCTCGAACACATCGCGCTGCCACTCGTGCCCGAGCGGCAGGTACCAGCGCTCGGGTGTGGGCACCCCGGGTTCGTCGAACAAGGCGAGCCGGGGAACGATGTCCAGGAGGAAGTGGTACCAGTTGAGATCGCCGCGGCCCGCGAGGACCCCGAGCGCCCCGTCAACCTCGAGCGGCGGATCGGGGAACGGGTGCCAGAAGACCTCGTGTTCCGAGTAGCGCTTCGTTCCCCAATAGAGGCCGAGCTCCTCGATCATCCTGCCGCGGCGATCGACCACGACGCGATGCTTGCCGAGTACGCGCCCGTTGGGCAGCTCGGCGACTGCGAGCGGGGGCTGGGTGAACTCGGCGTGGTCCATGAACGTGGCGTGTCGAGGGGGCTCGCCGCTCGGGGTCGCCCGGGTGACGTGCTCCTCTCCGCGTACGGCCCAGATCCGGCCGCCCGCATCGGCGACCGATTCGTCGAGGCTCGCCACCGACCCTGAGGGCAGGTAGCCCCCACGGATCCGGCTCAGCCGCCGCGTGAACGGGGCGAGGGCGCGGGTCGCCTGGGTGTAGACGGGCTTCAGCCGCGGGAACAGCGGAGCCAGGGGCGCTGGAAGACGGGAAGCCATTGGGTCTGATCAGCGCGTGGCGAGGACTAGATAGTGCGTGGCAAGATTGACCCGGTGCCTGCGCTCGACCGCGGACTCATAGGCGAGGTACGCCCGCATCAGTGGTCGCGAGAACTTGAAGTAGGTCGCCCCCCGGTAGAACGGGACGATCTCGACCGAGGACCAGGGTTCGAGCAGCCGCTCGAGCGCCCGTTGGCTCGAGCGGTCGTAGCGGGTCGGGAACTTCTCCTCCTCGTGGTGGCCGAGGACCCGCGTCGCGACCCATAGCTTGGCCCGGTGGGGGAGCAGGCGTCCGAACGCCGCAAAGGCCGCGTTCGAGCCTGTGAGCTGGGCGAGCAAGGTGCCGCCCGGGCGCAGCGAGAGGCGCAGATTCTCGAGCGCATCGGCGAGCGGCGAGACATGCTCGAGGACCTGCCAGCTGACGATGATGTCGAACTCCTCGTCTCGGTTGAGGGGCTTCGTAATGTCGGCGACGACGTCCTCGTCGTAGGCGTCGGAAGCAGCCGCCGCGAGCTCTTCGGGCGCGATATCGAGGCCGACATAGCGGCATCCGGGCGGCCGGTCGGCGGGCGCGAGCGTTGGATATCTGCCGGCGCCGACGTCGAGAATCGCGGCGTCGGGCACGAGCAGCGGCTGAATTCGACGGTAGAGCTCGGTCTGCATCGGCTCCGCGTAGCGCTCGGGCAGCCGCCCCGCGCGGACCAGCGGCAGCTCTTGGGCCGGGGCATCGATGTCGATCGTCGGGCTCATGCCGACGCCGCCCGCCTCGTACCGAGCCCGATCCCAGGGACCTGCCAGCCGCGCGGGGCGAGGCGCTTGCGGGCGCGGTCCAGATCGCGAGTGGCGAGGTAGCTGGCGCCGGGCCACGCGGGCAGCTCACCGTGCTTTTCGGGAGGGAGCAGGAGGACGCCGCGCAGGTCGTTGTCGAGGCTCACCAAGTCGTAGCCCGCGTCCTCGAGGATCGCCGTCGTCGCACTGGGGTAATCGCCGTCGTCCTCGAAGATGATGTCGCGAACCGCGCCGCTCTCCAGGAGGCGGGTTGCGCCGCGCAGGACGTCGGCCTCGTGACCCTCGACGTCCGCCTTCAGCACCCGAACCTGCTCGGCGCCGGGGATTTCGTCGAGCCGCGCGAGGGGCACCGGAATCGTGTCGGAGTCGGCGCTGACGGACGGAGCCTGGTCTGCGTTGAGCGACGCGAGGCCCGTGTTGGCGTCGAACGAGTGCGAAACCAGGGTTCCCTCCCCGGCCGCGTCGGAGAGAGCCACGCGCCGCAGCTCCACCTCGCCGGCTCCACCGGCCTCGCGCCAGCCGGCGGCATTGCGCTCGAGCATCTCGTAGATCCGCGGGTGAGGCTCGAAGGCCAGCACCTTCCCGGAGGGGCCGACGCGGGCCGCCGCGAGGCTGCTCATGTAGCCGACGTTGGCGCCGACGTCGGCGACGACGTCGCCCGGGTCGACGAGGCGATACAGAGCCTCGGTCACGCAGGGGTCGAAAACGCCGCCGGCGACGATGCTGAATCCGATCGCGTCTCGCTCATAGACCTCGAGCGGCAGGCCCCAGGGCAGGTCTGCGACTCGGGTTCCGCCCTCATCCGGGCCAAAGCGATACAGCGCACGCCGCAAGGCGCGCGCCGGGTGGAAGACGTACTGGGGCTTACGGCCGATGCGGGCCGGAAGGAGTGACATAGCGGCGTCAGTTTCCCTGAATAGCCCCGGCGATGGCATCCACCTCCAGTAATTTAGGGCGGCGTGCGCGTCGTCATCGAGGCTACGCGGGAGGTGCTGGGGCAGCTCAGCTAGCTGAGCGTGGCCGCGCGATGTTGTTTCCCTCGCGCGGCTGCGTTGCCGGGATCAACTTGCCACCTTGGTCGACGATGAAGAATTCGTAGTCAAGGTCCGCGAGGTAGTTCCAGGCTCCGTCGCGACTGAGGTCCGAGGAGATCGCCGCCTCCGAAAGCGTCTCGAACATCACGACCGGCCTGAAGCGGGTGAGCGACTCGGCCGCACCGCGTAGCGCGAGCTCTTCGGAGCCTTCGACGTCGAGCTTGACGAAGTCGAGGCGGTCGAGGCCCTCTTCGGCCATGACCTCATCGATGGTCACCGTCTTGACCTGCTCCGAGCTCGTGTCGCCGGCGTCGTCGGGCGCCAGCGAGTAGGACACCGAGTGGCCGGCCGTGTGGTACAGCGGCGCCAGCCCGCTGCTGTCAGAAAGGGCGGCTTGCCGGGCACTGACGTTGGTGGCGGTGTTGGCGGCGACGTTTACGCTCAGCCGCTCGTAGGCGTCGTTGCCGGGCTCGAAGGAGAGGACCCTGCCGCCGTCGCCGACGGCGTTGCTCGCGATCACGGTGTAGACGCCCAGGTTCGCCCCTCCGTCGACGAACACCATCCCGGGCTGCAAGGCGCGGTCGACGTACCCGATCTCGGGCTCGTAGTTCTCGCGGAACACGAACGGCGCCGCGCCGCCCTCGCCGAACCGGGCCGGAAGCCGGAGCTTGCCGCCGTGGCTGCCGAACGGAATCGTCGCCGGGCGGCGGAACGCGCAGAGCAGGCCCCATTTGGCGCTGCGGCCGAGCACGGTGGGGAAACCCCCGTCACCACGCGAGCGACTCTCCGCCACGAAGCCACGCGTGGTCGAGACGATTCTGGAAATGTTTTCGCGAGGACCGGGGCTCACCGAGCGGGCCACGATATCGGTCGCCGGGCTACCGGTGACGAGCGCTGCGCCGGCGCGCCTTGGCGCGGGCTCGCTTCGCCCGGGCGCTGGGAGCGCTCCCGGAGAGCAGCCCCTGGCCGGTCCCGACCTGTTGTTCGGGGCCGGCGACGCTTGGCCCCGGATCTTGCGGCGGCGGCGGTGTCGTCGTTCCCTCGCCAGTCCGCTGCCAGGCTCGAACGTAGTCAACCTCGGTCGTCGCCGGCAGCGGTGTGGTTGCGGGATCGAAAGCGTTTGTTCCGACCCCGAGCGCCTGCGTCAGCGCGATGAAGAACGGCTGGTCGAACGGCGCCGGCTTGGTCAGCGACGCCGGATTCCAGGAGTCCACGAGGCACGTCTGGCCGTCGTAGATGAACTTGAGGGTGCTCGTCGTCCACTCAACCGCATAGGTGTGGAACGCGGCGTAGTTCGAGATCTGGCAGGTCGTGTTGGTGACATTCGGGTCCGGCGCGGCCGGGTAGTAGTGGACGTAGGGGACGGCCAGATCCGGATACTGCGAGTAGGTCTCGGCGATGTCGATCTCGCCCGACCCCGGCCACGACCCGTACTTCTGGTCGTCGACCGGCCACAGCCAGAAGGAGTTCTGCAGTCCCTTCACCTCAGCCGCCGGGGCCTTCGCCCGCACTTCGAACCGCCCATAGGCCTGGTTGAACCGCCCTCCCCAGGTGGTGACCATGCCGCTCGTCCATTGCGTCGTGATGCCCCCCGGGCCGCCGCAGGTGAAGGGCGCCGGTTCTTTGCGCGCGGTCAGCTTCAGGGTTCCGTCGGAGACCGAGATGTTGTTCGGGCTGTCGACGAAGCACGCGTCCGGTCCGCTGACGTAGCCGCTCAGGTCTGTCCTCTGAGCGATCCACTTGGACGGGTCGAGGCTGCTGCCGTCGAAGTTGTCGGCGAAGGTGCACTGCCAGGTGCCCCCGGCGGTCGTCAGCGTGTTCGAGCCACAGTCGGGCGTATCGGCGCTCGCCGCGCCCGCGGAAAACGCGACGATCGCGCAGGACGCGAGCGCGCTCAGAAGCAGACCTCGAAGCAGGGACATACGTTGCCATCGGTCCCGCCCGTGGGCAGGCGAGAGGAGTCCCCCGCAGCGCTCTACATATGTCCACTGGGGGAGCTTGAGTAATTCCTACCGAGCCGCCATACACCCGGCTATTTACCGGCGCCTGACCTCAGGTTTCGTTGACCCAGGACACCACTTCGGCGATTCCCTCGGTCGGGGACTTCACCGGAGCCCAGTCGAGCGCCTTCGAGACCTTGCTTAGATCGCTGATGTAGACGTACTGGTCGCTCGGGCGCCAGTCGTCGTACGCGACCGGCACCGGCCGGCCGAGTTGCTCCTCGAGGACCTTGCTGAACTCGGCCCAGACCGAGAGCGAGAAATCGGGCCCGCCGCCGATGTTGAAGACCTCGCCGCGGCCCGCATCGGTCGTCAGCACCATCAGGAACGCGCGGACGAGATCGTCGACGTGAAGCAGGTCGCGCACCTGCAGGCCATCGCCGTAGATCGTCAGGTCCTTGCCCTCGATCGCGGCCCGCACCATCCACGACACCCAGCCTTGGTCGACGTTGCCGTTCTGGCGCGTGCCGTAGATGCAGGACATGCGAAAGACGGTCGTGTTGAGCCCGAACGTGGCCGCGTAGTCCTGAACGTAGAGGTCGCCCGCTAGTTTCGAGCAGCCGTACGGCGTCTTGGCCGTCGTTGGGCGACTCTCCGAGACGCCCCCGGGCAATGTCGGCAGGACGTAGCGTGTGTCCGCCTTCTCGACGGGAAGCTCGCCGAGGCTGCCGTAGACCTTGTTGGTCGAGGTGAAGAGGAGATGCGCCTCGGGCGCGAGCTTGCGGGCCGCTTCGAGCACATTGAGGGTCCCGCGGGCGTTGATGTCGAAGTCCGCGAAGGGATCGGCGAGCGAGTCGGTGACGGATACCTGTGCGGCGAGATGCGCAATGCCGTCGGCGCCGTCCGCGAGCAGCTCCGTGCAGGCATCGGCGTCGCGGACGTCCATCTCGTGGAAGGTGATGCGCGATGCGATCTCCTCGTCGGCGAGCATCGCGGCGAGGTTGCGATCGCTCCCCGGCCGCGACAGGTTGTCGCCGAGGACGACATCGTCGCCGCGCTTGGCGAGCGTGATTGCGAGGTTGCAGCCGACAAAGCCGGCGCCGCCGGTCACGACGACCTTCAAGACACCACCCCTTTCTTGCACCCCTTCAAAGCTGTCCGCTCAGGTGCGTAGCCGATAGGCAGGAACTGCTCTAGCCTAGCCAATTTCTATGAGGGTGCTAATCGAGGGGTTGCCAACCAAGGCGGGGACGAGCCTCGCCGTGATAATCGAGCGCCTGCTCGAGGCTTGGGCGGCGCTCGGCAGCGACGACGAGCTGCATCTCCTCCAGACGCCGGCGGCCGGCATCGCGGTCCCCGATGCCGTCACCCTCCACGAGGTCCCGGTCGGGCGCCGCCATGCGCTGACGCGGATCCGGGGGCAGAACCTCCTAGTGCCGCGCATGTGCCGCCGTCTGAACGCCGACGTGATGCTCGGAGTCATGCCGGCAACGTCGCTCGTACCGTTGCCGTGCCCGCGCGCGGTCATTGCCTATGACTTCCGCCACGAGCTACTTCCCGAGCAGTTCTCCCGGAGCGTACGCGCCCAGCGCAAGGTCAGTTACGGCCTCGCCCTGCGACAGGTCGACGGCGTCGCCTGCATCTCCGAGCGGACGCGTAGGGACCTCCTCGCGCCGCGGCCGTGGCTCGCAAATCGCGAGATCCGCGTCGCGTATCTCGGCAGCGATCATGTCGCCTCGTGGCACGCCGAGGCTGTCGACGAGCCCTATGCCGTCGCCTTCGGTCAGTTCGGCAACAAGAACGCCGCCATGGTCATCGACGCTTGGGCGATCCTGCGCGACCGGGGCGAGGCGATGCGGCTCAAGCTCATCGGCATGCCGGACGAAGCGCGCGACGCGGCGGAGGCGCAGCTCCGCCGGCTCGGGCTCGAGGATCTCGTGGAGATCGAGGGCTGGCTCTTCGGCGAAGACCTTCGCCGCCGCTTCGCCTCGGCGGCGCTGCTTGCGTTCCCTTCGAACTTCGAGGGCTTCGGCCTGCCGCCGATCGAGGCGATGCGGTTGGGGATCCCGGTCGTCATCACGCCCGAGCCGGCGATGCTCGAAGTCACCGGCGGGCACGCGACTGTGATGGGCGGCTGGACCGCCTCCGCGCTCGCGGATGGGGTGATCGAGGCCAGGAACAAGACGGCCGAGGAGCTCGACGCGGCGCGCCGGCGCGCCGAGGAGTTCTCTTGGCGGGGGATGGCGCTCGAGGTCCGCTCGATGCTCGAGGCGATCAGTGCCTGAGAGAAATACCCCGACCGGCCGGGAAGCACCCGGTTATCCTTCGCCCTCGGTCTCCGCCGGGACGGCTGCCTGTACCTGCGAGTGAAGAGGAGAAATGCCGAGGGGCGACCCGTCAGAAGCGCTCGCGCGCGTCTTCGATGAGCATGTCTGGGATGTCTATGCCTTCGCTGCCTACCGCCTCGGAAACCGGGCGGACGCCGAAGACGTCACCCAGCAGACTTTCGAACGGGCCCTCAAGGCCTGGGGCCGCTTCGACCCGAACCGCGCGACGCCGCGGACCTGGCTGCTGGCGATCGCGCGGAATCTCGTCATCGATCACCACCGGCGCGACCGCTCGAGCCTCCAGCGCCCGATCGGCGAGGGCGGCGTGGCCGAAGAGGATCTCCCGGCTGCGAGCGAGGAGACCGCCGGCGTCTCGCCGGAGCTCGCCGACGCCTTCGACACTCTGAGCGCGCGTGACCGCGAGGTCGTCGCGCTGCGCTTCGGGGGCGATCTACGCGGCCCCGAGATCGCCGAGATGCTCGACCTCAAGCTGGCGACGGTTCAGCAGATCCTCTCTCGCTCACTGCGCAGGCTGCGAGCCGAGCTCGAGGGACCGGCGGCAAAGCCGTCGCGCCCCCGCAAGAAGGCCAAGGCCACGGTCAAGCCAAAGGCGAAGCGATCTGCTTCAGGCCGCAAGCGGGCCGGCGCCGGCGACGCCAAACGCCGCGACGGCAAGTAGCAGCGCGCCGGCGGCCGCGTAACTGAAGATCAGCGCGCGGAGCTGAGGCGGGCGATTCTTGGCGCCGGCGAGCAGGCTGCTGCGTACCTCGCTACGAAACGCGGGTGTGGGTCGTGGCCGTTCGTGGAGCAGCTCGTCTTTGAACTCGTCGATCTCGCGGTTCTGGCTCATTTCACTCCTAGGGTCGGGCGAAGATGGGGGATCTGGGGTTCAGCGATCGCGCTTTCTCGTAGGCGCTGACTGCGGCGGACGGATTGCCGGCCTCGGCCTGGATTCGGGAGAGCGTCAGCCAGGTACGCCAGTTGGTCGCCTCGGCGATCGTTGCGAGGCGGGCCTGTTGCGTCGCGGCGCTGTAGTTCTTCATCAGCTCCAGCACCAGGGCCTCTTGCAGCAGGGGGGAGGCCGCGTAAGGTTGCCGGTTGTGGGCCGTGCGCGCGTCGGCGAGCGCCTTGCTCAGATCGCCGGCGCCGGCCGCGCGCTGGCTCGCGTCGAGCGCGTCGGCGCCGCGCAGCGGGATCGCGATCAGGATCAGACCGGCGATCGCCAACGCACCGAGTACGACGCGGGCGTCGCGTAGCGAGGCCATCGACAGCCGGGTCCGTCGGCGCCGGCGCCGACGGTGCGTCGTGCGCGCCGATCGCTCCTCGTAGGTCCGCGGCGAAAGCAGCCCCGCCGCGAGAATCATGAACGCCACCGGGATCACCGACAGCTCCCAGGCCCAGTCGATTCCGGCGCCGATGGCGAAGGCAGCCGCGCTTGCGGTAACGGCGGCGTACGGCCAGCGGCGCGACGGATCCCCGCGGGTCGCTCGTTGCCCGCCAACCCCAAGCACGGTCAGGACGAACCCGGCGATCAGGAAGAGACCGACGAGGCCGAGCTCGCCGAGGGTCTCGAGGTAAAGCGAATGCGCGTCGCGCACGAAGACCGGGAGCGATCCGTTTTGCGCCCACCAGTACTCGTACGTACCCGGGCCGATGCCGGTCAGGGCGTCGCCTCTACTGGCGTTGACCGCCGCGTCCCAGGTCTGATAGCGCCCGGTGCCGCTCGAGCTCGCAAAGCGATCGACGCCGCTGCCGGGCCCGACCGGCTGCTTGAAGTCGCTCCACTCGTTCGACAGCGCCTTGGGTGCTCCGGCGGCGACCGCCAGGAGCACAGCGATCAGAGCTGCCCCCGCGGCGACCGGGATTGCGGTCCTCCTCGGCACCTTGATCGCGGGCCAGATCTCGTACTTCTGGGCGAGGCCGATCGCCGCCTGCAGCAGGGCGACTCCACCGCAGACGACGATCGCGACGGCGAGCATCTCGTCGGCCTGGGAGTGGGCCGCGGCGGTCGAGAGGCCGTTGGTGAGGGCATCGCGCTGAGTCGCAGCGGCGATCAGCAGCGCGCTTCCGGCTACGGCGACGGAGACCGTCGGCAAGGCGACGAAGCGGCGGGGGGCGAGGGCGAGGAAGACGGTCAGGCCGACCGCCGCCTCGACCGCGCCGCCGCGGGAGAGCGTGTAGAAAGCGGTCAGCGCCAGCACCGGCACCAGGGCCGCCGAAACGGCGCGGCCGACGAGGGTGCTGCCGCGAACGGCGATCCCGAGCAACAGCGGAATCCCCATCGCCATCAGCAGCGCCAGGTCGTTCCAGTAGTCGAGCGGGTAGTTGAGCCGGGACTGGCCGTTGGTGAAGAGGTCGCGGCTGGGGTCAGAGGGGAACCACTCAGGATGCAGGCGCGAGAGCAGGGCGAAGAGGGCGATCACCGCGATGCCGGCGGCGAGGCCGTTCATCGTTCGCTTGAGGCTGCCCGGGCGCCGCATCGAGAGCGCCAGGACGAAGACGCCGAGATAGATCGCGACCCTGCTCGCTTCGACGACGCTGCGCTCAGCGCTCGAGGACCAGGCGATGCCCAGGGTCGTCCATGTCGCGAACGCCGTCAGCAGGCCGAGGCCGACCCAGCCGATGCGGCCGAGTCGAAAGCTGGGAAGCACCCCGGTGAGCGCTCCGAGCAGGACGATCCACCAGACGGCGATCCCGACCTCGTTCCTGACGACGATGTCGTAGCCGCCGCCCTTGAGGCCGAGATACACCGTGAGGACGAAGGGAAGGGCCCAGGTCGCCAGCTTCGGCACGTCGCGGCGCAGCAGCTCGGCCACCGAGCTCCACGACGACTCGTCGAGCGGGCGGGACGCGGCAGGGGCTTGCGCAGGCGGGGCCATCGTTGAGTTCTACGCAGGGTGGCTCGGAAAGCTGACGCGTCAGGGTTGCCCACTGTGCTGCGTATATTCTGATTGCCGATGCGCAAGACCGTGCTTTTGACCGTATTTCTGGCCTTCTTGGCCCTCGTCGCGCCGAGCGCGAGCCAGGCGAAGCCCCTGCCCAACCATGCGGCGATCGATCAGTACACGGAAGGGGTGCCGACGGCGAAAGGGCAGAAGTCCGAGCAGGGCGCCGGCGCGCTGCCTCCGGGCACAGCGCAGTCGCTTGACTCGCTCGGCAAGGACGGCGCCGCCGCCGCGGCGGTCGCCAAGGTGACGGCCCCCTCGCCCGGCGGCGGCGGCGGGTCGCAGACCTCCGGCATGGGGATCTGGCTGTGGTTGATCTTGGCGGCGTGCCTGCTTGCCGCGTTGACGCGGTACTTCGCTCGGTGGCGTGCCGGCCGCCCGGCCGGTTGAGCCCGCCAGCGCAGGCGAGCCGGGCCGCTCTCGCTGGAGCGGCTTGCCTGGCCCTCTCGCTCGCCTTCTGCGGGCCCGCCTCCGGCTCTCGCGGCCTGACCACGGGCATCGCCGACGGACTCTACGGCTCGCCCGACGCCGCGACCCGCAACCTCTGGCTCGGCAAGACCGTGGAGGCAGGGGCGCGGGTCGTCAGGCTGGGGGCGACGTGGAGCGATATCGCCGCCGCTCGCCCCGGGCAACCCACGAACCCAGCCGACCCGGCCTACCATTTCGGCGAGCTGGATACCGCTATCCGCAGCGCGTCGCAACACGGCTTGACGGTGCTGCTGACGGCTACGGGTGCGCCGGCCTGGGCGGAGGGCCCGGGGCGCCCCGTGGGCGTCCCCGCGGGCACCTGGCAGCCGAGCGCGGCGGACTACGGGGCGTTCGGGCAGGCCTTGGCACGGCGCTACAGCGGCTCGTTTCCCGGCCCTGACGGGCTCGGGCCGCTTCCGGCCGTGCGCAATTTCCAGGCCTGGAACGAGCCCAACCTCTCCACCTACCTGAACCCGCAGTGGAACGGCCGGGCGCAGGCGTCGGCGGGCATCTATCGCGGGCTGCTGAACGCCTTCTACGACGGGGTCCACGCCGTCCAGCCCGGCGCCTTCGTCGTCACCGCCGGCACCGCCCCGTATGGCGACAACCCCGGCGGTGCCAGGACCAGGCCGCTCGCCTTCATCCGCCAGCTGCTCTGCCTCAAGGGCCGCAAGCAGTTGAAGCCGATGCGCTGTCCCAACCCGGCGAAGCTGAATGCGCTCGCCCACCACCCGATCAGCACTTCCGGTGGGCCGCTGCGCAGCGCGATCAACCCCGACGACGTCTCGACCCCGGACCTCGGGGCCGTCACCCGGGTGTTGCGGGCGGCCGAGCGCAAACGCACGATCAGACCGCTCGGCGGGCACCGCCCGATCTGGGTGACGGAGTTCTGGTGGAACACCAATCCGCCCAACACCGCCAGGGGAATGAGCCCGAGCCGGCAGGCCCGGGCCGTGGAGCAGTCGCTCTATCTGTTCTGGAAGGCGGGGGCGGCCGTCGCGATCAACCTGGAGATCCGCGACGCCCCATTCCTGCCCTCCGATCCTCTCGGCACCAACCAGTCGGGCCTCTACTACGTCGACGACACGCCGAAGCCGTCGCTGACCGCGTTCTCGTTCCCCTTCGTCACCCAGCGGCTCTCGAAGACCAGGGTCCTGGCCTGGGGCAAGGCGCCCATCGGGGGCGCGCTTTCGATCGAGCGCCGGACGCGGGGCACCTGGCGCTCGGTCGCCCGGCTCGCGCCAGGGGCCGGAGCCGTGTTCTCGCGGAAGCTGCGCTTTCGCGGAAAGGCGGTCCTGCGAGCCACGGTGGGCGCGCAAAGCAGCTTGCCGTGGGCGCAGCGCTAGAAATGTCAGTAATTGCGTCCAGGGTGCGTATGGACTCCTTGGAAGCGCCAAACCCATCCTGGAAGGGAGCGTCACAGATGAATCGGAAGCGGATCGCCGCATCCATGTTCGTGGGAGTGCTCGGTCTTGCCGTGCTCACCACCGGCGTATCGAGCGCCGCGCCCGGTCCGTACGACCAGCCGCCCAGCCTCACGCTTGTTCCGAAGGTCCTCAACAAGGCCCGGTTCAAGCTCAAGAAGACGATCACGGTCGGTACCGAGACCTGCGGAACCGGCAACTGCCAGTTGGTGGTCAACAGGGTCTTCGCCGCGGTGCGCAACAGCGACCATTTCAAGGCCACGGTGATCGCACCGACAACCCTGAAGGCCGGCCAGTCGGCGCCGATCAAGATCAAGCTCACCGGCGCGACCTTCAACAAGATCGTGAAGTCAAAGACCGGTCACGGCCACGCGAAGTTCAACCTGACGTTGTTCAGCTCGGTCGGCTACGCCTCGATCAACAAGAAGGGCAATGCCCGTTACCAGGGCCCCAAGAAGCCGTAGAGCTGCATCTACTCGGCGACAGCCGAGGTGAAGCTCAAACGGGGGCGCCAAATCGGCGCCCCCGTTTTTTTCATCAGGTCCCTCCGGGCTGACGTCGCTAGAGGTCGTACTTGGCGAGGTCGTTGTCGAGGCGCTCGGCCTGCTCGGCGGCGGCCGCGGCCGGGGTGGGGGGGTCGCGGCGCGCGCGACGCCGCCAGCGCCAGAGTGCCGCACCGATCCCAGCCAGCGCCGCGGCGAAACCGGCGATCGGCACCACCCAGGCGGTCAGGTCGAAGCCGCTGTCGCCCGGTGTCGCCAGAACGTCCTTGCCGTACTCGGCGACGAGCTCGTCCTTGATCTGCTGCTTGGTCAGGCCCTTGGCGATCAGCCCGCGGATCAGCTCGCGCTCGCGCTCGGCCTGCGGGGAGTCGGAGAGCTGGAGGGTGGTGCCGCAGATCGGGCACATGACCTCGTCCTCGATATCGGGCAGCGAGGCGCGGGTCTCGGCCGCAGCCGGCGCCGCGATCAGCGCCGTGAGCGCGACCGCGACGACGGCGATGCGCCCGCTCACGACGCCGAGGGCGACGCGATCAGCGGCGCCACCTCGTCACGGAGGTAGGTGTCGGTGACCGGGCCGCGGTGGATCAGCGCCACCTTGCCCTGCGGGTCGATCAGGAAGTTCTCGGGGAAGCCGGTCATCCCGTAGGCGTCACGGCGCTCGCGGCCGTCGCCGTCGCGCAGCTGCGGGTAGCTGAGGCCGTACTTGGCGACGAATCCCCTCGCGTCGCCGATCGCGTCGTCGAGGTCGACCCCGACGACGGTGAACCCCGACGCTGAGTGCTGGTGCTGGAAGCTCTCGAGCGCCGGCGCCTCGCCGCGGCAGGGGCCGCACCACGAGGCCCAGAAGTTGAGCAGCACCCAGCGGCCGCGATACTCGGCGAGGCTGCCGGTGCCGGCGCCCTCGAGGCGCGGAAGCACCTTGTCGGGGGCAGGGTCACCGACCGCGAGATTGCCCTTGCCCTTGCTGATCACGCCGTAGCCGAGCAAGCCGATCACGGCGAGGACGGCGATCACGGCGGCGAAGGAACGCGTACCCATCGCCGTGCAGGTTAGTGACGGGCCTAAATCCAGCCTAGAATCCGCGGCGCGCGGCAGTAGCTCAGTTGGTAGAGCATCAGCTTCCCAAGCTGAGGGTCGCCGGTTCGAGCCCGGTCTGCCGCTTGTCATGAAGACCGCCGGGAAGCTCTCGCACCTCTGGTCCTTGCTGCGCGTGGCGGTGGCCGCGAGGCTGCCGGACAAACCGGTCCGCCACCGCGTGCGCGGCGTTGAACTCGTCCTCAACCGGCGCCACTGGCTGCGGCACTTCACGCGGGGGCATGCGCTCTACGCCGAGAACATGGTGTCCCTCGGCCGGCTGCTCGAGGAGGCCGAGGGCCGCCTCTGCATGCTCGACATCGGGGCGAACGTCGGCGACTCCGCGCTGCTCGTGCTCGAGCATGTGGACGCTGAGGTCGTGTGCGTGGAGCCGGATCCGGAGTGGGTGACCTACCTGCGCCGGAATGTCGGCTCGCTGGACAACGTGGTCATCGAGCCGTCGGTGCTGGTCGGCTCTGAGGACGCCGGCTCCTCGATGCGGATCGTCCACCACGAGGAGGGGACGAGCCAGGTGCGCCCGACCGACGACGGCTCAGGCGTGCGGACGCTGACCACGGATGAGCTGCTGGCCAACCACCCGCAACTTCAGAATGTGCGCCTGGTGAAGACCGACACGGACGGCTACGACGTACAGCTCGTGCCGCCGCTCGCCCGCACGTTTATCGGCTCCCGGCCGATCCTGTTCTTCGAGTTCGACCCGCAGCCGACGGCGCTGGCGACCCCAGAGCTCGACCCGAACGACATCTGGCAGGTTCTCATCGGCCTCGGATACGAGCAGGCCGTGGTGTGGGACAACGGTGGACGGCTGATCGGCCGGGCGGCCACGGCCGAGCTCCCCGAGAAGAGCAAGGTCCTGGACCTGCCGCAGAAGGAGCGCGGGTATGGCTTCTGGGACATCGCCGTCGCCCACCGCGACGACCCAGTCGGCCTCCTGGTGCTCGAGAAGGTCGGCCATTGACGCTGTTCGCTCGTCCCCCGCGGGGGACGCCCTAGGGCGGGTCGTTTTGTCCTCGTCACTAATATGCCCGCTGTGCGGAAGCCGCCCGTCCTAATTCTCTGCGGCGGGCGCGGTACGCGCCTGCGCGAGAAAACGATCGAAATCCCCAAGGCTCTGGTGGAGATCGGCGCGATGCCGATCCTCTGGCACGTGATCCAGATCTACGCCGCCCAGGGGTTCGAGCGCTTCCTGCTGCTCACCGGCTACAAGGGCGAGATGATCGAGTCGTGGGCCACGGCCGAGGACTGGCCCGAGAATGTGACGGTCGAATGCCTCGACACCGGCCAGGACACCCCGACCGGGGGCAGGATCAAGCTCGCCGAGAACTGGGTCGAGGGCGCTCCTTTCTGCGCGACCTACTCGGATGGCGTCGCCGACATCGAGCTCTCGAAGCTCCTCGATCACCACACCGAGCACGGGAGCGTGGCTACGGTGACGGTGGTCAAGCCCGAGCTGCAGTTCGGCGTCGCCAACATCAACGGCGACAGCCGGGTGACCGGATTCGAGGAGAAGCCGAAGCTCGAGACCTGGATCAACGGCGGCTTCTTCTGCTTCGAACCGCCGGCCTTCGACTACCTGACGACTGAGAGCGTGCTCGAGCGCGAGCCGCTCGAGCGTCTGGCGGGGGATGGGCAGCTCGTCGCCTTCGAGCACCACGGCTTCTGGGACTGCATGGACACCTACAAGGACTCGGTCGTGCTCAACGATCTCTGGGCCGCCGGCGATCCACCCTGGAGGATCTGGTGAGCGTCGAGCGCGCGCTGGTCACCGGCGGCCACGGTTTCGCCGGCGCCTGGCTCTCGAAGACGCTGCTCGGCGAGGGGACGGCGGTGACCGTGCTCGACCGCCAGGACCCGCCGGTCTCGGGACTGGCCCTGCACGGCATCGAATCCGACGTCAACGTCGTCAACGGCGACCTCCGCGACGGCGAGCTGCTGAGCAAGGAGATCGGCGGCGGCGACTACGACGCCGTCTTCCACCTCGCCGCCGTGACGATCGTCGGCGAGGCGATCGGCGCCCCTGTGACGACCTTCGAGGTCAACGTCCAGGGCACCTGGAACCTGCTCGAGGCCTGTCGCGAGGGCGGGGTCGGAGCCGTCGTCGTTGCCTCCTCCGACAAGGCCTACGGCGCCCACGACGAGCTGCCCTACCGGGAGGACTTCGCGCTTCAGCCCAGCCACCCCTACGAGGCGAGCAAGGCCGCCGCCGACGTGATCTCGCGCAGCTACTGGCGTGCCTACGGGGTGCCGGTCGCCGTCACCCGCTTCGCCAACCTCTACGGCGGCGGCGACATGAACTTCTCGCGCCTGATCCCCGAGACCGCCACCGCGGTTCTTGACGGTCGCCCGCCGGTGATCCGCTCGGACGGCAGCCCGATCCGCGACTTCCTCTACATCGAGGACTGCGCCGCCGCCTACCTGGCGATCGCCGGCTCGCTGCGCGAAGGCGACGCGGCGCGCGGCGAGGCGTTCAATGCCGGAGGGGGCAGGCCGTTCAGCGTGCGCGAGGTGGTCGAGCTGATCTGCGAGCTCGGACCGACCGACGTCGAGCCCGACTTCCAGGGCGAGGGCAACCCCGAGGGCGAGATCGACAAGCAGTACGTCGACCCGGCGAAGATCGAGGAGGTCGTCGGCTGGAAGCCGCAGATCGATCTGCGCGAGGGGCTGCGGCGGACGATCGAGTGGTACGGCGCGCACTCGGAATTGCGTCCTTCGTAAGCGTGACCCAGCCGCGCTAGGCGGCAGCTCGCTCCGGCTCGCCGGTGGCGCTCGGCCCGAGCCGCTCGACCTCGGCCTCGGCGGCGAGGTCGTTGGCGCTGCGCCGCGGCACCGCGAGCGCGAAGCCAAGCGCGGCCGCGAGCGCGAACAGGCACATCAGGAACGAGAGCGTGAAGCCGTTGCTGGCCGGCGCCCCGCCGACGCCGAGGTTGCCGGCGAGCAGGGAGGCGGCGATCTGGCCGCCGAAGGCGCCGCCGAGGGTTCGCGTGACCGCGTTCATGCCCGTGGCGACGCCGGTCTGGTCCTGGCGCACGTTCTGGACGATCAGGTTCGCCATCGCCGAGAACGAGAGGCCAATGCCGATGCCGAGCAGCAGTGCGGCGACGTAGATCTCCCACTTCTGGGTGCGGTCGGCGACCAGCAGCAGGTAGCAGCCCGTGGCAAAGACGGCGCCCCAGATCAGCGACCCGCGCGAGCCGATCCGCCGCTCGAGCCCGCCGGCCATCTGGCCGAGGATCACGATCGCGATCGTCGACGGCAGCAGGAACAGCCCCGCTTCGGTGACCGAGGCCCCGAAGCCGCCGTTGGCGACCGAGCCCTGGACCAGCTGCGGGATCAGGACGAAGGAGGAGTACATGCCCATGCCGATCAGGAAGGCGACGGTGTTCGTGGTCCAGACGCCGCGGATCGCCATCATCCGCATGTCCACCAGCGGCTCGCGCGAGCGCAGCTCCTCGCGGATCCAGAGGGCGATCACGAGGCTGCCGAAGGCAAAGAGGCCGATCGTCTTCGGCGAGATCCAGCCCCAGGTGCTGGTCTCTGTGATCGCCAGCAGCACGCCGGACATGCCGACGGTCATCAAGCCGGCGGCGCGGTAGTTGACGCGCGCGGCCGTCTTCACCGGCGACTCGGGGATGTAACGCCAGGTCAGCCAGGCGGTGATCGCGATGATCCCCGCCGGGAACCAGAACAACCAGTGGTAGGAGAGGTTCGACGTGACGACTCCGGCGAGCACGACGCCGGCGCCGCCGCCGATGCCGAGCAGCGAGCTGACGAGGCCGATCGACCCCGGCACCTTGTCGTTGGGGAACTCGTCGCGGATGATCGAGAAGGCGAGCGGGAAGATGCCGCCGCCGGCGCCCTGGATCACGCGGCCGAGGAGCATCACCGAGAGGGAGGAGGCCGCGGCCGAGAGCAGCGTTCCGACGCCGAGCAGGACGAGGACGATCATCAGCATCTTCTCCTTGCCATACATGTCGCCGAGCCGGCCGAGGATCGGCGTCAGCACCGAGGCGCTGAGCAGGTAGGCGGTGAGGACCCAGCCGACGGCGCTCTCGGACGTGTGCAGCTGCGCCTGGATCTGGGGCAGGGCCGGGATCACCAGCGACTGCAGCAGCGCGTAGGAGATGCCGCCCAAGGAGAGGACGGCGAGGATGATCCGGGGACTCGTCTTGCTGGCCTGCGAAGTTTCCATCTGTTGCGTGGTCCTTGTGCGTTGGCGCGTGCGTAGGTCTGCGGTAATTCCTTACAGTAGCAGATCGTTAGTTGACACAAAGCATTGGTAGGTGTACGTTATGTCGATGGCGCGAACAGCCATAGCCACAAAAACAGAGCCCCTGAGCATTACCCGCAAGTGGCCGAGCCTGTTGCTGATCAAGCTCGGCCGCATCACTCTGCACCGCTTCACCGATGCCCTGGCCCCGCTCGGCCTGAAGCCGCGGCACGTCGCGGCGCTAATCGAGCTCCGCGACAGCGGCCCCCTGACGCAGCAAGCTCTGGTCGAGCGGCTGCACCTGGACCCCACCAACGTCGTCGCCGTTCTCAACGAGCTCGAGCGCAACGGGCTCGCCGAGCGCCGCCGCGACCCCGAGGACAGGCGCCGCCACATCGTCGAAGCGTCGCCCAAGGCCCGTGCGACGCTCGACAAGGCCGAGCACGCCATGGACAAGGCGGAGGCGGAGCTGTTCGATGCCCTGGACGACGGCGAGCGCGTCCTACTCGAGGAGCTGCTGACGACCGCCTGGCACGGCAGCGGCGGGATCGAGGCCTACCACGAGGCCGCCGCGGCCGACCCGGACCCCACCGAGCTTCCGAAGACCTAGCCCGCTTCGCGGCGGCAAGTTATGAAAGGCTCCCCCTCCGGAGAGGAGAGCGAAAGGAACGCGCATGGGATTTCTGGAGCCGTCACCGCCGCCGTTCGACGTCGAGGAGTGGAAGAGGAAGCCGCATCTGGCGCGGATCAAGCCGCTGGTCCAGGACTGGGGCGTAAACGGCTTCGGCTCGCCGACCTTCGTCTATCTGCTCTATGCGGTCAAACTCGTGATCTGGATCGTCGGCGCTGCTTTCGTCATCTCGCTGACTCCCGGGCTGGGCAGCCTTACCAACTTCACCGACTGGTGGACCGAGCCGATCGTCTTCCAGAAGCTCGCGGTATGGGCTCTGCTCTGGGAGATCCTCGGCCTCGGCGCCGGATCGATGCCGCTGACATTTCGCTTCAAGCCGCTGATCGGCGGACCGCTCTACTGGCTGCGGCCGGGAACGATGCGTTTGCCTCCCTGGCCCGGCAAGGTCCCGCTGACCAAGGGCACGACGCGCACGCCGTTCGACGTCCTGCTCTACGCGGGCGTGCTCGGCTCGGCGGTCTTCCTACTCGCCGCGAGCGGCACTGACGCAGCCGGCAGCGCCGCCGGGCGCCTGCCCCAGGCCGGGATCGCGGTCCTGATCGGCTTCCTCGTCCTCCTCGGCCTCCGCGACAAGGTCTCCTTCCTCGGCGCCCGGCCGGAGATCTACCTGCCCGTCCTCGTCGTCTCGCTGTTCGCCCCCGACCAGTGGATCGTCGCCTGGCAGTTCATCCTCGTCTTCATCTGGTGGGGTGCCGCCTCGTCGAAGCTCAACAGGCACTTCCCCTTCGTCGTCTCGACGATGATCTCGAACGCGCCGTGGATGCGATCGAAGACGATCAAGCGGCGGCTCTGGCGCGACTATCCCGAGGACATGCGCCCCTCGCGCGAAGCGGCGCTGTTCTCGCATTTCGGCACCGTCCAGGAGTTCACGTGGCCGCTGCTGCTGATCACCGTCGACAACAACACGGTTCGCACGATCGCAATCGTCGGCATGATCCTCTTCCACCTCAACATCACCTCGATGTTCCCGCTCGCCGTTCCACTCGAGTGGAACCTGTTCATGATCTTCGGGATCGGCTTCCTCTTCGGGCACTACGGCGACGTGCCGCTTTCGACGCTCGACAACCCGTTCCTGATCGCGCTGATTGCCCTCTGGGGAATCGGGATGCCGATCTTCGGCAGCCTGCGGCCCGACAAGGTCTCGTTCCTGCCGGCGATGCGCTATTACGCCGGCAACTGGGCGACGACCCAGTGGTTGTTCAAAAAGGGAAGCGGGGCGGAGGAGAAGCTCGACACCCACCTCAACAAGCCGGCCGCGCTCGTCGTCGAGCAGGTCGCCGATCTCTACGACCGCCCGACCGCCGAATACCTGCTCAACAAGGGGCTCGGCTTCCGCGCGATGCACTCGCACGGCCGGGCTCTGAATGCCCTGCTGCCGCACGCCGTCGACGACGTCGAGAGCTACGACGCCCGCGAGGGCGAGCTGATCTCCAATGTCGTCAACGGCTGGAACTTCGGCGATGCTCATTTCCACGGCAAGCAGCTTCTCGACGCGATTCAGGATAAGTGTGATTGGGCCGAGGGCGACGTTCGCGTGGTCACCCTCGAGTCCGAGCCGATGGCGGGCTCGCCAGAGCGCGGCAAACAGCACTACAAGATCTACGACCCGGTCAGCGGCCTGGTCGAGGAGGGATACGTGCGGGTCGCCGACATGGTCAACGCCCAGCCCTGGCTCGACGAGTCGTTCGACTTCCCGGTCGAGGTCACCGGCGGGCCCGGCGTCAAGAAGCCCGGGCTGCTGAGCCGAGTCGCGAAGGCCATTTGAGCGACGCCGTAGTCGTCGGCTCGGGCCCCAATGGCCTGGCGGCCGCGGTCACGCTGGCGCGCGAGGGCGTTTC
Organism: Solirubrobacterales bacterium; assembly: GCA_033855935.1. GTDB lineage: Bacteria > Actinomycetota > Thermoleophilia > Solirubrobacterales > 70-9 > JAWVFN01. The sequence goes on along the minus strand of JAWVFN010000065.1, from coordinate 5,570 downwards.
GGTCCGGGTTCTCGAGGCGGCCGACCGGATCGGCGGTGGTACGCGGACGAGCGAGCTGACCGTCCCCGGCGTCCTCCACGACGAGTGCTCCGCCGCCCATCCGATGGCGGCCGGCTCGCCGTTTCTCACCTCGCTCGACCTCGCCGCCCACGGCCTCGAGTGGCTCTATCCCGAGGTCGACCTCGCCCATCCGCTCGACGGCGAGCAGCCTGGGGTGATGGTCAGGTCGATCGAGAAGACCGCGGCGGGCCTCGGTGGCGACGGCGCCGCCTGGAGGCGGCTCTTCGGTTCCTCGTCGGCGCACTTCGACGCGATCAACGAGGACGCGCTGCGGCCGATCATCCACTTCCCCAAGCACCCGATCCGGCTGGCACGCTTTGGCATTCCCGCGGCGACGCCGGCGACGATCGTCGCGCGCCGCTGGAGGACGCCGCAGGCGAAGGCGCTCTTCGGCGGCGTCGCCGCCCACGCCTTCAGCCCGCTCAACCGGCCGATGAGCTCGTCGGTCGGCTGCGCGCTGATCGCCGCCTGCCACGCCTACGGCTGGCCGGTGGCCAAGGGCGGGTCGCGCTCGATCACCGACGCCCTCGCCGCGGTCCTTGCAGCGCACGGGGGCAAGATCGAGACCGGTGTTCGCGTCAGCTCGATAGATGAGCTCGACAATCCGGATCTGATCCTCTTCGACCTCGCGCCGGGCGGGGTGGCCGAGATCGCCGGCGAGCGCCTGCCGGGCCGCGTCGCCCGCGCCTACCGCGGCTACAAGCATGGTCCCGGCGCCTTCAAGCTCGATCTTGCCGTGGAGGGCGGCGTGCCCTGGACCGACGAGGCTTGCCGGCGGGCGGGCACCGTGCACGTCGGCGGCGGCTTCGAGGAGATCGCCGCCGCCGAGCGCGACATCAACGCGGGGCGGATGCCCGAGCGCCCCTACACGCTCGTCGGCCAGCAATACCTCGCCGACCCGAGCCGCTCGAACGGCGACGTGCACCCGGTCTGGACCTACGCACACGTGCCGAGCGGCTATGACGGCGACGCGACCGAGGCGATCCTCGACGGCATCGAGCGCTTCGCCCCGGGCCTGCGCGAGCGCATCGTGGGGCAGGCGACTCGCAGCCCCGCCGAGTTCGCCTCCTACAACGCGAACTACGTCGGCGGCGACATCATCACCGGCGCCAACGGCCCGCTGCAGATCCTCTTCCGGCCGCGGTTCGCGGTCGATCCCTACGCGACCGGCATCCCCGGCGCCTACATCTGCTCGGCGGCGACACCGCCCGGCGCCGGCGCCCACGGCATGGGCGGCTACAACGCCGCCAGGTCGGCGCTCAAGGCGCTGAAGCGATGACGGTCTCGGTCGACGAGCGCGAGGCGCTGCAGCGCGATTACCTCGCGGCGTGGAACGCCCGCGACGCCGACCGCATCGCCGCCTTCTTCACCGCCGACGCCGTCTACGACGATCGCGGCGCCGGTGACGTCGCCCGCGGCGCCGAAGAGATCAGCGCCCACGCCGCCAAGGTCCACGCCGCCTTCCCGGACCTCCACTTCGAGCTCGTCCGGTCGGCCCACGCCGACGGCTTCAGCGCCGGCGAGTGGCACAGCCGCATGACCCACCTCGGCGAGCTCGAAGGGCTGAAGCCGACGGGCCGGGTCGTCGAGAGCGATGGCGTCGACGTCGCGACGATCGACGCCGACGGCAAGATCTCCCACCTCGTCTCGTACTACGACGGGGCGGCGATCATGCGTGACCTCGGTTTGCTCCCGGCGCGCGATTCGCGGACCGAGCGGCTGCTGGTCCGCGCCAGGTCGCTGTTGCCGCGTCAGTTGGGCTGAGCCGTGGGCCGGATCAAGACCTCGTTGACGTCGACGTGCTCGGGCTGCTCGAGCGCGAACAGCACGGCGCGGGCGATGTCTTCGGGTTCCAGCGCCCTCAGCTTGGGCTTGGAGTCGAAGAACGGTGTGTCGGTCATGCCCGGCTCGATCAGGGTGACGCGGATGGAATGGTTCTCGTGCATCTGGCGCAGCTCCTGGCGCAGCGCCTCGCCGATCGCGCTCACCGCCCATTTGGTCGCCGAGTAGAGCGAGCCGGGCAGCGCCCGGCGGCCGGCGACCGAGCCGGTGATCAGGAAGTGGCCCGAGTCGGCTTCGAGCATGACCGGCAGCGTCGCGCGGATCGTCAGCGCCACTCCGTAGACGTTGGTCAGCACCATCGACCGCCACTCCTCGGGCGTGCCCTCGAGAAACCCGCGCTTGGCGCCGAAGCCCGCGTTGGCGAAGACCGCGTCGATGCGGCCAAACTTGTCGGTTGCCGCCTCGACCAGCTCCTGGATCTGGTCCCATTCGGCGACGTCGGTGGGCACGGCGAGAGCTTCGTCCTCGCCGCCGAGCTCGGCGACGCGCTTGATCAGCTTCTCCTGGTCGCGCGCGGCGAGCACGAGCTTGTAGCCGGCGGCGGCGGCTTGCGTCGCCGTCTCGGCGCCGATCCCGCTCGAGGCACCGGTGATCAACATCACCTTCTGATCCGTTTGACTCATCGGTTGCGATAATTGACCTACCCGATGGATCCATCAAGCAAGCGCAAGGTCCGCCTGGTCATCGCCCTCTCGGCCGCGGTGCTGCTCGCCGTGGGGCTGGTCTACACGTCGTTCAGCGCTTCGAGCGAGGCAAAGCAGCCTTCGCAGCTGCTCACGGCCTCGTCCGGCACCAGCTACCAGCTGACCGGCAAGGTGGTCCCCGGGTCGATCAAGCACCAGGGCGAGCAGCTCGACTTCCGCGTCGCCGACCGCGACAACGCGAGCAAGAGCATCCCGGTCACCTATACGGGCACCGTGCCCGATCCCTTCCGGGACGGGCGCGAGGTGATCGTCAACGGCAAGGTGCAGGACGGCACCTTCGTCGGCGAAAAGGACACCCTGGTCACCAAGTGCCCCTCGAAGTTCACCGAGAACTGAGCACGTGACCCTTCTCGGCACGGCTTGTCTGCTCACCGCCCTGCTCGCGGCGATCTACGCCGTCGGCGCCTCTCTCTACGGCGCCCGCAGCGGCGACCGGCGCTGGATCGACTCCGGTCGCCGCGCCGTCTTTGCGATGGCGGCGACGCTGACGCTCGCCGTGGTCATCATCGAGATCGCGTTCGTCTCCGACGACTTCGGCTTCGAACTCGTCCAGGCGCACTCGTCGACGACGACGCCGACCTTCTACAAGCTGACCGCGATGTGGTCGAGCCAGGCGGGGTCGCTGCTGCTCTGGGCCTGGGTGCTCTCGCTCGCCTCGAGCGCGGCGATCTACCTGACCCAGAACCGGCACAAAGAGATAGTCCCGTACGCGACCGCGGTGCTCATGGGGCTCGGCGCCTTCTTCACCGGCCTGATGATCTTCGCCGCCAGCCCGTTCCACGCGCTCAGCCCGGCGCCCGCCGAGGGTCTCGGCCTGACTCCGCTGCTTCGCCACCCGAGCATGATGGTCCACCCGCCGATGCTCTACTCGGGGTACGTGATGTGGTCGATCCCGTTTGCGTTCGCGATCGGGGCGCTGATCACGCGACGCGTCGACGCGAGCTGGATCCGCTCGACCCGCCGCTTCGCCCTGATCGCCTGGACTTTTCTCGGCATCGGCCTCCTGCTCGGCTCGCGCTGGTCCTACACGGAGCTCGGCTGGGGCGGCTACTGGGCCTGGGACCCGGTCGAGAACGCCGCGCTGATGCCGTTCCTCGCCGGCACCGCCTTCCTGCACTCGGTGATGGTCCAGGAGAAGCGCGGCATGCTCAAGGTCTGGAACGTGTCGCTGATCGTCGGCACCTTCTCGCTGTGTTTGCTCGGCACGTTCCTGGTCCGCTCGGGAGTCCTGCAGTCGATTCACGCCTTCGGCGCCTCGACCGTCGGCGCGCCGCTGCTGGTGCTGATCGGCGTCGTCCTCCTCGGCTCGACCCTGCTGATCGTCTCGCGGCTCGACGACCTGCGATCCGAGCGGCGGATCGAGTCGATGATCTCGCGCGAGGCGATCTTCCTGATCAACAACCTGCTGCTCGTCGGGATGGTCGCGGTGATCTTCTGGGGCACCTTCTTCCCGCTGATCTCGGAGGCGTTCACCGGCACCCGCTCGTCACTGGCGAGCCCGTGGTTCGACCGCTACGTGACCCCGATCGCGATCGTGCTCGTGCTGTTCACCGGCATCGGGCCGCTTGTCGCCTGGGGCCGCTTCGGCGCGGCAGCCGCGCGGCGCGTGCTGATCTGGCCGACCGCTGCGGCCGCCATCGCGTTCGCCGCGCTCCTCGTGCTCTCCGACGCCGGCTCTCACCCGTGGGCACTGGCGATGTTCTCGCTCGCCGCCTTCGCGCTCACGGCACTCGCCCAGGAGTTCTGGCGGGCCGGCAGCGCGCGCCGCACCTTGACCGGCGAGCCGACGCCGGTCGCCCTTGCCAAGGGGATCGCCCGCAACCGCCGCCGCTACGGCGGCTACCTCGTCCACGCCGGGATCGCCGTGCTGCTGATCGGCATCGCCGCCTCCTCCAGCTTCCAGACCAACCGCGACCTGCGCCTCGACGTCGGCCAGAGCGCCGACGTCGGCAACTACAACGTCACCTACGACCGGCCGACGGTGAACGTCGCCAACGAGCGGATCGCATTCGGCGCCGTCCTCAACGTGACCCACGACGGCAAGCCGTACGCCGTGGTCTCACCCTCGCGCAACTACTACCCGAGCCAGGATCCGACGCTCGGCCCGATCGGCCGCTTCTTCAACGGCGACGCGACCAGCGAGGTCGGGCTCAAATCGGGGGGAGGGCAGGATTTCTGGACGGCGTTCCAGCCCGATCTCAAGGGGCTCGAAGGGCCGATCAAGCGCGCCAACAAGAAGTTCGCCGACTCCGGGCCCGACGTTCAGGGGCTGCTGATCGCGGCGATCGCCCAAAGCTATCTCAACAATCCGCCGCCGGCGACCTTCCGTGTGATCGTCGATCCGCTGATCAGCTGGCTCTATATCGGCGGCTTGATCGCGGTCGGCGGGGCGCTGATCGGGCTCTGGCCCTCGGCTGCGGCGCGCCGCCGGGTCACCGCCGCGTCCGCAGCGCGGATCGCCCGCGGGCTGTCGCGCGCTTAGACCGCGCAGCTAGCCTGGCCGTGATCGTCTAGATGGAGCTGATCCTCGCCCTGATCCTGCTGCTGGTCGTCGCCGCCTTCGTGATGGCGCCGCTGCGGCACCGCCCCGAGCCCGCCGATCCGGGCCAGGCGCGCGACTCCGCGCTCGCCGAGCTCGAGGCGCAAAAAGAGGCCAAGTACCGGGAGATCCGGGACACCGAGCTCGACCGCGCGACCGGCAAGCTCTCAGACGACGAGTTCGGCCGCCAGGATGCCGAGCTGCGCAACGACGCGCTCGAGATCCTCGATCAGATCGACCGCACGCGCAAGCGCGACGACGCGGGCGAGCCCCACTAAACTTCCCGCCGATGGCAACTTTTCTCAGCGTGATCCAGGTGGCGATCTCCGTGATCGTGATCTTCCTGGTCCTGCTCCACTCGGGCAAGGACGCGGGCCTCTCCGGCGCCTTTGGAATCGGCGGCGCCGGCGGCGGCATCGGCGGCG
>JAWVFN010000064.1:0-4959 GCA_033855935.1 Solirubrobacterales bacterium | reverse complement strand
CCTGCTCGGTCTGCTCCTCCGACGGCGGCCCGGCCTCGGCGCTGGCCTCGGTCGACCCCTCGAACGGGGAGATCGTCGCCTTGGCTTCGAGTCAGCCTTACTCGCAAGACAGCCAGTTCAACTTCGCTGCCCACGCCCAGCGCCAGCCTGGGTCCTCGTTCAAGGTCTACGACCTGACGGCTGCGATCAAGGAGGGCATCAACCCCGACACCACCTACTACAACGGCACATCGCCGGTCACGCTGCAGACCCCGGGCGGAGTGCCCTGGACGGTCAACAACGCCGAGGCGGGCGGCGGCGTGATGCCGCTGACCCAGGCGACGTGGGAATCGGTCAACGCGGTCTTCGCGCAGCTCGGCCTCGACGTCGGTCTCGACAACATCGCCAGCACCGCCTACGACATGGGGATCACCTCGCCGCTCGGGATCAAGGATGCGGGCAGCACCCCCTGCAAAGAGGGCCCGCGCTGCTTCATCCCGCCGGCCGACTCGATCGGCGGGCTTTCCGTCGGCGTCACCCCGCTCGAGCAGGCCGACGCCTACGCGACCCTCGCCAGCGGCGGCGTCCATCACGACGCAACCGCTATCAGCAGGGTCGTCTTCCCCGACGGAGCGGTGGACGAGCCGAGCGCGGGCGACGGCAAGCGTGTGCTCACCCCCGGGCAGGCCTACGTCGTCACCAAGGTGCTCGAAGGCGTGATCACCAGCGGCACCGGCGCCGGCTACACGGACATGGGTTGCTCGTCGGCGGCCGGCAAGACCGGCACCAGTGAAGGACTCTCCGACGCCTGGTTCGTCGGCTACACCCCGCTCTATTCGACCGCCGTCTGGACCGGGCATCCGCTCTCACGTGACGCCACCGGATTCGGCGGTCCCACCTCCGGGCCGATCTGGCGATCCTTCATGGAGGCCGCCCAGGGAGGCGACTGCCCCGACTTCACGGTTCCCTCGGACCTCCCGACCCTCGTCTCGTTCCACGGAGCGCACACGGCGTCATCCAGCTCGAGCTCGTGCACCACGAGCTCGGTGACCGGCACGAGCACCTCGACGGGCTCGCTCTCCTGCAGCTCCCCCACGACGACGACCACCGACCAGTCGAAGACCAAGGACCAGAACAACGGCGGCGGCAACGGCGCCTTCGCGCCCGGCAAGGGCCAGAAACCGGCGCCGAGCCCGACGCCGCCGCCGGTCACGCCGCCTCCGACGCCGCCGGCCGACCCCGGCAACGGCGGCATAACTCCCTGACGGAGCGGCCCGGCGGGCGCCTGATCGGCGGGCTCGCCCTCGTCGCCCTCGGCCTCGTCGCCGTCCCGCTGGCGGCGCCCGGCATGGTCGCCGTCCCAGCCGCGCACGGCGGGTCGCCCGGCTGGCTGCTGGGGCCGCTCGGCGATAGCCTCGGGCTTGGCGGCCGGCAGTACTTCGCCTGCCTCTCGCTGGCGCTGATCGCCTACGTCGGGGTCGCGCGCTGCGCGCGGGCGCTCGGGCCGCGGATCATCTGGGGCGCGATCGTCGCCGCCGTCGCCCTCTTTGCCCTCGCCCCGCCGCTGCTGAGCCAGGACGCCTTCAGCTACATCTCCTACGCGCGGATGAGCGAGGTCCACGGCGTCAATCCCTATGACGTCGCGCCGATCGCCCTGCCCGCCGACGCGGCCTTTCGCTACGTCGGCTGGGTGCTGGCGCCGAGCGCCTATGGACCGCTGTTCTCGATCGCGACGCGCCCGCTCGGGCTGGTCGGGGTGCCGGCTGCGTTGTGGACCTGGAAGGCGGCGGTCGCGCTCTGTGTCCTGGGATTGGCGCTGGTCACGTCGGCCGTCGCGCGGCGGCGCGGGGTCGATCCATTGGCAGCCGCGGCGTTCGTCGGCCTGAACCCGGTTGTTCTCGTCGATGTGGTGGGTGGTGCGCACAACGACGCGCCGGCGATGCTGCTGGCGATGGCGGGCGTGCTGGCGGCGCTCGCCGGGCGCGAGCTGGCGGCGGGCGCGGGGCTCGCGCTCGCCGCGACCGTCAAGATCAGCGGCGGCTTGGCGGCGCCCTTCGCACTTATCGCGTCTCGTAGGCGGGTCACGTTCCTGGCCGGGGCGGCGCTCGCCCTGGCGGTGGTCGTCGCGGCGACGATTCCGCTCTACGGTCACGCCGCCCTCGACAGCTTCGGCCTGGTGAGCGACAACCAGGCCCTGACCACGCGCCTCAGCCTGCCGCGACTCGTCGCCAAGTTGCCGCTGATCTCGATCGACGTGGCCCGGGCGGGCGCGGTGGCCGCCTACGGTGTGGCCCTCGCCTGGCTGCTGGCCTGGACCTGGCGCGGCGGCGACTGGATCCGCGCCGCCGGCTGGGCGACCTTCGGCCTGCTGCTGGCGACGAGCTGGATCTTCCCCTGGTACCTGCTTTGGGTGCTGCCGCTGGCGGCGGTGGCGCGCGACCGGGTGCTGGTCGCGGCGACGATCGCGCTGACGGCGCTGCAGCTTGCCTACGGGGTGCCGTGGTCATGAGGTGGAAGCGGGGTATCGGCATCGCCGCGCTGCTCGGGCTCGCCGCCGTCTCGGTGCACCTGGTCGCGCCCGGCCCCAGCGTCGTCCAGGCGGCGGGGCGCGGCGGCGACCCCGGCTGGATCCTCGGCGTCTTCGGCGACGGCCTGCGCACCAGCCGAAGCAGCTACTTCGACTTCGAGCGACTCGCCTTCGTGCTCTATCTGGCGATCGTCGTCTGCGCCGCGGCGATCCCGATGCGGCTGCTGAAGATCGCGATCGTCGGTCTCATCGCCGCCTTCACGCTGGCGCCCCCGCTCCTCTCGCTCGACGTCTTCTCCTACATCTCCTACGCCCGGCTCGAGACGCTGCACGGGCTGAACCCGTACCAGCACATGCCGCTCGACATCCCCGGCGACGCCGCGCTTGCCTTCATCGAGCGCTGGCGCGACCAGACCAGCGCCTACGGGCCGCTGTTCACGTTGGTCTCGCTGCCGCTCGGCAAGCTCGGCGTCGGCGCCGCGCTGTGGACGGCGAAGGCCGTAATCGGCGCCGCCACTCTCGGCTTGACGGCGATCGTCGCGCGGCTGGCAACGCAGCGCGGTCTCGACCCGCGCCCGGCCGCGGTGCTCGTCGCGCTCAATCCCCTCGTCCTCGTTCATGTCGTGGGCGGGCCCCACAACGACGCGCTGATGATGCTGCTCGCGATCGCGGGCGTGGCGGCGGTGATCGGCCACCGCGGAGCCCTGGGCGGGGCGGCGATCGCCGGCGCCGTCGCGACCAAGCTCTCGGCGGCGTTCATCGCGCCCTTCGCCCTGATCGGCGCCGAGGGTCGCGAGCGCTGGCGGCTGCTCGCGGGCGGCGCGGCCGCGGGGGCGCTGATCGCCGTCGCCTCGCTGATCGCCTTCGGCGGCGGGCTGACCGACTCACTCGCGATCGCCGGCGAGAACCAGCACCGCACGAGCCGGCACAGCGCCCCGGTGACGCTCGCCCACGACCTCGGCATCGGCGCCGGCGGCGTGCGAGTGGTCGCGCTCGCCGCATTCGCGCTGCTCGTGCTCTGGCTCCTGCGCTGGACCTGGCGCGGAGGCGATTGGGTTCGCGCCGCGGGGTGGGCCGGGCTCGGGCTGCTGATCGCGACCAGCTATTTGACTCCCTGGTACGTGATCTGGGTTCTGCCGCTGGCGGCGATCGCGCGCGACCGGGCGCTGGTCGCCGGATCGCTCGTCTTCACCGGCTACGTCCTCCTCCATCAGGTGACGCTGTGAGCCGGCGCGACCGCCTGATCGCTCTGGCGATCGTCGCCGTCATCCATATCGCCGCCTTCGCGCCGACGATCGGCTCGGCGTCGTCGATCCTCGACCGCGGCTTCTGGCCGCAGTCGGAGCGGATCCTCGACGGCCAGCTTCCCTACCGCGAGGTCAACTTCGAATACCCGCCACTGGCGCTGCCGCTGGTGATCGCCCCGGCCCTGGTCAGCGACGGGCCCAGCGGCTACGAGTACGCCTTCGAGACCCAGATGCTGCTCGTCGATCTCGCGCTTGTGGCGCTGCTGGCGCTCGCCGTGCCGGGCTCGACCCGGCGCGTGGTCGAGGCGCTCGGCGTCTACACCGTCGGCTTGATCGCGGTCTCGGGCGTCGTGCTCTGGGACTCGACGATCGAGAGCGGCCCGCTGGCGCTGGCGCGCTTCGACCTCGTCCCGGCCGGCCTCATCCTCGCGGCGCTGCTCGCGCGCGAGGCGAAGCGCTCGGCTCTATGGGGAGCCCTGCTCGGCGCCGCGACGGCGGTCAAGGCCTTCCCCGCGGTGCTCGCGCCGTCGATGCTGCGCGGCGAGAGGGCGCCGCTCCGGGCTCTGGTTGCCGCTGCTATTCCACTCGTGGTCGCCGCTGCAATCGTGATCGTCTGGGGCGACGAGTTCGGCTCGGCGATCAGCTACCACTCGAACCGCGACCTGCAGATCGAGACGCTCGGCGCGACGCCGCTGCTCGTCGCGCACCAGCTGTTCGGCGCCGGCGCCCAGGTCACGACCGGCGCCGGCGCCTTCAACCTCTCCGCCTCGGGCGCCGGAGCCGCGCGCACGATCTCGATCGCGCTGACGATCGCCCTCGTCCTCTTCCTGATCTATGAATGCTGGATTCGCCGCACGCCGGCGCTGATCGAGGCGACCGCGGTCCTCGCCGTGATCATCGTCTTCGCGCCGGTGCTCTCGCCCCAATTCCTGCTCTGGGTGCTGCCGATCTCGGCCGTCGCCTACGGCGCAGGACGCGAGAACGCGGCGTTGCTCGCCTGCTTCGTGCTCACCGAGCTGCTGCTCCACAACTACATCGGGGTCGAGACCCTCGACAGCGGCTTCGTCTGGTCGGTCGCAGCGCGCAACGCGGCGCTGCTCGTTTATCTCGTCCTCGTCGTGATCCCGATCTTCAAGCCCGGGCGTACCCTGAAGACGTGAATGAGTTCGAGCTCATAGAACAGCTCCGGGCCGTGCTCCCAGGCCA
>JAWVFN010000063.1:0-21820 GCA_033855935.1 Solirubrobacterales bacterium | reverse complement strand
CCGAGCCGTAGAGCTTGAGCTGGTCGATCGTCTGGCCGGCGCCGATCCCCCGCAGCTCGGGCGGCCGGTCGGCGGTGAGCACGATCAGCGGCACCGCCGACTCGTCGGCCTCGACCACGGCGGGGTGAAGGTTCGCGGCCGCCGAGCCCGACGTGCAGAGGACCGCGACCGGGGTGCGGGTCGCCTGGGCCGCGCCGAGCGCGAAGAACCCCGCGCTGCGCTCGTCGACGTGGACGGTGACCTCGACCTCAGGCCGGCGCCAGAGCGCCACAGCGAGCGGCGTCGAGCGCGAGCCCGGAGCGATAGCCGCGCGGCGCACGCCGCTGCGCGCCAGTTCCTCGACGAAGGCCGAGGCGAGGGCGGTGTTGCGGTTGGTGGGATCCACGGCGAGGAGCCTATGCCCGTCGCTCTGCCAGCAGGCCTTCGTCGATCTCGACCCCGAGGCCTGGCCCTTCCGGGGGCGAGAGCAGGTCGCCGTCGAGCACGCATTCGCGAGCGGCGATCGTGTCGGTGAACAGCTGTGCCGTCGCCAGCCCGTGGGCGGCGCCGGCGTCGTCGATCGCCTGCGCCGCGTGGACGGCGGCGGCGATGCCGACCGGGCCATCGAGGGCACTCGAGAGGTAAACGGGGAGCTCGGCGGCGACCTCACGGGCGGCGACGATGCCGCCGACCTTGGCCAGCTTTACGGTGGCGATCTCGCAGGCACCGATCTCCCTGGCGCGCCGGGCGTCGCCGGCCTCGACGATGCTCTCGTCGGCTGCGATCCTCAGCCCGGTGCGGCGCCGGACCTCCGCCAGGTCTTCGAGGTCGGGCGCGGGCTGCTCGACGATCTCGAGCTTGCTCTGGACCATCGCCCGCAGGCGTTCGACCGCCTCGGAAGCCCGCCAGCTCGCGTTGGCGTCCACCCGCAGCAGCGCCTCGGGGCCAAGTGCCTCGCGCACGCGGGCGATCTGCTGGACGTCGCCGGGGACGCCTACCTTGAGCTTGAAGGTGGTGAAGCCACGCCCGGCCCACTCCTGCGCGAGCTGGGTCAGCCGGCTCGGGTTGGCCGCGGGAAGGGTCGCGTTGCAGCGGACAGCCTGGGCTTGCTCCGCACCTAGCAGGCGCCAGAGGGGCTGGTCGCCGAGCTTGGCTGTGAGGTCGTGGAGGGCGATGTCGAGCGCGGCGATCGCCTGCAGCGACGCCCCACGGCCGCGGCACGCCGCCAGGGCTCGGGCGATCTGCCCGGAGCTCGGCCCGATCCGCGTTCCCTCCAGCAGTGGCCAGCAGAACTCGCGCAGCTCGCGCTCGATCTTCTCGATCCCCGGACCGCCGCGGAGCGCCAGCGGCGAGGCTTCGCCGAGACCGGTGGCGCCGTCGGCGTCGTGAATCCGGACCAGCAGCAGCTTCTTCTCGTCGAGCTGCCCGCGAGCGGTGACGTAGGGCTCCGCGAAGCGAAGCGAGTAGGGGACGAGCTCGAGGCGCTCGGGGATCACGTCAAGACGCGATCAGCAGCCCCGCCGTGACCAGCAGGGCGAAGGCGCCGAGCAGCGCGCCGGTCTTGGCGAGCGCCCCGTTCAGCGAAGGGCCGTCGGTGCGCGTCAGCACCGGCTCGGCAGCTCGGCGCGAGAGCGGAAGCGAGAGCCAGCCGAGCATCGCCCACCCGGGGCCGTCGGCGAGGAGCAGCGTCACCGGCAGCGCCAGATAGGCGAGAACCAGTAGCGCCACATAGAGGCGGCGGGCGGCGTCGCGCCCGAGGCGGACCGCGAGGGTGTTCTTGCCCGCGCGGCGGTCGGTCTCGATATCGCGGACGTTGTTGACGACGAGGATCGCCGTCGCCAGGGCGCCGATCGAGATTGAGAGCCCGAGCGGCAGGCCGTGCAGCTCCTCGACCTGGACGTAGTAGGAGCCGTTGACCGCCACGAGGCCGAAGAAGAGGAAGACGAAGAGCTCGCCGAGGCCGGCGTAGCCGTACGGGCGCGGGCCGCCCGTGTAGAGAACGCCGGCGAGGATCGAGACGATGCCGACGGCAATGATGATCGGCCCCGCGACCGTCGCCAGGTAGACGCCGCAGGCGATCGCGATCGCAAACGCGAGCCAGGTCGCGACCAGCACCCGCCGGGGAGTGACGAGGCCGGCGGCGGTGACGCGCACCGGCCCGAGGCGGTCGACGTCGTCGGCGCCCCGCCGGGCGTCGGAGTAGTCGTTGGCGAGGTTGGTGCCGATCTGGATGAAGATCGAGCCGACCAGGGCGGCGATGAACGCGGCGACGCGAAGGTGGTTCACGTCGACGATCGCCGCCGCCGTGCCGACGAGCACCGGCGCGATGGCCGCGGGCAGCGTCCGCGGCCGGGCGGCCATGAACCAAATTCTCACGGGCGCTTGGGGAACTTCGAGAAGTCTGGGGTTTCCCCGAACGAGTCGCGGCCGGCCTGGCCCTCCTCGGTCATGTAGAAGAGCAGCGTCGCGTCGTGGGAGAGTTGCTGGATCCCGGTCAGCCCATCCTCGGTCGCGTTGAAGCTCGATTTCAGCAGGCGCAGCGAGAGGGGGGAGAGGGCGGTCATCTCGCGGCACCAGGCGACCGTTTCCTTCTCGAGGTCGGCGAGCGTCACGACGGCGTTGACCAGCCCCATCTCGAGCGCCTCGGCAGCGTTGTAGAGGCGGCAGAGGAACCAAATCTCCTTCGCCTTCTTGACGCCGACGTTGGCGGCGAGCAGGCTCGAGCCGAAGCCGCCGTCGAAGCTGCCGACCCGCGGGCCGGTCTGGCCGAACTTGGCGTTGTCGCCGGCGATCGTCAGGTCGCAGACGAGGTGGAGGATGTGGCCGCCGCCGACGGCGAAGCCGGCGACCATCGCGATCACCGGCTTCGGCGTGCGGCGGATCTGCACGTGGAGGTCGCCGACGTCGAGCCGCCCGACGCCCTGCCGGGCGACGTCATCGTCGCCGATGTAGCCGTCGTCGCCGCGGATCCGCTGGTCGCCGCCCGAGCAGAACGCCTCGCCGCCGGCCCCGGTGAAGATGATCGCCCCGACCTCGAGGTCGTCGCGGGCCTTGTTGAAGGCGTCGCGCAGCTCCCGCAGCGTCTGTGGCCGGAAGGCGTTGTGGACCTCGGGCCGGTTGATCGAGATCTTGGCGATCGCCTCGCTCTTCTCGTAGAGGATGTCCGAGTACTCGCCGGCGCTCGTCCATTCGATCGGCGCGTAGAGCTCCTCCTCCGGCGGCGCGTCCTTGTGTCGCTCTGGCACGGCGGCAACGATAGCCAGCGGACCCTAGGCTGGGGGTCGTGAGGGCCGGAGACTGGATCGCCGAGCGTGCGGCTGCATTTCCCGAGCGGCTCGCCGTCGAGGATCCGGGCACGAAGCTCACCTACTCCGAGCTCGACGCAGCCGTCGCCCGGCGAGCGCAGGAGCTCGTCGAGGCAGGCGCCGTCGCCGGCGCGACCGTCCCGGTCGAACAGCCCGCGAGCGCCGACTTCGCCGTCGAGCTGCACGCCCTGAACCGCCTCGGGGCAGTCGCCTTTCCGCTGGACCCGCGGCTCGCGGCGGCCGAACGCCGCGCGGCTCTCGAAGCGGCTGGACATGAGGGAGGGGAGGAGCTCCTCTGCCGCATCCTGACCAGCGGCAGCACCGGGACACCCCGGGCGATCGGCCTGACACCCGCGAATTTCCTCTGGAGCGCCGCCGGCTCGGCGCTCAACCTCGGCGTCGAGCCGGCCGACCGCTGGCTCTGCTGCCTGCCGCTCTTTCACGTCGCCGGGGTCTCGATCCTGACCCGCTCGGCGATCTACGGAACGACCGCCGTCGTCCACGACGGCTTCGACCCCGACCACGTCGCCCGCGCTCTTGCCGAGGACGAGATCACGCTCGTCTCGCTCGTCGCCACCCAACTCGCCCGCCTGCTCGACACCGGGGGCGACGTCTCCAGGCCGCGAGCGATCCTCCTCGGCGGCGGCCCGCTGCCGCTCGAGCTGCTCGAGCGCGCGACAGCGGCCGGCGCGACCGTGGTCCAGACCTACGGGATGACCGAGACCTGCTCGCAGGTCGCGACGCTGGCGCCTGCCGACGCGCGCCGCAAGCTCGGCTCGGCGGGCCGGCCCCTGCTGACGGCGAAGATCGAGATCGACGACGGCGAGATCGTCGTCTCGGGCCCGACGGTGGCGCCCGGGTCGTTGGGACCGGATGACCGCCTGCACACCGGCGACCTCGGTGAGATCGACGACGACGGCTTCCTCTGGGTCACCGGCCGCAAGAGCGAGATCATCGTCAGTGGCGGCGAGAACGTGATGGCGGCCGAGGTCGAAGCGGTGCTCCTCCGCCACCCGACCGTCGCCGACGTCGCCGTCGTCGGGCGGCCAGACTCGGAATGGCAAGAGGCTGTAACCGCGATCGTCGTCCCGGCCGAGGGCGAGTCCCCGGACGAGGGCGAACTTCACACCTACAGCACGAGCCTTCTCGCGCCGTTCAAGGTGCCGAAGCACTTCGAGTTCGTGGAGGAGCTGCCGCGCACCGCGGCGGGGAAGCTGAAACGCGCCGATCTGTAGCCTCCCCGGCCGATGGCCGCCGACGATCCAGTCCTCCACGAGGACGACGCCGACCTCTCCCACCTCGAGGGGAAGACCGTCGCGATTCTGGGCTACGGCTCACAGGGCCACGCCCACGCGCTGAACCTCAAGGACTCCGGCGTCAAGGTCGTCGTTGGGCTCCGTCCCGATTCGAGCTCGCGCGCCAAGGCCGAGGAGCATGGTCTCGAGGTGATGGACATCGCCGACGCGGCCAGCTCCGGCGATGTGGTGATGATCCTGCTCCCCGACGAGCGCCAGGCCGACATCTGGAACGAGGAGATCGCCGACGGGATCGCCGAAGGCAACCTGCTGATGTTCGCCCACGGCTTCGCGATCCACTTCGGCCAGATCGAGCCGCCCCCCGGCGTTGACATCGGCATGGTCGCGCCCAAGGGCCCCGGCCACCTCGTCCGCCGCGAGTTCGAGGCGGGGCGCGGCGTCCCCTGCCTGTTCGCGGTCCACGAGGACGCGACCGGCACCGCCGAGCAGACCGTCCTCGCCTACGCCAAGGGAATCGGCGGCACCCGCACCGGCGTGATCAAGACCACCTTCAAGGACGAGTGTGAAACCGACCTGTTCGGCGAGCAGTCGGTGCTCTGCGGCGGCGCCACCGAGCTCGTCCAGGCGGGCTACCAGACGCTGGTCGAAGCGGGCTACGACCCGCGCCTCGCCTACTTCGAGTGCATGCACGAGCTCAAGCTGATCGTCGACCTGATGTACGAGAAGGGGATCCAGGGCATGCGCCACTCGATCTCCAACACCGCCGAGTACGGCGACATGACCCGCGGCCCGCGGGTGATCGGCGAGGAGACCCGCGCGGCGATGAAGCAGATCCTCGCCGACATCCAGTCCGGCGAGTTCGCCAAGGAGTGGATCGCCGAGAACAAGGCCGGCCACGAGAACTTCGATCGAATGCGCGAGGAAGCCGCCAACGCCCCGATCGAGAAGGTCGGCAAGGACCTACGCAACATGATGCCCTGGATCGACCAGGGCTTCGACGAGTAGGTCTCCGTGGCCGCGCCGGTGGTGACGATGGCCGGGGGCGGGCACGCCAAGGTCCGCGACCCCGGCATCGTCGCGCTCTTCTTCGCTCTGACCCTCGGTTTCATCGTCTACCCGCAGGTCTGGTACTACAAGATCAACCGCGAGCTCCGCGACTACGGACGCGCCCAGGGAGACGAGGAGCTCGCCCAGAGCAATCCGACGATGTCGGTCCTCGCCGTAACGCTCGGCGCCTTGATCATCGTGCCGCCGTTCGTCTCCTGGTACCGCGCGACCAAGCGGATCCAGCGGGCACAGGAGCTCGCCGGGACCGGGGGGATGAGCGGCTGGCTGATGGTCGCCTTCTACATCGGCGCGCTGGTCACGACCGTCGCGGGCCTGGGTATCCCCGTCGTCGTCCAGGACAACCTCAACAAAATCTGGAAGACGTTGCCCGAGGCGACCGACGCGAGTGCCACGACGGTTCCGGTCCCCGAGAAATCCTCCGCCGACAAGGCGCTCGAGACCTAGAACGAGCTAGGGGCGGGACTCGCCCTCGGGCTGCCTGCCGTCGCGGCCGACGTACCCGTCCTTGCCGCCGACGACGACGTAGACGAGGTCATCCGAGGCGCTCGGGTTGCGGACCTTGCGCACGGTCGAGGGATCGACACGCGCCGCGCCGCCCTCGCCGAGCCGGTGCCTGACGCCGTCGCCCAGCTCCATCTCCATCTCGCCGCGGTGGACGAAGTAGAGCTCCTGCTGCTCGTCGTGGAAATGCTGCCCGGTCTCGTACCCGGGCGGGAGCACGATCGCGTTGACGCCGAAGGCCTCGACCCCGAGCTGCTTGCGCAGCTTGCGGAAGCCGTAGCCCTCGCCGACGAGCTCCGAGGCGAGAGCGAACCCGTCACCTTCGACTATCTCGGGTCCGCTCTCGCTCATCGGATTACTTCTTAGACGCCCTCTTTGGTGCCGGTGCCGGTGCTGATCTGGCCGGCGGGAGCGTTGGCGCCCTCCTCCGAGAACGGCGGATAGTCCTCAACCATCAGCAGGTGGTAGTAGGCCGTCGCCTTGGTCGTATATGAGAGACCACCGCGCAACGGGTTTGCGAGCCCTTCGGGGAGCTTGCCCGTGAAGACGATCGCGAACCAGGCGATGATGCTGACCACCGAGACGATGATCGCCCACACGTAGCTGAGCAGCAGCACCGGGATCCCGATCAGCAGGCGCAGACCGGTCTTGAGGCGGTCATACGTCGCGAGCGGCGGCGCGACACTCAGGCGAATCGGATAGCTCGGGTCGTCGTCGCCGTTGAACGGCGGGTACTCGTCGACCGCGAGGTTGTAGTAACCGTTGACCCGGGTGAGCATCCGCAGAGCCTTGACGTTGAAGTCATAGATGCCTTCGGGGTACTTGCCTGTGAACACAATCGAGAACCAGGCCACGATCGCACCGAGGTAGGCGCCGATCGCGTAGAAGATCGCGACGATCAGCGCCGGAATGACGGTGAAGTAGCGGAAAAACACTGTCAGCCGGTTGCGGCCCTCAAGGGCTACGTCGGCTTCATAGCTGACTGGGTACATGTATCGATTCCTCCAATTGCGTGGTTGTGGGAGCCACGCCCGTCGCCCCCTTTTGATTCGCGTCGGGCTGACAGGTCCAGGCTACTCGCAGCTGCCACGGGAAACCAGACATTGGCCCGGCGAGGCTCCCGACAGCGCCGCCATTACTCTTCTTCGTCCCAATCCAGCACAACCTTCACGAGATGCGATGACGACGACAGCGACCCACATACCCAGCGAGATCAAGCCCGCCGACGGCCGATTTGGCTGCGGGCCGTCGAAGGTGCGCCCGGAAGCGCTCGCAAATCTCGCCCAGCAGAGCGAGCTGATCGGCACCTCGCACCGCCAGGCGCCGGTCCGCGACCTCGTCGCGGGAATCCGCAGCGGGCTCGGCGATCTGTTCTCGCTGCCCGACGGCTACGAGGTCGCGCTCGGCAACGGCGGCACGACCGCGTTCTGGGAGGCCGCCGCCGCCTGGTTGGTTCGCGAGCGCGCCCTCCACCTGAGCTACGGCGAGTTCTCCGCCAAGTTCGCCAAGTCCACCGCGGCGGCGCCGTTCCTCGGCGATCCGATAGTGATCGAGGCCGAGCCCGGCGACGCGCCCGAGCCGGCGAGCGATCCCCGCGCCGACGCGATCGCCTGGGCGCACAACGAGACCTCGACCGGGGTGATGGTCGAGGTCCAGCGCCCCGCGGATTCGGAGGGCAAGCTCGTCCTCATCGACGCCACCTCGGGCGCCGGCGGGCTGCCGCTCGACGCGAGCCAGGCCGACGTCTACTACTTCGCACCGCAGAAGTCATTTGCCTCCGACGGTGGCCTTTGGCTGGCGCTGCTCAGCCCTGCCGCGATCGAGCGAATCGGCGAGCTCGACGGTGCCGCTGACCGCTGGCAGCCCGCGTTCCTGTCGCTGCAGACCGCGCTCGAGAACTCGCGTAAGGAGCAGACCTACAACACGCCGGCGCTGGCGACGCTGATCCTGCTCGCCGACCAGATCGAGTGGATGCTCGACGGCGGCGGCCTCGACTTCGCCGTCGGCCGTACAAGCAGCTCTTCCGAGCACCTCTACGGCTGGGCCGAGGCCTCGGAGTTCACGACGCCGTTCGTCGCCGACCCGGGTAAACGCTCGCTCGTCGTCGGCACGATCGACTTCGACGAGAGCGTCGACGCGGCCGCCGTAGCCGCCGCACTGCGAGCCAACGGCATCGTCGACACCGAGCCCTACCGCAAGCTCGGCCGCAACCAGCTGCGGATCGGCATGTTCCCGGCTGTCGACCCGGCCGACGTCGAGGCGCTGACCGCCTGCATCGACTGGGTTGTGGAGAACGTTCCCGAGGCGAGACCGTGAAGGTCCTCGTCAAAGAGAAGATCGCCGACGCCGGGGTCGAGCTGCTCCGTGAGCAATTCGACGTCGAGCTCGGAGTCGACTGGGACGACGGCGAGCTCGAGAAGCGGATCGGCGAGTTCGACGCGATCCTGATCCGCTCGGCGACCAAGCTGACCCCGGAGCTGATCGACAAGGCCGACAACCTCAAGGTCGTCGGCCGCGCCGGGACCGGCGTCGACAACGTCGACCTCGAGGCGGCGACGCGCCGCGGCATCCTCGTCGCCAACGCCCCCGAGTCGAACTCGATCGCCGCCGCCGAGCACACGCTGGCCCTGATGCTCGCCCTCTGCCGCAACATTCCCGCCGCCGACGCGTCGCTGAAGGCCGGCAAGTGGGAGCGCGCCGACTTCAAGGGCACCGAGCTCTACGGCAAGACGCTCGGCATCGTCGGCTTCGGCCGCATCGGCCAGCTCGTCGCCAAGCGCGCCCAGTCGTTCGAGATGGAGGTCGTTGCCCACGACACGTTTGTCAGCCCCGAGCGATTCAAGGACCTCGGCGTCGACGGGGTAGAGGACCCAGACGAGTTGCTCGCGCGCTCGGACTTCATCACGCTCCACCTCCCGAAGACCCCGGACACGATCAACTGGGTCAACGGCGAGCGAATCGCGAAGATGAAGGAAGGCGCCCGCATCGTCAATTGCGCTCGCGGCGAGCTGATCGATCTTGACGCTCTGCACGAGGGGCTCGAGTCAGGCAGGCTCGGCGGTGCCGCGCTCGACGTCTTCCCCGAGGAGCCGCCGGCCCCGCATCCCTTGTTCGAGCGCACCGATGTCGTCGTCACCCCACACCTCGGTGCCTCCACGGCCGAGGCCCAGGACCGTGCCGGGATCGTCACCGCCGAGCAAGTCACGGCCGCTCTCACCAACGGCGTCGTCACCTACGCGGTCAACATCGGCGCCGTCCGCCCGGAGCACATGGAGGCTCTGGCACCGTTCGTGCCGCTCGCCGAGAAGCTTGGAAAGCTCGCCCAGGGGCTGGCCGAAGGCCCGGTCTCGCGGGTCCGGGTCGAGCTCCGCGGGCGCCTCGCCGACCACGACTCGCGCCTGCTCGGCATCGCCGTGCTGTCGGGAATCCTCTCGGGTCACACCGAGGAGCAGGTCAACCTCGTCAACTCGGCGTCCCTGGCGGAAGAGCGCGGGATCGAGCTCTCCGAATCGCGCGACCCCGTTGCCGAGGAGTTCACCGACCTGGTGACCGTCCGCGTCGAGGCCGGTGACGAAGAGGTTGAGGTCTCCGGCACGACCGTGGGACCGCGCCACGAGCCCACCCTCGTCGGCCTCTGGGGCGAGGGTTTCTACCTGCCTATGGCCGACCACCTCGCGGTCTTCCGCTACGCCGACCAGCCGGGCATGATCGGGCGGGTCGGCACGATCTTCGGCGAGCAGGGGGTCAACATCGTCTCCGCCGCCGTCGGCGCCGAGACCGAGGGCGAGACCGCGGTGATGATCCTGACCACCGACGCGCCGGTGAAGCAGGAGACGATCGAGGCGATCCTCGAACTCGACGGTTTCGCCGTCGGCCGATCGGTCGACCTCTAGGGCCGTGGACGCAGCCGATCGCGCCGAGGAGGTCTACCGGCGGATCCGCTCGATCCCAGAGGGGCACGTGACCACCTACGGCGACCTGACCCCGGGGGCACCGCGCCTCGCGGGTCGGATCATGTCGCAAGGCCATCCCTCCGACCTTCCCTGGTACCGCGTGGTGCGCGCCGACGGCTCGCTCACCCAAGGCGACGCCCAGCGCCGCAAGCTCGAGGCCGAAGGGGTGCCGTTCACGGGCAAGCGAGTGGACATGGACGCGGCCTGGGCGCCGCCCGAGGGATAGGCTCAGTCGCATGCGAGCGGTTGTGCTCACGGGTCACGGAGGGACGGAGGTGCTGCAGGTCCAGGACCGCCCAGACCCCCAGCCGGGCCCCGGCGAGATCCGGATCGCGGTCAAAGCCGCCGGAATCAACTTCGCCGACACGATGGCGCGCGTCGGCCTCTATCCCGATGCTCCGAAGCCGCCGTGTGTCCTCGGCTACGAGGTCGCCGGCGAGGTCGACTCGCTCGGCGATGGCGTCTCGGGATTCAAAATCGGTGACCGGGTCACCGCCGGAACGCGCTTCGAGGGTCAGGCCGAGCTCGCGATCGCGCCGGCCGACCAGGTTCTTCCCCTGGAGGACCGGCTCAGCTTCGAGCAGGGCGCCGCGATTCCCGTCAACTACGCGACCGCCTACGCGGCGCTGGTGACGATGGGCGGCCTCGAGAAGGCCGATCGCGTGCTCATCCACGCGGCCGCCGGCGGCGTCGGCACGGCGGCGATCCAGCTCGCCAAGGCCCGTGGCGCCGAGATCTTCGGCACGGCCTCGCCGGGAAAGCACGACGCGATACTTGCCCTCGGCGTTGACCATGCGATCGACTACCGCTCGCAGGACTTCGAAGAGGAGGTCAACCGGATCACCGAGGGGGAGGGGGTAGACGTGATCATCGACGCCACCGGGCCGACGAACTTCAAGAAGGATTACCGCCTGCTCCGCGGCGGTGGCTGCCTCGTCATGTACGGGCTCTCCGAGGCCTCGACCGGCACCGGCCGCAGCATCCGCAAAGCCGCAAGCGCGATGGCGCGCGGCCCATTTGCAACGTTCCCCTGGTGGAAGAGCCTCAATGCGATGAGCGAGAACAAGGGGATCTTCGGCCTCAACATGCTCAAGTGGTCCGACGCCGAGCCCGGGCTGACGCGGATCATCGAGCCGCTGCAGGCCGAGATCGCGTCGGCGAAGCTCGAGCCGGTGGTCGCCGAAGCCTTCCCCTTCGACCGCGCCGGCGACGCCCACCAGTTCATCGCCGACCGCAAGAACATCGGCAAGGTCGTTCTCGTTCCCTGAGCGCTTGAACGCGGTGCTAGTCTGATTCGACCAATGAGCCGCACGCTCGACAGCCTCGCGCTTCTCCTTCTCCTCCCCCCTCGGGGGGAATAGCGCTGGGCGGCGCGTTAGCCGCAAACGACAGGTCATTGGTCAGCATTCGGAGAAGGAGGAAGTCATGAGCAACACCGGCAGTACCACTCACGAACGTGTCCACATCTTCGACACGACCCTGCGCGACGGCGAGCAGTCACCCGGCATCTCGCTGAACGCCGGCGAGAAGCTCGAGATCGCCCAGCAGCTGGCGCGCCTCGGCGTCGACGTGATCGAGGCCGGATTCCCGATCGCCTCGCCCGGAGACTTCGAAGGGGTCGAGAGCATCGCCCGCAAGGTCGAGGGCCCAATCATCTGCGGGCTCGCCCGCACGCACAAGGCCGACGTCGACGCGGCCTGGGGGGCGATCAAGGACTCCGAGAGGCCGAGGATTCACACTTTCATCTCGACCTCCGACATCCACATCGAGCACCAACTCCAGACCACGCGCGAGGACGTCAAGGGCCAGGCCAAGGCGGCGGTGACGCTCGCCAAGTCCTACTGCGACGACGTCGAGTTCTCGCCGATGGACGCCACCCGCGCCGACCTCGAGTTCACCGCCGAGGTCTGCGCCATCGCCGTCGCCGAAGGAGCGACGACGATCAATATCCCCGACACCGTCGGCTACACGACGCCCGAGGAATTCAGCGCCTATTTCAAGCGCCTCTACGAGCTGGTCCCCGAGCTGAAGGACCTCGAGGTCTCGGTCCACTGCCACGACGACCTGGGGCTGGCGGTCGCCAACTCCTACGCCGGGCTGCTGGCCGGGGCCCGCCAGATCGAGTGCTCGATCAACGGCATCGGCGAGCGGGCCGGCAACTGCTCGCTCGAGGAGATCGTGATGCTGCTGCGGACGCGCAACGACGCGCACGGGTTCGACACCGACATCAACACCAAAGAGCTGGCGCGCACAAGCCGCATGGTCACGCGCTTCACCGGTTACGACGTGTCTCCGAACAAGGCGGTCGTCGGCCGCAACGCGTTCGCGCACGAGTCCGGCATCCACCAGGACGGCGTGCTCAAGGAGCGCTCGACCTACGAGATCATGGACCCGACCGAGGTCGGGCTCGACTCGAACTCGATCGTGCTCGGCAAGCACTCCGGCCGCCACGCGCTGAAGGACGCGCTGGGCGAGCTCGGCTTCGTGGTCGAGGGCAACGCGCTGAACCAGGCGTTCAAACGGTTCAAGGCGATCGCCGACAAGAAGAAGCAGGTGACCGCGCTCGACCTCGAGGCGATCGTCTCCGACGAGATGCGCGAGCGCACCGAGTCGTACACGCTCGACTCCTTCGAAGTCTCCGATGGCTCGTCGCACGAGCCGAAGGCAAAGGTCGCGGTCAAGCTGCCCTCCGGCGATGTCTCCGAGGCCGAGTCCTCGGGCGACGGGCCGGTCGACGCGATCTTCAGCGCCATCCTCGCCGCGGTCGAGACCGAGGCCGAGCTGCGCGAGTACCGCGTCGGCGCCGTCACCGGCGGCGAGGACGCGCTCGGCGAGGTGACGGTGACGCTGCGCGCCGACGGTCGCCTGGCCTCTGGCCAGGGCGTCGCGACCTCGATCCTCGAGGCCTCGGCACGCGCCTACGTCCGGGCGCTCTCGAACGCGCTCGACGGGGCGGCAATCGCCCAGGCCGAGGACGCCACGGCCGACGCGGCGTCCGAGCGCACGCCCGGTCCGTGAGGAGGTAGGGTCACAGCCGTGAGCAGGAGGATCTTCGGCCCCGCGGTCGTCGCCGCGATCGCGACGGCGGCTTTCCTCGTTCCGGCGGGCGCGGGCGCCGAGGTCACGCCGCTGAGCATCATCGGCCCGGGCACCTCGGGCGGCGCCGCTGGGCAATTCAAGCAGCCGACCGGGCTGGCGATCGACAGCAGCTCGGGAACCATCGTCGTCGCCGACAAGTACAACGGCCGCATCGCGGAGTACACGCCCGGCGGAACGTTCATCCGCGCGTTCGGTGAGGGAGTTGCCGGAGGCGCTGGGCTCGAGGTGTGTACGACCACATGCGTCGCCGGAATCTACGGCGGCGGGGCCGGCGAGCTGTACGCCCCGACTGACGTCGCCCTGGATTCCTCTGGGTTGATCTACGTCTCGGACACCTATAACAACCGCATTTCGGTCTTTACGCAGGCGGGCACGTTCGTACGCGCCTTCGGCTGGGACGTGATCGACGGGGCCGCGCCGAACAGCGGTCTCCAGGTCTGCACGAGCGCCACCGGCTGTCAGCAGGGAACGAACAACGAGACAGGCGCGGGCGCGATCAACAAGGCGCGCGGCGTGGACATCGGTCCCGATGGGAACGTTTGGGTAGCCGACCAGAACAACCACAGGATCGACGTCTTCACGCCCGCCGGCGGCTTCGTCCGTACCTTCGGCTGGGGCGTCCAGGACGGGGGGTTGGCGCTCCAGACCTGCACCAGCGGCTGTCAAGCCGGCATCGGCGGCGCAAAGGCGGGCCAGCTCAGTGCGCCGCGCAACGTCAGCCTCGACGCCGACACGGTCTACGTCGCCGAGGGGCAGAACAACCGGATCTCGGAGTTCACGCCCGCCGGTGCGTTCATCCGCGCCTTCGGCTGGGACGTGATCGACACCACTCCGCCGGGCACCGGGCCTCAGGTATGCACGACGATCACCGGCTGCCAAGTGGGCGCATCAGGCGCCGGGGCCGGTCAATTCAACAATGCATACGCGGTCCTTTCAAACGGCGCCGGCCTCGTTTACGCGGCCGACGTCAGCAACAACCGGATCAATGTGTTCACCAAGGCCGGGGCGTTCGTCAAGACATTCGGCTGGGGAGTTTCCGACGCCACGCCGGCATTCCAGATCTGCACCGCGGCCTGTCAGGCGGGAAGCCCTGGGCTCGGGGCCGGCCAGATGAAAAACCCGGAAGGGTTGGCGTTTGACTGTAGGGGCGGCCTCTGGGTCGGCGATCAGGACAACTACAGGCTCCAGCGCTTCGGGGAACCCGGAACGCCGCTGGCGCCGTGTCCGCCGGCCGCCGCCCCGGCCGGGCCTACCGGCAAGCGCGCCGCGGCACTCAAGAAGTGCAAGAAGAAGCACTCGAAGAAGAAGCGCAAGAAGTGCCGCAAGCGCGCGAAGAAGCTGCCGGTCTGACCAGCTAGTCGATCAGGCGCTTCGTCATCTGGCGGATCGCGAGCCGCCAGAAGAACAGCGCCAGCGCGACGAGGAAGGCGACGTGGAGGAAGTCGACCATCCGCAGGCCGAAGCTCGCGTCGCGGACGAGCTGAACCAGGTGGTAGAGCGGGTTGAGCTGTGCGGCGATCTGCACGCCTTGGGGGAGCTGGTTGATCGGGAAGAAGGTGCCGGCGACGAGGAACAGCGGCGTGATCGCCAGCGAGGTGACGTAGTTGAACTGGTCGATCTTCTGGGCTGTCGCTGCGACGGTGATCCCGAAGGCGGCGAAGCCGAGCGCTGTGATGAAGCAGAAGAAGGGGACGAGGACCATGGCCGGAGCCGGATCGAGCCCGAACGCCATGGCCACGAACAGGGGGAAGACGCCGTACACGGCCGACCGCAGCCCGATCCACAACATCTCGGCGGTGACCAGCTCCTCGACGTCGACCGGCGCCGCGAGCAGCGCGTCGTAGGTGTTCTGGAAGCGGTGCTTGACGAAGGTCCCGAACATCGCCGGCAGGGCGCTGGAGAAGATCACCGCGGTGGCGACCATCCCCGTGCCGACGAACTGGACGTAGGGGACTCCGTCGACGTTGCGGTTGACGAGCGTTGCCCCGAGCCCCAGCCCGAGAGCGAGCAGGTAGACGACCGGCTCGAGGATGCTGGAGAAGGTCGTGCCCTTCCAGTAGGTCCGGAAGTTGGCGAACTCGCGGCTCATGATGCCGCCGATCGCGACGGGCTCGAGCCGCCTGATCCGGATCGTCCGTCGAGGCTCGGGACTCACTCGGCCTCCTCGCCGGTCAGGGTGACGAAGACATCCTCGAGCGTCGCGGCACGCCGGATTGCGTCCTCGGGGATTCCGTTGTTCTCGGCCTTCTCGACGCCCATGATCGCGACGGCGGGGCCGGCGGCGCGTACGGCGAGGCCGGCCGCCTCGGCCTGCGCCCGGACCTCGACCAGCCGGTCGGGCGGTCCGTAGACCTCAGCCGTGACGCTGCCCGCGTACTCGGTGATCAGCTCGGCGGGTTTGCCGCGGGCGATGATCTTGCCGTGGGTCATCACCGCGACCTCGTCGGCGAGGCGCTCGGCCTCTTCGATGTAGTGCGTCGACATCAGGATCGTCGTCCCCTCGGTGCGCAGAGCGTCGATCAGCGACCAGATCTCGGTGCGGATCTGGGGGTCGAGCCCGACGGTCGGCTCGTCGAGCAGAAGCAGCGGCGGCCGGTGGACGAGGCCGCGGGCGAGAAGCAGGCGGCGCCGCATGCCACCGGAGAGCTCGTCGACCGCGTCGTGGCGCCTGTCACGCAGGCGGGCGAGGTCGAGGGCACGATCGACGGCGAACTGGACGTCGGGAACGCGATAGAGGCGGGCGAAGATCGCCAGGTTGTCCTCGACCGATACGTCGATGTCAAGGTTGTCGAGCTGGGGAACGACGCCCATCTCGGCTCGCGCGGCCTTCGACTCGCCGGGCAAGTCGTGCCCGAGCACCCGGATCTCGCCGCTGTCGGGGATCGCCTGCCCGGTGAGAAGGCGCATCGTCGTCGACTTGCCCGCGCCGTTGGGCCCGAGCAGGCCGAGGCAGATGCCCTCGGGCACCTCGAGGTCGAGCTCGTCGACGGCAGTGATCGCGCCGAAGCGCTTCACGACCCTGCGCAACTCAATCGCGGGCATCGGGCCCAGGGTAGCTAGGTGGCTCCGCTAGCCCGGGACGGCGCAGCTGTGGCCGACGCGGGCGGCAAGCGCACAGAAGGAGGCCTTCGGCGTTCCGTCGGCGTGGAGCACACCGAGCCCCCACGTCCATTCGGGCCACGGGCCCTGCTGGTCTTTGAGCTCGTGAATCAGGACGACGGCGATCTCGCCCGAAGTCTGGGCCGTGTCGAGCAAGCCCGTCAGCGCCGCGGCCTGCTCGGCCTCGCTCGCCCGTCCGAGGGTCGAAACCCCGACCTCGGTGAGCCAAAACGGCTTCATCGCGTCGCCGTTGACGGCCATGACCTGGCGCAGTGGGCGAAGGAGGTCCATGATCGACTGAACCCACGGCGGTCCGCTTGGATACGGGTGGGCGCCGACGGCATCGAAGCTCGAGCCGGCGCCGTGGCGGTAGACCCCGGCCAAGAACTCCGCAGGGTCGGAAAAGGCGACGCCCGGGACTGGATACGGATAGAGGCCGCCGAGAATCACGGGCATCCCGGGATTGACGTTCTTGATCGCGCTGTACGAGGTCTTGAGCAGATCCGCGTAGCGAGCCGGGTCGGGCCCCGTGGACCAAAAAACGTTGTAGTTGGGCTCATTCCAGATCTCGATCCCCTTGGCCAGCGGATAGCGGCGGGCGATCTCCGCGACGAACCGCCCCCATTGGGAGTCGTGTGCGCTCGCGGGAGGGGTGGCGCAGACATCAAGACCGCAGGCGACGCCCTGAACCGCGGCCCACCGCGGAGCGCCCTCGGCGACCAGGACCGGGTGGATCCCGGCCGCTGTGAACCGGTTGTAGAGCTGGTCGTATTTGCTCCAGTCGTAGACGCCGGGAACGGCTTCGATCTCGCTCCAATTCACCAGGAGGCGGTCGGTGGTCGCCCCCGCGGCGGCGCTGATCGCAACATTCTTGGGGTCGGAGCCAAACTCTTCGAAGCCGAGGGCGGCGGGAGGCCCGAGGCGGACGATCTTGCAACGGTCTCGCGCCCTGACCTTCCAGCCGCGCCGGGACGAGCGAAGCCGGGCTTTGCCCTTGCACTTGTTGACGGTTCCGGTCGGGGTGTTTCGCTTCGCCGTGTAGCGGCAACGTGCCGACTTGGCTGCAGTCGGAGCACAGGCGATCTTCGTACTGGTCATGCCGCGCAGCGCGAGATTCTGCCGCAGCGCGGAGCCGACGGCGGCGCGGGCGCCGGCGTCGGCGTGGGGCGGAGCGGCTGACCACAGGACGCCGAGCGCCAGGACGGCCGTGATTGCGATGGGGGTGACCCTTGCGCGCCTCACCCATCTTGAATCGACGTTCGCCCGACCTCACCGCAGCGTGCGGCATATGTACTAAACGTGCGCACTATGCAGGCGTGACTGCGGTGGTAAGGCACGCGGTTTTGTCCTGTTCTCCATACAAATGTCTGTTATCTTGCACGGAGATGGCACTCGTGCAGGCAACCCAGGCAGGAAACGGCATCCCGGCGCAGGTCGCGGATCCCGTCGCGATCGGCGGCCGGGTCCACTCGCTGCGTGAGGCGATGGACCTGTCGCTCAGGGACCTGGCCGAGCGCAGCGGAGTCAGCGCCCCGATGCTCTCTCAGGTCGAGCGCGGCGAGACGAGCCCGACGCTGGCGCTGGCGGCAAAGATCGCCGCCGGCCTCGAGCTGACGCTGTCGCAGCTGCTGCGCCTCGACGAGGCGGCGCACGTCGTCGTCATCCGCCGGGGGGAACGCCGCAGGCGCCGGCGTCGCGGTCACGCGGTCGAAGAGCTGACCCCGCCGCTTCCGGGACAGCGGGCCGACGTCTCCGCCCACTCACTGGAGCCGGGAGCCGCCACCGGCGGCCCCGACGACCCGCCCCTGCACGAGCCCGGCGCCCGCGAGACCGCCGTCGTCCTCGCCGGCTCGCCGGTGCTGGTGGTCGACGGACAGCACTATGGTCTTGGCGAAGGCGACACCGTCACCTTCGATGCCGATCTGCCGCACCACTTCGAGAACCCAGGCCTCGACACCGCCGAGTTCCTGGCCGTCGTCGCCGCCGGACTCAGGAGGTCCTAGAGATGAGTAGTTCTGGCCCGCGGACACTGTTCGACAAGATTTGGGAGTTGCACGAGGTCGCCGACGAGCTGATCTACATCGATCTTCACCTCGTGCACGAGGTCACCTCTCCGCAGGCCTTCGAGGGCCTGCGGCTGGCGGATCGCAAGGTCCGCCGCCCCGACCGGACCCTTGCCACGGCAGATCACAACGTGCCCACCGACGGCACCGCGGTGGCGAAGATGATCGCCGACGAGCTGTCGCGCAAGCAGGTCGAGAAGCTCGAGGAAAACTGCGAGGAGTTCGGCGTGCCGATCTACTCGCTCGGCTCCGAGCGGCGCGGCATCGTCCACGTGATCGGCCCCGAGCTCGGCGTCACCCAGCCCGGGATGACGATCGTCTGCGGCGACTCGCATACATCCACCCATGGGGCATTCGGGGCGCTGGCGTTCGGCATCGGCACCTCGGAGGTCGAGCACGTGCTCGCGACCCAGACCCTGATGCAGGCGCGGCCGAAGACGTTGCGGATCAACTACTCGGGCGAGCTCGCCGACGGCGTCACCGCCAAGGACCTGATCCTGGCGACGATCGGGCGCCTCGGCGTCGGCGGCATGCAGGGGTACGCGGTCGAGTACGCCGGCCCGGCGGTCGAGGTGCTGACGATGGAGAACCGGATGACGATCTGCAACATGACGATCGAGGGCGGCGGCCGGGCCGGGATGGTGGCGCCCGACGAGACGACCTTCGAGTACGTCAAGGGCCGCCCCGGCGCCCCCGAGGACTTCGATGCCGCCGTCGAGCGCTGGAGGCAATTGCCGACCGAGGACGGCGCCTCCTTCGACAAGGAGGTCGATGTCGACGCCGCGGCGATCTCGCCGATGGTCACTTGGGGCACGACGCCCGGGATGGTGGTCGAGGTCACCGACACCGTTCCCGACCCCGAGAAGATGGACTCGCCCGCCGACCGCGAGGCGGCCGAGCGCGCCCTCGCCTATATGGACCTGAAGCCAGGCACGCCGATGGCCGACGTCGCGCTCGACAGGATCTTCATCGGCTCCTGCACCAACTCGCGGATCTCCGACCTGCGCGAAGCCGCCGCCGTGGTCGAGGGCCGCAAGATCGCCTCGAGCCTGCGCGGCATGGTCGTCCCCGGCTCGCAGCAGGTAAAGCAGCAAGCGGAAGAGGAGGGCCTCGACGAGGTCTTCCGCGCCGCCGGCTTCGAATGGCGGGAGTCCGGTTGCTCGGCGTGCTTGGGCATGAACCCCGACATCCTCCAGCCCGGCGAGCGCTGCGCCTCGACCTCGAACCGCAACTTCGAGGGTCGCCAGGGCGCCGGCGGCCGCACCCATCTGGTCAGCCCGAAGATGGCCGCCGCGGCCGCGGTCGAGGGACACTTCGTCGACATCAGGGACTGGAGCTGAGATGGACCCGGTCCAGCTGATCGAGGGCCACGTCGCCGTCCTCGACCGTTCCGACGTCGACACCGACCAGATCATCCCCAAGCAATTCCTGAAAAGGATCGAGCGCACCGGATTCGGCGAGTTCCTCTTCTACGACTGGTTTCGCTCCGGCGAGATCGAGCTCGAGGCGCATCCGATCCTCGTCGCCGGCCGCAACTTCGGCTCGGGGTCCTCGCGCGAGCATGCCGTCTGGGCGCTCAAGGACTACGGCTTCGACGCCGTCATCGCGCCGTCGTTCTCCGACATCTTCTTCTCCAACTGCACCAAGAACGGATTGCTGCCGGTGATCCTCGGCGAGGAGGAGTGCAGGCAGGTAGCGGCGTCGGGCGAGGCTCGTATCGACCTTGACGACCAGACGGTCAACTGCGCCGCCGGCGTTTTCAGGTTCGAGATCGACGAGCAGATCAAGCACCGGCTCGTCAACGGCCTCGACGACGTCGCGGTGACGATGGAGGAGCGGGCCGACGCGATCGATGCCTTCGAGAAGCGTGGTGGCGCCGACAACGCGCCGGTCACGACCGCGTTGTGAGCCCGGCCGAGCCCAGGCCGATGAACACAGGTCCCCTCGATTGGGACGCGAAGACCTACGACCGCGTCTCCGATCCCCAGTTCAGTTGGGGTGTCGAGGTCGTCGAGCGCCTCGAGCTCGACGGAGGCGAGACGGTCCTCGACGCCGGCGCGGGGTCGGGCCGCGTCACCGGGCTGCTGCTCGAGCGCCTTCCCGAGGGGCGCCTGATCGCCCTCGACGGCTCGCCGTCGATGGTCGAGCAGTGTCGAGCGAACCTCGGCGACCGCATTGCCGAATACCGCGTCATGGATCTCGCCGAGCTCGAGCTGGCGGACCCCGTCGACGTCGTCTTCTCGACCGCGACCTTCCACTGGGTGGTCGACCACGAGAACCTCTTCCGCCGCATATACGCGAGCCTGGTGCCGGGGGGTCGACTCCACGCCCAATGTGGCGGGCAGGGCAACGTAGCGCGGCATGCGCAGGCGATCGCGACCGTGGCCTCGCGGCCCGAATTCGCCGAGCATTACGAGGCGATGGAGATGCTGTGGAACTTCTCCTCGGCGGAGGAGACCGCCGAGCAGCTGCGCGACGCCGGCTTCGAGGAGATCGAGACCTGGCTCGAGCCGAAGCCGCTGAGCCCACCGGAGCCGCGGGAATTCATGCGAACGGTCACCCTCGGGCCGCACCTCCAGCTCCTACCCGAGGAGCTCCGCGAGACCTTCATCGATCAGGTCGTCGCCGAGATGGACGAGCCGGTGACCCTCGACTACGTCCGCCTCAACATGCAGGCCCGCCGGCCTCTATGACCAAGCGTGCTTTGAGCAACGTCGTCTTTCTGCCCGGCGACGGCATCGGCCCCGAGATCGGCGCCGCAGCGCAGAAGCTGCTCGCCGAGCTCGGCGGCGTCGAGATCGCCGAGCATCCAATCGGCGGCGCCTCGATCGACGCCCACGGCACCGCGTTGACCGACGAGGTGCTGGCCGCCTGCAAGGAGGCCGATGCCGTCCTTCTCTGCGCAGTCGGAGGCCCCAAGTGGGACACGACCGACCCCAGCGCGCCGCGCCCGGAACAAGGACTTCTTGGCCTGAGGAAGGGCCTCGGCCTCTACGCCAACCTGCGCCCGGTCAAGCCGATCCCGGCGCTGCTCGACGCCAGCCCGCTGCGGCGCGACCGGATCGAGGGCACCGACCTGCTCGTCGTCCGCGAGCTGACCGGCGGCATCTATTTCGGCGACTCCGGCCGCGACGGCGACCGCGCCCACGACGACTGCGCCTATACGGTCGCCGAGGTCGAGCGGATCTCCGCGGTCGCCTTCGACTCCGCCAAGGGACGCCGCGGCAAGGTCACCTCCGTCGACAAAGCCAACGTGCTCGAGACGTCGCGCCTCTGGCGCGAGACGGTCACCAAGCTCGCCGCCGATCACGAGGACGTCGAGCTCGACCACATGCTCGTCGACAACGCGGCGATGCAGCTCGTCTCCAAGCCGGCCGGCTTCGACGTGATCCTCACCGAGAACCTCTTCGGAGACATCCTCTCCGACGAGGCCGCGATGCTCACCGGCTCGCTCGGGATGCTGCCCTCGGCCAGCCTCGGCGCGGGCGGCCCCGGCC